>JBKPSR010000001.1:0-58192 GCA_046735115.1 Actinomycetota bacterium
GAACGCGGTCGCTGGGCGGCCGGCTGACCAGCGCGGGCCGGCGGACGCCTCAGGCGTCGACCGGCCGGCGCCCAGCCGCCTCGCGCGCCGCTCGGCGCGCGTCGCGGGCGGCTCGCACGGCGCTCTTCCGTCCCTCGCCCACCAGCCGGCCGTGCATCTCGCGCACGCGGTCGAAGACGATCTCCGAGGCGGCCTGGGCCTGCTCCTTCGTCGGCTCGGGCACCTGCTCGAACCGGAGCGGCTCGCCGAACTGGATCGTCACCTTCGGGAACTGGAGGCGCTTCCAGTTGCGGGCGCGCTCGGTGCCGGCGATCGCGGTCGGCACGACCGGCGCCCCGGACTCGAGCGCCAGCCTCCCGATGCCGTGGCGCGGCTTCCCGAGCTCGCCGGTGCGCGACCGGCCGGCCTCGGCGTACATGACGATCACGTCGCCGCGACCCAGGATCGTGTGCGCGGTCTCGAACGCCTCGCGGTCGTGGTGGCCGCGCCGTACGGGGAAGACGCCTCCGTGGTGGTAGATGGCCTGCATCGGCGGCTTGAAGAGCTGCGACTTCGCCATGAACTGCACCTTCCGGCGCAGGTATACCGCCACGAAGAAGTGATCCAGGAAGGAGAAGTGGTTGGGGCCGATGATCACCGGCCCCTCCGCGGGGATGTTGTGCGAGTCGATGCAGCGCGCCCTGTAGACGAGCATCAGGTAGGGCGTCAGCAGCACGCGAATCAGGTCGTAGACCCAGTTCGGGCGCTTCGTGCGCTGGCGCGAGTGGAACCGGTCGAAGTACTCCGGCGGACGCGGATCCTTGTAGACCTGCGGCTTCACCTTCGCTGACCTACCCGAACCGATCCGCTTCGTTACTCCGCGCGCGTTCCAGCGCGCGCGCCCAGCCGGCCAGCATCGTCTGGCGCTCGTCGTCCGACATCGAGGGGTCGTAGCGCGCCGCCTCGCGCCACATCGTCTTGACGTCGTCCTCGCTCCAGGTGCCGGTCGCCACCCCGGCCAGGTAGGCGGCGCCCAGCGCCGTCGTCTCGGAGACCTGCGGCACGACCACGGGCACCCCCAGCACGTCGGCCTGGAACTTCATGAGCCAGCCGTTCACGACGGCGCCGCCGTCCGCCTTCAACTCCTCGAGCACGACGCCCGACGCCTGCTCCATCGCCCGGATGGCGTCGACCGTCTGGTACGCCATTGCCTCGAGCGCCGCCCGCGCGAGGTGGGCGCGGCCGGTGCCGCGCGTGAGTCCGACCACGGTCCCGCGCGCGTACGGGTCCCAGTGCGGCGACCCGAGCCCGGTGAAGGCCGGGACGAGGTAGACGCCGTCGTTCGAGTCGAGCGAGCGCGCGAGCCGCTCGCTCTCGTCGGCGGTCCGGATGATCCCGAGCTGGTCGCGGAGCCACTGCACGGCGGCGCCGGTGACGAAGATGGCCGCCTCGAGCGCGTAGTCGACCCGCTCGCCTACCCCCCACGCGACCGTCGTGAGCAGCCCCTCCGCCGGCTCGGGCATCTCCTGCCCCGCGTTCTGGAGCACGAAGCTGCCCGTCCCATAGGTGTTCTTGCCGAGCCCCGGCTCGTGGCAGGCTTGGCCGTAGAGGGCCGCCTGCTGGTCGCCCGCGATGCCGGCGACCGGCACCGAGGCGCCGAACTCTGCTGTCTCGCCGTAGACGTGCGCGCTCGGCCGCGGCTCGGGCAGTGAGCCCGGATCCACGCCGAGCACGTCGCACAGCTCCGGGTCCCAGCGGCGCTCGCGAATGTCGAACAGGAGCGTGCGCGACGCGTTCGACAGATCGGTCGCGTGCTCGCCCGTGAGCTTGAAGACGAGCCATGAGTCGATCGTCCCGAAGGCGGCGTCGCTCGGCACGCCGCCCTCGCGGATCAGCCACTCGATCTTCGTGCCGGAGAAGTACGGGTCGAGCACGAGGCCCGTGCGCTCGCGCACGAGCTCTTCGTGGCCCGCCTCGCGCAGCTCGTCGCAGCGGCGCGCCGTGCGACGGTCCTGCCACACGATCGCGCGGTGGAGCGGCTCGCCGCTGTCGCGGTCCCAGGCCACCACCGTCTCGCGCTGGTTCGTGATGCCGATCGCCGCGAGGTCGTCGCCCTTCGTGCTCGCGGCCTCGAGTGCCTCCCCCGCGACGGCGCGAGTGACCTCCCAGATCTCGGAAGCGTCGTGCTCGACCCACCCGGGCCGCGGGAAATGCTGGCGGAACTCGCGGTACGCGCGGCCGGCCGGGCGACCACGCTCGTCGAACACGATGCACGTCGTGCCCGTGGTGCCCTGGTCGATCGCGAGAATCAAGAGGGCGGCAGCCTATCCCGCTTGTATCTTCCCGGCCGTCGTGCGCGAGGCCGCGGGCGGTGCCCGCGGCGGAGCGATCTCATCCGAGAGCGAAGTCGAACTGGAGCGTGCGCTTGCCCGACGTCGAAGCCCACATCACGGGAACCGTGTGGAAGATCGAGTGTGAGATCGGCCAGCAGGTCGAGGAGGGCGACACGCTTGTGATCCTCGAGTCGATGAAGATGGAGATGCCGGTGGAGGCCGAGGACGACGGCACCGTCAAGGAGATCGTCTGCGAGGAAGGTCAGTCGGTCTCCGAGGGCGACACGCTCGTCGTCCTGGAGTGACCGACAAGCTCCAGTTCGACGAGCCGGCCGAGCGGGTCGCCCGGCTCACGATCTCGAATCCGGAACGGCGCGGCGCGCTCGACCACGACATTCTCGACG
The DNA here is from genome assembly GCA_046735115.1 of Actinomycetota bacterium. Classification (GTDB taxonomy): domain Bacteria; phylum Actinomycetota; class Thermoleophilia; order Solirubrobacterales; family Thermoleophilaceae; genus JACVRW01. Next base: position 2,717 of record JBKPSR010000001.1, read on the forward strand.
CGCTCGCCGGGCACGCGCGGACGCTCGACGCACGCTGTCTCGTCATCCGCGGCTCGGGCGAGGTCTTCTCGGCCGGCTACGACATCGGCAACCTCTCGGAGCAGGAGTTCGAGGAGAGCGCCGAGAAGCTCGTCGCCCACCCGTTCCACGATGCGCTCGAAGCGCTCGAGGCATACCCGTATCCCGTGGTCGCCGAGCTGAACGGCCACGCGATCGGCGGCGGGCTCGAGCTGGCGCTGACGGCCGACATACGGCTGGCCGCCAGCGGCGTGAAGATCGGGATGCCGCCGGCCAAGCTCGGCCTGATCTACTCCCACACGGGGCTGGCGAAGTTCATCGACATGTGCGGGCCGGCGAACACCGCCGAGCTGTTCTTCGTGGGCCGGAACGTCGACGCCCAGCGCGCGCTCGAGATGGGCCTCGTGAATCAGGTGGTCGATCCCGTCGCGCTGGATGAGCGGGTGGTCGACCTCGCCGCGGAGATCGCATCCAACGCTCCGCTCTCGCTGGCGGGCAACAAGCGGATGATCAGGGAGCTGCGGAAGCTGCGGCTGCCCGCCGACCTGGAGCGCGATCTGGTCGAGCTGCGCGCGTCGTGCTTCGCCTCGGAGGACTTCCGTGAGGGCATCCAGGCCTTCACGGAGAAGCGCAAGCCGCGCTGGCGCGGCCGCTAGCCGTACGCTCCTGCTCGACCCACTCCGTTACGAAGCGCGGGCTCGCATGGATGTTCACGGACCGGAGCGGGCCGTCGCCGAGTTGACGAATGCGTGCGGCTCCCCGGCCGGCGCCACCATTACGTGGCCCCCAGAGAGCTCGTGCTCTCCGCGAAGAAGGCCGGCTTCGCGTCGCCATAGTGGACGCCCTCGAGCTCGCGCGAGTTGTTGGCATTGCGCAGCTCCTTCGAACCGAAGGAGCTCCGTCGGCCCACGATAGGCGACGATGCCGCCGTGCTCGCGGACGTCGTGGACCTCCTACGCTGCCCGGTGTGCGGGGCCGGCCTGGTCCAGGCCGACGCCGCCCTTCGCTGCCGGGCCGGCCACTCCTTCGACATCGCCCGCCAGGGCTACGTGAACCTGGTGCCCGGCAGGGCGGACACGCCCGAGATGGTGGAGGCGCGCGACGCGTTCTTGAGCGCCGGCCACTACCGGCGGCTGAGCGAGGCACTCGCCGCCGAGGCCACGAAGGCGATCGGCGGCGAGCACGCGTCGGGCGGCGCCGTGGCCGATCTGGGCGCGGGAACCGGGCACCATCTCGCCGCGGTGCTGGATGCGCTTCCCGATCGCCGGGGAATCGCGATCGAAGCCTCCACGGCCGCGCTCCGCCGCGCGGCGCGGAATCACGAGCGCGTAGCGGCGGTCGGCGCGGACGTGTGGAAGCCGCTCCCGCTCGCGGATGGGGTCGCCGCTCTCGTGCTAAGCGTTTTTGCGCCGCGCAACGCGGCCGAGATGGCGCGCATCCTTGCGCCACCGACGACCTCTGCGCCGGGAGGCTCTCTCCTCGCCGTCACGCCGACGAGCCGCCACCTGCACGAGCTCGTCGGACCACTCGGCCTCCTCTCGGTGCCCGACGACAAGGAGAATCGGCTCGACGCCCAGCTCGCCTCGCGCTTTGCCCTTGCCGGAAGGCGCCCGATCGAACACGCCATGTTCCTCACGCGCGACGAGTGTGCGCAGCTCGTGCGCATGGGGCCCAGCGCCTGGCACGTGGACGAGCGGTCGGTGGAAGACCGGCTCTCGGCGCTGCCCGACCCGCTCACCGTGACGGCGTCGATGACGCTGTCGGTCTTCGCCGGGACGGCATGCCGCCCCAGGAATGGAGGTAGCCGACACGCAAGCGGCGGTTAGCCCCCCTGGCCCGGCCATCGCGGCGATCGGATGCTGTAGGCACACCGACCAGGAGGTTCACATGAGCACCAACACCGGGCAGCACGCCCCCGCCCTCGCCGACCTTGCAGACATCACCGCGCAACTGAGCAGGCATATCGGCCGGCCGCTCATCGCAGCGTGCCCGTTCGCGCGACGCGGGCAGATCACCCAGAAGGTCGCGGGGAAGTTCGGGGTGGTCTCCTACCTCGCCGCGCGTCAGTACGCCAAGGCGAAGGCCGGCGGCCTGCCCGAGCATTTCTTCCTCGCGGTCACGGACGAGCACGTGCACGCCGTCGGCTACAAGATCGGCCTGGGCGGGAAGCAGACGCTCGGCGAAGAGGTGGCGGTCTGGCGCCGCGAGGACCTGCAGATCGAGGCGCGCCCGAGCCGGCCTTGGATCGACATCACGCTTTCATCGCCGGCGGAGGACGAGCGCGTGGAGTGCCGCGTGGGCGCGGCGCCGGCCGCCGAGGCATTTGTGCAGCTGCTGCAGAGCCGTCCGGTGAAGCACGCCGCATGACTATCCACACGCAGCCCCGTCGCGAGCGCTGGCGTGAGCCGCTTCTTATCGTCGCGCTGCTCGCGTTGGTCGTGCTCATGCTCGCGACGGGGTACCTGGGGCTCGCGCACTAGCCACGCACTCCGGATACGTCCGGGGGCGGCCCTAGCCTCGCGCCTAAGTGCCGCCTCTCATCTCAAGGGAAGAGGCGCTTCGGCTCGGCGAGTTGACCGATCGCGCCGAGATCGAGGCGCTCGTCGAGCGTGCCTGGCGCGTGCGGCTCGAGCGCTTCGGCGACTCGACCGACATGTGCTCGCTCGTCAACGCGAAGTCGGGCGGATGTGCCGAGGACTGCGGCTTCTGCTCGCAGTCGCGCTTCGCCGAGGCCGACACCCCCATGCACGCGATGATGGATCCGGAGCAGATCCTCGAGCACGCGCGCGCCGCTGAGGCGGCGGGCGCTCATCGCTTCTGCATGGTCACGCAGGGCCAGGGCCTATCGAAGCGCGACTTCGAGAGGATCCTCGCGGGCGCGCGGCTCGTCGCGGAGCACACGAACCTCAAGCGCTGCGTCTCGATCGGGCACACGTCCTCCGCGCGCGCCAGGGCGCTGAAGGAAGCGGGCATCCAGCGCGTGCACCACAACGTCGAGACGGCGGAGAGCTATTACAACGAGGTCTCGACCACGGTTCGCTACGAGGGCCGGCTGCGCACGATCGACGCGGTCCGGGATGCCGGGCTCGAGACCTGCGTCGGCGGGATCCTCAACCTGGGCGAGTCGGACCAGCAGCGGGTCGAGATGGCCTTCCAGCTCGCAGAGGTGAACCCCACCTCGGTGCCGATCAACCTGCTGAACCCGCGGCCCGGTACCAAGTTCGGCGACCGCGCGCTCATGGACCCGCTCGAGGCGGTCAAGTGGGTCGCGATCTTCCGACTGATCATCCCCGACGCGCTGTTCCGGCTCTGCGGTGGCCGGAACGAGAACCTGGGCGCAGGCGAGCTCCAACAGCTGGCGGTGAAGGCCGGGCTGAACGGCGTGATGATGGGGAACTTCCTCACGACGCTGGGCTCGGAGCCGGAGTCGGACCGCCAGATGTTCGAGGAGCTCGGGCTGAACGTGGCCCGCCAGGACGACAACGGCACCAACCCACGGCCCGACAACCGGTCCGGCTGGCTCGACGGCGAGACGCCGAGGACCCCGGTCGACGACCTGATCGACTCGCAGGAGGAAGCGAACTTTTGGAACCCAGCGACACAGCTTCGCCACAGGAAGAAGACGTCCGTGCCACCGCGCCCGGATGGCGCGCCGAACGCGTATCCCGAGCTGATCCACGTGGACCCGGCGGCGGGTGGGGCGGAAAGGAGCCGAGCGGCATGAGCGCAGACATCCACGAGCGCCTCGAGGAGATTCGGGACAAGGGCCTCTACCGGCGCATGCGCTGCGTCTCGGGGCCGCAGGGGCCGCGCGTGCTGCTCGACGGGAAGCCCGTGCTCCTGCTGTGCTCCAACAACTACCTCGGTCTGGCCGATCACCCGCGCGTGCGCGAGGCGGCTGCCGAGGCCGCCATGCGCTACGGCGCGGGCTCCGGAGCCTCGCGGCTGATCTCGGGCAACATGACGATCCACCGCCGCCTCGAGGAGCAGCTCGCCCAGTTCAAGCATTCCGAGACGGCGCTCCTGTTCGGCTCCGGCTATCTGGCGAATGCGGGCGTCGTGTCGACGCTCGCGCGCGAGGGCGACGTGGTCTTCTCGGACAAGCTGAACCACGCCAGCATCATCGACGGCTGCAGGCTCTCGCGAGCGGAGACCTTCGTCTACGACCACTGCGACACGGACCACCTCGAGTGGGGGCTCCGCCAGGCGGAGGGACGCGGGTCGCTGATCGTCACCGACGGCGTGTTCTCGATGGACGGCGACGTGGCGCCGCTCGAGGCGATCGTCGAGCTCGCACAGCGCTACGACGCGCGAGTGATGGTCGACGAGGCGCACGGAACGGGCGCGATCGGCCCCGACGGGCGCGGCGCCGTCGCGGACGCCGGACTCGAGGACGAGGTCGACGTGATCGTGGGAACGCTGGGGAAGGCACTCGGCGCTTACGGCGCCTACGTCTGCTGCGACGCGCAGATGGCGAAGTACCTCATCAACACCGCGCGCACGCTCATCTTCTCCACGGCACTGCCGCCTCCTGCGGTCGCGGCAGCGATGGCCGCGCTCGAGCTGCTGCGAGAGCAGCCGCGCCGGGTCGAGAAGCTCCAGCGGAACGCGGCGGTGCTGCACGAGTCGCTCAACGCCGAGGGGCTGGCGGTCCCGGAGGGCACGACCCAGATAGTGCCGGTGATCGTGGGCGACGCGGACGAGGCACTCCGGGCGAGTGAGCGGGCGCTCGAGAAGGGCGTGTTCGCGCAGGCGATCCGGCCGCCGACTGTCCCGGCCGGCAGCTCGCGCCTGCGGCTCACGGTGATGGCGTCCCACACACGCTCGGAGCTGCGCGAGGCCGCCCGCGTGGTGGCCAAGTGCCTGCCGGCCGGCGTGCATGAGGCGACGGCCCACGCGGACGAGTCGCGTGACAGCGCGCCGGCGCCCGCGCCCCGCTCGCGCGTCTTCGACGGCCTGCGTGACGCCGCGTAGTCGCCGCGCTTGCGCGGCGTATTCGTAACCGGCACGGACACGGAGGTCGGGAAGTCCGTCGTCGCGGCGTCGATTTGCGCCGCTCTCGCCGCGCGCGGCGAGCGGGTGGCAGCGTTCAAGCCGGTGGTCACCGGCCTCGACGAGGAGCCGGGCCCGTTCGGCCGCGACCACGAGCTGCTCGCGTCGGCGGCGAGCAGCGGGCAGGCGGCGGACGACGTGGCGTACTACCGCTTCGGGCCGCCGGTGTCCCCGCACCTGGCCGCCGAGCTCGCGGGCGTGAGCATCGAGCCGGCGGAGCTCGTCCGGGCCGCGCGCGTGCATGAGCTCTTGGTCTGCGAGGGCGTCGGCGGGCTACTCGTGCCGATCACGTCCGGCTACCTGGTCCGCGATCTGGCCGTCGACCTGGCACTGCCGGTGGTGATCGCCGCGCGGCCCGGCCTCGGCACGATCAACCACACGCTCCTCACGGTGGAAGCGGCCCGGGGCGGCGGGCTGCACATTGCGGCGGTGGTGATGACGCCGTGGCCCGCCGAGCCGACGCCGATGCAGAGATCGAACCGGGCGACCGTCGAGCGGCTCGGGGACGCCCCCGTGTGCGGCCTGCCGCACACCAGCCGAGGGCAGCTCGGGCAAGCGGGCGCGTCGCTGCCGCTCGACGACTGGCTCTGAGGCGAGCGCAGAGCTGGCTCTAAGCTCGGCGCATGGCCACGGACGACGCAGCGGCCCGGCCCGATCCGATCGGGCCGTCGGAGAGCGACCGTCCAGAGCTCCTGATCAAGCTCCAGGAGCGCAAGGTGCGTCACAAGCAGCGCAACCTCCTCCAGCGCGTGGCGATCGTCGTGCTCGGGGTCCTGATCGTCTTCGCCGGCATCCTGCTGTCGCTCCCGGGGGTCCCCGGTCCGGGCATCGTGACGATCATCTTCGGGGTCGGCTTCCTCGCGCTGGAGTTCGACTGGGCGGAGCGCCTGCTCGAGCGGGTGATCATCTGGGGTGACCAGGCCGCCGAGCGAGCGGCGCACGCGACGATGCGGCAGCGAGTTATCACCGGAGTGGTAACGGTGCTGGCTGTCGCCGGGTTCGCAACAGCGGCGATCCTCTGGGACATCCCGCTGATGCCCATTCTCTAAAGGAACTGTCTCTTTAGGTTCGCGAGGGTTTCAGCTCTGGTGCTGCGCGGCGCGCTCGGACTCGCGCTCTCGTAGCTCCACTCGCCGGATCTTCCCGGTGAGCGTCTTCGGCAGGTCGTCCACGAACTCGATCTCGCGCGGGTACGCGTACGCGGAGTGGCGCTCGCGCACGTGCCGCTTGATCTCGTCCGCCAGCTCGTCGCTCGCCTCGAAGGAGCCCGTGAGCACGACGAACGCCTTCACGATGTGCCCCCGGCGCTCGTCCGGCGACGCCACCGCGGCGGCCTCCTTCACCGCCGGGTGCTCGACGCACGCCGACTCGACCTCGAACGGGCCGATCCGGTAGCCCGCCGAGATGATCACATCGTCGGCGCGGCCGGCGTACCAGACGTAGCCTTCCTCGTCCTTCATCGCCGCGTCCTTCGTGTGGAACCAGTCGCCGCCGAACACCTCCTCGGTGTCCTCGGGGCGGTTCCAGTACCCGAGCGGATAGTGCGGGTTCGAGTGCGCCCGCAGGCAGATCTCGCCCCGCTCCCCGTGCGGCAGCGGCCGCTCGTCCTCGTCGAGGATCTCGACCTCCCAGCCCGGCATCGGCAGGCCCATCGAGCCCTCGCGAACCTCGACGGTCGGGAAGTTGCCGCACAACGGGTAGCTCTCCGTCAGACCGTAGAAGTCGAGCACCGTGAGCCCGAACTGGTCGCGGAACCAGCGGATCACCTCCGGGTTGAGCGGCTCGCCCGCCGAGCAGATGACCCGCAGCTTGTCGAGCGGATAGCGCGCGCCCGCGTCCTCGACGCCCGTCATGGCGCGCAGCGCTGTGGGCGTCGTGAAGATGTTCTCCACGCCGTGCTTCGAGAGGAAGCGCAGGTGCTCCTCGGGGTCGTAGCCTGCCTCGCGCTGCTGCACCAGCGCCACCGCGCCGTAGCGCCATGGTCCAAGCAGCGGGCAGATGCCGGCGGCCCAGGCCCATTCGCCCGACCCGTGGAAGAGCTCGCCGTCGCGAACGTCGTGGCAGAACTCGAACTCCTCGTGGGCGAGCAGGTAACGGTGCGCGTGGAGGATGCCCTTGGCCAGCCCGGTCGTGCCCGAGGAGTAGTACAGCTGGGCCGGGTCGTCGGCGGAGGTGTCGACCACCTCGTAGTCGGGAGCCGCGTCGTCCATCGCCGGCTCGAAGTCGTCCCCCAGCACGAGCACTCGCTCGACGAGGCCCTCCGGGATGCGGTCGCGGTTCGCCACGTCGGTGACCACCAGCCGGGCCCCCGAATCGCGCAGGCGGTGCTGGATGCCCTCGTCGCCGTACAGCACGGACATCGACAGCAGGATCGCGCCGCGCTTGTATGTGCCAAGGAAGACGGCGGCCGTCTCGGGCAGCGAGGGCAGCAGGGTGGCGACCCTGTCCTCGCGCTCGATCCCGAGCGCCTCCAGCAGGTTGGCGAAGCGGTTCGAGAGCTCCTGGAGCTCCCCGAACGTCACCCGTCGCTCGTTCCCCCGCCAGTCCTCCCACACCATCGCGAGGCGTCCGGACTCGTGCTTGTCGCAGACGTCGCGGGCGATGTTGTAGCGCGCCGGCACGTCCCAGCTGTGCGCGGCACGCATCTCGTCGTAGCTGCCCACTTGGTACTTACGGAAGCTCATGGGTGGCAGGGTCTCACGCAGTGGGTTACCGTCGCAAGCGACATCGACGACTAGGAGCAGACATGGACCTCTACGTGATTCTTCGTCGCAACGGCTGGCGCTCCGGCGAGGAGCTCGAGGCGGCCGCCGCCAGGTCGACTGAGGAGGGCGACCGCCGCGGCGACGTCCGCTGGATCCGCAGCTACGTCCTCGAGGAGGACGGCGGGAACCTCGGCACGGTGTGCATCTACGAGGCCGAGAGTGAGGAGGCACTCCGCGGCCACGCCAGCGACGCCGACCTGCCCGCGGACGAGATCATCAAGGTCGCCGACACGGTGATCGTGCGGCCCGACCCCGAGCCTGCCGCAGCAGGCTAGAAGCGCGCCACCGACAGCGCCGCCGGAACATCGGCACGGCTGAGCAGCGCGTCCGCCGCGATGCGCGCGGTGGCCGCGCCGGTCGAGATGCCCCACGGGCCGTGGCCGGCGGCCGCCCAGAGCCCCCCGAGCCCGGGAAGCTCGCCCACGAGCGGACGCCCGTCGAGCGACTGCGGGCGCGGGCACGCGCGGGCGCCCACGACCTTGGCGCGCGCAAGGCCGGGCACGAAGCGCTCGCCGCCCCGTCGCAAGCGGCCGGCCCACGTCGCCGGCTCGGGCGCCTTCGTCAGGAAGGTCGAGCCGACCGAGATCTGACCGTCGGCCGGCACGAGGCTGAAGATCGACCCGGGCGGGCCGGCCCCCGCGGCCAGCTCCTCGACGCCGGCCTCCTCGAGCACGTGCCGCGGCGGGTCGTCCATCTCCACGTCGGCCACCACTCCCCAGACCGGCACGATCGGACGCCAGGTCCCGGTCGTGTCGATCACGTCGGGCGTCCACGGGCCGGCGGCGACGAGCACCGCGTCCGCGGGCCGGCGCACACCTGAGGCGAGCACGCCGCGCGCGCGGCCGCCCGTCACCCACGGCCAGGCCGTCTCGCCCTCGTGGAAGCGGGCGCCCGCCGAGTGGGCGCGCCGTGCGAATGCCCGCGTGGCCGCGACCGGCCGCACGGGATAGCCGGTCTCGAGCCGGCACGCCCACAGGCCGTCAGCCGCCCCGGGCTCGACCTGACGCAGCTCCGCTGGGGCGAGCAGCGTCGGTCGAAGCTCTGGGCAGTCGGCGGCGAGCTCCTCGACCACGGGCCGAAGCGGCTCCGGCTCGGGCGACAGCATCAGCACGCCGGCTGGAGCCGCCGGCAGGTCGAGCCCGTCGAGCCCGCGGTAGTGCTCGAGCGTCTCCACATGCAGCTCGGTCATCACCGGGTCGAACGGATGCTGGATCGAGCCGGAGTTGCGCCCCGACGCCGCGGCGCCGACCTCCTCGCGCTCGTACAGATCGACGCTCGCCCCCGCCTCCGCCAGAAACGCGGCGGCGGCGCAGCCGACGATCCCGCCGCCGAGGATGGCGACGTCCGCCGCGCCGCTCACTTCCCGCTCGCGTAGTCAACGATCGACCTGTCGATCAGCCACTCCACGGGCGCCTTGTCGTCCGTGTAGACGTCGCCGCCGAGCAGCGGCGGGGCGAGGCGCGCGGCGGCGGCGTAGGCCGTCGCCTGGAGGGCGACCGGGAGCCTCGGCGCGGCGGCGTCGAGCCGGTCCGCCGACAGCGGCGTATCGCTCGCGACGAGCAGGGTGTTGGTGTTCTCGATCGGGTCGCGCATCACATGCCGGAAGGCCTCGCCGATCGTGGCCGTGAGCACCTTCTCGAGATCGTCTTGGCCGTCCGGGTGGCCGACGTTCACGATGAGGACGCCCCCTGGGGCGAGCCGGTCGCGAACGGTCTCGAAGAACTCCACCGTCGTGAGGTAGAACGGGATGTAGGGCTGGCGGTAGGCGTCGACCGAGATGACGTCGTAGCGCGCGTCGATCCGCCGCAGGAAGGGACGGGCGTCCTCGTGGTAGAGGTGCAGCATCGGGTTGTTCATGTCGAAGTACTTCCGCCCGATCTCGGACAGCTCCGAGTCGATCTCCACGCCGTCCACTCGCGTGCGCGGGTAGAACTGCTCATAGGCGCGCGACGTGGTGCCGGCCGCGTTGCCGAGGATCGCCACGCGCCGCGGCGCGCTGGTGCGCGCTGCGTAGAAGTCCACGAGTTGGCCGTCCCAGACGTCGCCCGTGAGCACCGAATGCGGGTCGCGCGGGCCGGCCGGGCCGGCGTCGCACTCCGCCGCGCAGACCGAGTGCTCCGCTTGGCCCTCGTTCAGCTCGAGCGTGCGCGTGCCGTCGGGGTACTCCAGCACGCGCGCGTATTGGTACTCGGTCTCGGCCTCGTGGATCACGCGGGCGCCGTCCTCCGTCTTGGCCTTCAGGGTCCCAACCGGCAGAGCGATCAGCGCCGCGATCGCCGCGGGAGCAAGGGCCCAGCGCCGTACCGGGCGCAGGCCGAGCACGGCCACGACCGCGATCGCCAGGGCGAAGATCAGGAACGTGCGGCGCGTGCCGACCAGGGGGATGAGGAGCAGCGCCGAGAGGAGCGTGCCGACCAGCGAGCCGGCCGTCGAGAGTGCGTACAGGCGCCCGGCCACCGTGCCCGCCTCCTCGACGGACTGCACGCCCAGCCGGATCGCCCAGGGCGACACGGTGCCGAGCAGCAGGACCGGGACCGCGACCAGCACCAGAACCGCCAGCAGCGAGCCCAGGAAGGCGCCCGCGGAGATCTCGTCCAGCGCGTCGACCCCCACCTCGAGCAGCGGGTCCGCCGCGAACGGCACGGCCGCGAGCAGCACCGCGGCGAGGAGCGCCGTCAGGCACAGCGCGCGCATGTTCGGATGCCGGTCGGCGAGGCGGCCGCCGAGCCAGTAGCCGACCGAGAGAGCCACCAGGACGATCCCGATGGTGTTCGCCCAGACGATCGTGGATGCGCCGAAGTAGGGGGAGAGCAGGCGCACGGCCGCGATCTCCGCGCCGAGCGAGCCCGTCCCCACCACGAACACGAGGATGGGCAGAGGCGGCATTGCCCGCCTCAAAATAGTGGGCCGGGGCGACTACGGACCGGTGTACGGGGCCGCGAAGCAGGGCTTCCCGCCGCACACGTCGACCACGCGGCCGCCGATCTTCAGGAACTCGGACTTCTGCACGCGGGCGCTCACGGTGGACCGCGGGTTGTCGTGCGGGTCGTCACCGGTCCGGTTGGGCGTGTTTCCTACCGGCGGCGGAGTCGTCCCCTGGAGCTCCAGCCCGACCGTGCGCGGTGGCCCGGTGTCCCAGAACACCATCGCCGAGCCGTTGAACGGGTAGCTCCCGATCGAGGGGATCAGCTGGAGCCGCGGCCAGGGCGAGCGTCCCGGCACGAGTGCTGGACGGTGGGCGCGGGCGCCGATGGTGCGGGCCTCGACCTCGGCGGCCGTGTCGGAGACCTGGTGATCGCCGAACGCCACGTGCATCAGCACCTTGTGTCGCGGCGTGTTCGGCAGCGGGTCACTCGTCATGTGGAGCGCGTAGCCGTCGGCCTCGCCGCGGTCCCAGAGGAGCTGGACCTGAGACATCGCGAGCTGCCGGTCCAGCACGCGCGGGTAGCTGGGATACAGGATGATCGCGTAGGTGTCGAAATCGACGCTGCGCTGCAGCAGGGTGGAGAAGTTCATAGCGGGAACCCCGAGTACGGCGCGATCGAAGTCGGGCGCAACCGCGGTGAGCGCGCCGCCCAGGATGCCGCCCTGGCTGTTGCCGTCGAAGAACAGCCGCCTCGTGTCCAGAACGCTCTGGCCGTTCTTCTGGAAGGCCGGGTTCGACGACAGCCCCTGCGGGTGGATCATGGCGCGGCCGAGCAGCAGGGCGTTGAGGAAGCCCTGCTGTATGTGGTCCGCCACGGTGTTGAAGAGGGAGAGGTCGGCCAGCACGGTCACGAGATGCGGGACGTCCTCCGCCGCGAATCCGGCCCAGGGCGTCGCGCAGAACACGAAGTTGTGCTCGTTTGACATCGACTTGATGTTCGACTCGTCGATCTGGGTTGCGCGGCCGAGGAGCCCGTGGCCGTACAGCGCGGGGCGCGCCTTCGGAGGCGAGGCCGGGTCAAGCGCCGACCGCGGGATGTTGCAGAAGAACTTCGCCTTCGTGGTGCCCATTCGGCGAGGGAGGCCGCGCTTGTCGAGCCGGAAGCTGGAGCCGGGCGCGCACCCGTTCGTGAGGTAGCACGGCACCGTGAGGGTCCCCTCGACCTTCCGGGCGATGCGGTCGTCCTGCGCCGGGGTGTAGTCGGTCACGGCGTCGATCGTGAACGCGGGCGAGCTGCCCGCGAGCTTCAGGTCCCTCAGGTTCCGGTCGCCGAGCGCGCGGAAGGCGCTGTCGCGGATGTGGAGCATGCGCTCGCTGAGGCTGCGCTCGCTCGCGACCGTGAAGTCCCAGGCGAGGTAGAGCGAGCGGCGCTTCACGCCCGCCTCCTTCAGGGCGCGGAAGATGCGCTCGAAGTGCGCACGGCGGCGCTCGATCGGTTTTGCGTGAGTGTGGATGCGGTCGCGGTAGATGCGGAACGCGCGTCTCGCCTGAATCGACCCGCCGCGCGCGTTCTTCAGGTTGCGGAGCGCGACGATGTAGCGCTCGCCCTCGTCGAGGTTCCTCGCCGGGCGGATGATCAGCACGCGGGCCTTGGGATCCGAGGCGCTCGAGTCGAGCTCGGCCCAGATCGGATGGCGCTTGCCGGTTCGAGCGTTGATCACCACCACCGGCGACCGCTTGGCGAGCCCACGGCGCAGGTTCGTGAGTGGCGGCAGCTTGCTCTTACGGAATGCGGCCGCCCTGCTGAGGCCCGGAACCTTCACGAGCATCGCGCTGCCCGGGCTGAAGCCGTCGGCGCGGTTCATGTCCGTGGGATCGATGGGCGTGCCGTCCTTGTTGCGCGGCATCGCGGATCTCCTGAGCGCCAGCCGCAGGCCCGTGTCGGTGCGCCTGTCGCGCCTCGTGAAGTAATCGTTCGGCCAGGGAAACTGGCACACGGCCACGCCGATGAAGTCGCAGCCAGGCCTGACGTTCACCCCGGCGACCCTCTTGGCGGGCGCCTCGGCCGGAATGAGCATCAGTGCAGTGAGCGCCGCGATCGCGGCAGCGAGTCGCTTCGCCACGGCGCGGGATCATACATATGACGCCATCCGACCCCCGGGCTAGTGTCGGCACCGGTGGACCTCGCCGCCGCAGACCGCGCCTACCTCTGGCATCCGTTCACCCAGCAGCGTGGGTGGGTGGAGGAGGAGCCGGTGATCATCGAGCGCGGCGAGGGCACCGACCTGATCGACGTGCATGGGGCGCGCTACATCGACGGCGTCTCCTCGCTGTGGTGCAACGTCCACGGGCACGCGCACCCGCGCATCGACGCGGCGGTGCGCGAGCAGCTCGGCAAGGTCGCGCACTCGACGATGCTGGGGCTGTCGCACAAGCCCGCCATCGAGCTCGCACGCCGGCTGGTCGAGCTCGCGCCGCCGGGCCTCACGCGCGTCTTCTACTCGGACTCCGGCTCCACAGCCACCGAGATCGCGCTGAAGATGGCGTTCCAGTATTGGCGCCAGCGCGGCCAGGACCGGCGCCGCTTCGTGGCGCTCAGCATGGCCTATCACGGCGACACGATCGGCTCGGTCTCTGTCGGCGGCATCGACCTCTTCCACTCGCTCTACGAGCCGCTCCTCTTCGAGACCCTGAAGGCGGAGCCGGGCGATGTCGCCGCCATGGGCCGGCTGCTCGCCGAGCACGAGGGCGAGGTGGCCGCGGTGATCATGGAGCCACTCGTCCAGGGCGCGGCGGGGATGCTCGTACACCCGCCCGGCTACCTGCGCGCGGTGCGCGACCTCTGCGACCGCCACGGCGTGCTGCTGGTCCTCGACGAGGTGGCCACCGGCTTCGGCCGGACCGGGCGGATGTTCGCGTGCGAGCACGAGGGCGTCGCTCCCGACCTGCTGTGTCTCGCCAAGGGCATCAGCGGCGGCTATCTGCCGCTCGCGGCCACGCTCGCCAGCGAGCGGATCTACGAGGGCTTCCTGGGCGAGTTCGAGGAGTTCAGGACCTTCTTCCACGGGCACACCTACACCGGCAACCCGCTCGCATGCGCGGCCGCGCTCGCCACGCTCGACGTCTTCCGCGAGGAGCACACGCTGGAGCGGCTGCAACCCAAGATGGGTCTCCTCGCCGAGCTGCTCGAGCCCATCGCGGCGCACCCGGCCGTCAGGGAGGTGCGGTCGCGCGGCTTCATGGTCGGCATCGAGCTCGTGGAGCACCCGTTGCCCGTGCGCATCGGGCACCGCGTGACGCTCGAGGCCCGCCGCCGCGGCGCGATCATCCGCCCGCTCGGGGACGTGGTCGTGCTCATGCCTCCGCTCTCGATCTCCCGCGCGGACCTCACGCGCCTCGTGAGCGTCACGAGCGAGGCCATCGACGCCGTCACCGGTGCGGCGGACCTGCCCATGGCCGCCTGAGACGGGGAACTCGAGCTGCACTACGGCGCTCGAGCGGCTCGGTAGGCTTTCCGATCGCCGTGAGCGAAACCGAGACGCCAACCGTCGCAACGCAGCAGTGGATCTGCACGTCGTGCGGGTTCATCTACGACCCGGCCGAGGGCGACCCCGACGGTGGCATCCCGCCGGGAACGCCCTTCGAGGACATCCCGGACGACTGGTTCTGCCCGGTCTGCGGAGCGCGCAAGAAGGACTTCGAGCTCTACGAGCCGTGAGCGTCGAGCCGCGGCAAGCCGCCTCGCTGATCCTGCTGCGGGACTCGGGCGGCGGTGCGGAGGTGCTGCTGGTCCAGCGGAACCCCGAGCAGCGCTTCATGGGCGGGGCCTGGGTCTTCCCCGGCGGGGCGGTGCATCCGGACGAGGACGCTGACCACGCCGCGACGGCGGTCCGCGAGCTAGAGGAGGAGGCCGGCATCGCGCTGCCCGGCGACACAGAGCTCGTGCCGTTCTCGCGCTGGATCACGCCCGACGGCGAGCAGGTGAAGATCCGCTTCGACACCTGGTTCTTCGCCGCGCGGGCCCCGGACGGCGCGGCGGCGCGACCCGACGGCGGTGAGTGCATAGACGCGCGCTGGCTCACCCCCGCCGCCGCGCTGGCGGCGCACGCGAAGGACGAGCTGGCGCTCGTGTTCCCCACGATCAAGCACCTCGAGCTGCTCTCGGAGCTGTCCTCGGTCGAGGAGACGCTCGCGGCGGCGCGCGAGCGGCGGGTGGAGCCGGTGCTGCCGAAGGTGGCGATGCGCGACGGTTTGCCGCGCATCCTCATGCCGGGCGACCCCGGCTACGAGAGCGCCTAGCGCCTCAAGAGAAGCCCCTGGCGCCGCAACCGGAGCGGCAATAGCTTGTTTGTTGAGCCAAATGCGCCGTGTCCTATCCATATCCGCGCTCGCGGCCGCCACGCTTGCGCTGGTCGCGGGGGTCGCGTTGGCCGACACACTGATCGGCACCACCGGCTCCGACCTGCTGCAGGGCACCCCGAGCCCTGACCAGCTCTACGGCGAGGACGGCGACGACGAGCTAGTCGGGCTCGCCGGCAGCGACTTCCTCGAGGCCGGACCGGGGAACGACGACGTGGACGGCGGCGGTGGGCTCGATCTGATCGTGGCCGGCACGGGAAACGATCAGGTCGACGCCGGCGTGGGCCGCGACCAGGTCTACGCAGGCGCCGGCGACGATCTCGTCCTCGGCGGAGCGGGTGGCGACACGCTGTTCGGGCAGGACGGAAGCGACCGCCTCTTCGGCGGGTCGGGCGACGACCGCCTGTACGCCAGCGGCGGCCAGGACTACGTCGACGGCGGCTCGGGGCACGACACCATCTCCGGCGAGGGCGACGGGCTCACCCTGCTCGGCGGCGGCGACGCCGACCTGATCAGCGCGTCGGGCGGGGACATCACGGCGGAGGGCGGCGGCGGCGGCGACCGCATCCGCACCGGTGCGGGCAACGACCGCGTCTCGGGCGGCCCGGGCGAAGACTCGATCGCCACCGGCGCCGGCCGCGACCGTGTCGAGGCGCGCGATGGGAAGCGCGACTTCGTGGACTGCGGCGCCGGCAGCCACGACGTCGTGACCCGCGACCGGTTCGACATCGTCACCGGCTGCGAGCAGCGGGCACGCTCTCTCCCCTGATCGGATACAACCTCCGGCCATGGCGGCCGAGAGGCTCACTGTGGCGGTGACCGGGCCCACCGGTGACCTCGGGATCGCCATCGTCAACGCGCTTGAGCGCTCGCGGACGGTCAAGAGCATCGTCGGGATGGCGAGGCGTCCGTTCGAGCCCGCCGAGCGCGGCTGGAAGAAGACTGAGTACCGGCAGGGCGACGTCACGGACACCGCGAGCGTGCGCGACCTCGTAAAGGGCGCGGACGTGGTCCTCCACCTCGCCTTCGCCCTTCTCGAGGCGAGCGACGCCACCCGCGAGCTGAACGTGGAGGGCTCGCGCCGCGTCTTCGAGGAGTCGGCGAAGGCCGGCGCCAAGCGCATCTGCTACGCGTCGAGCGTCGCGGCCTACGGCTTCCACGACGATAACCCGGACTGGCTGACCGAGGACATCGAGCCGCGCGGCTCCAAGGAGCACCCGTACTCGCATCAGAAGGCGGAGGTCGAGCGCGTGCTGGGCGAGGTGCTGCTTCGCCACGCGGGGACCGTGGCGTACGCGTTCCGCCCCTGCATCGTCGCCGGGCCGGAGGCGCGCACGATGCTCGAGGAGATCCCCTACTACCGGCTCGAGGAGGCCATGCCCGACCCGGTGCTGCGCCTCCTCGGCTCGCTGCCCGTCCTCAAGCCCGTGATCCCCGACCCGGGGGTCCGCTTCCAGCTCGTCCACGAGGACGACGTGGCGAGCGCGTTCGCCGCCGCCGTGCGGGGCGTCGGCCGGCCCGGCCCGTACAACCTCGCCGGCGGCGGCACGCTCACGATGAAGGATGTCGCCGATGCGCTCGGCTGGTACTCGATACCGGTCCCGAAGCCGCTGGTTGACGCGACGGCGGAGATCGCGACGCGTCTACCGCTAATGCCCGCCGAGGTGGCGTGGATCCACTCGGTGAAGAAACCGGTCCTCATGAAGACCGCCCGGGCGAAGAAAGAGCTCCGCTGGCGGCCGAAGCACACCGCGAAGGCCACGCTCAAGGAGATGGCCAGCGCTCAGAGAGCGGCTCGGTACAGCTCCGCGTAGTCCTCCTCGCTCATCTCGCGCGGGTTCAGCAGCGTCGTGCCGTCGCCCATCGCGCCCTCCACGAGCGCGGGGATCCCGTCCTCCGGCACGCCTACCTGCGAGAGCCGCGTGGGAAGGCCGAGCCGCGCGACCAGCTCGGTGATGTGGCTCGCCAGGGCCTCCCCGATGTCCGGGTCGGAGACGTCGAAGATCTCGCCGATGTCCCGATAGCGGTCGGCTATGTCGTCTGACCCTGCCGCGTTGTGGCGGATCACGTGCGGCAGGTGGATCGCATTGGCCACGCCGTGCGGCACGCCGAACTGGGCGCCCGCGGGATGGGACATCGCGTGCGCCGAGCCGAGCGCGATCGTCATCGCGAGGTTCGCCGCGATCAGCATGTTGCCGCGGGCCTCCTCGTCCTCCTCGCCGCGCTCGACCGCGCGCTCGAGGTTGTCGCGGATCATCCGCAGCGCGTGAAGCGAGCGGGCATCCTGATGCGGGCTCCAGTCGGTCGAGACGTACCCCTCGATCGCGTGCGTGACCGCGTCCATGCCAGTGGCGGCAGCCACCTTGGGCGGGAGCGTGCGGGTGCTCTCAGGGTCCAGGATCGCGAGCCGCGGGAATAGCGGGAAGTCGGCGATCTCGATCTTCACCTTCTTGTCCGGGTCCTTGATGACGGCCGCCATCGAGTTCTCGCTCCCCGTGCCGGCGGTTGTCGGGATACACGCCAGCGGCGCGATGTCGAGCGGGCGGCCCATCCCGTCGTCCTCGCGCGGCATGAGGTAGAAGCCCTCCTGGTCGCGCGCCGTGCCGCCGTGCGTGAACACGGCGTCGGCGACCTTGGCGCTGTCCATCACCGAGCCGCCGCCGACGGCCAGGAACGAGTCGGCGCCGGCCTCCTTGGCCGCCGCGGCGCACTCGTCGCACACGTGCGTCGACGAGTCCTGGGGCACGCGGTCGTAGACGCCCGCGACCTCGAGGCCGCCATCCGTGACGCCCGCCTCGATCCGCTCCACCAGGCCGGTGCCGCGGATCACCTCGTCGGTGACGACGAACACCCGCCGCGCCCCCTCCTTCTGGAACTCAAAGCCGGTCGAGCCGAGCAGGTCGCGGCCCGAGACGACCCGGGTCGTGCCGGCGTACTGGTAGAAGTCCTTGAACCCCCTCAGCGGGGGCCGGTCCAGCGCCGATCCGGCCTCCATCAGGCTGCCTCGAGAAGGTCCTCGCGGCCGTGCTGCTCGAGTAGCGCGCGATAGCGCGGGAAGACCGGCTTGGTGAGCGGGACGAGCTTGAGGATCTTGGCGACCGGCCCTCTCGCCTTCATCTGGCCGCGCGCCAGCGCCACGGTGACGTTGACCTTGCCGAGCCAGAACCTGTGGGCCGTGTCGGCCTCCATGGTCATAACGACCTCGGGCTCCATGTTGGTCTCGCCGCAGTCGACCTGGCCGTCCTCACCCTCGATGAGCTTCACGGTGATCTGCGACTCGGGCTCGCGGTACTGGTACTGAACGATCGTGTTCGCCTTGCGGAACTTCGGCGCGAGCTCCTCGTCCACGGCGAGCTGCTCGAACAGCTTGCCGATATACGCGTAGACCTCGTCCGCGTCTCTGAAATAGGCCACGGCCGAAAGTCTATGCGCGCGCTCGCACCAGCAGCGTCCGTGCTGCGCGCCCGATACGCCCGCGCTCATCCCACAGGGTGCGCCGGCCGACGGCTTGGCCGGGCGGCAAGAACTCGAGCGGCTCGGCGCCCTCGTGGCCCGGGGGCCGCTCCTCCGGGTCCCGGTCGGCGGTTATGTCCGACTTGGCGACCCGCCAGCCCGCGTCGGTCACGGCGCGCCACGCTATAGCGTGCCGGGTCGATGCAGGCGGTTACGTTTCAGGCGCCCGGAGAGGTACGTCTCGAGGACCGGCCCGAGCCCGAGCTGCTCGAGCGGGACGACGCGATTGTGCGCGTCGAGGCCACTGGCGTGTGCGGGTCGGACCTGCACATCTACCACGGGCGCGTGGCGATCGAGCCGGGGTTCACGCTCGGCCACGAGTTCGTCGGAACGGTGGTCGCGGCCGGCGACGCCGTGACGCAGGTGGCGGAGGGCGATCGCGTGCTGGGCTGCTTCTGCTCGGCGTGCGGGAACTGCTTTTTCTGCCGCCGAGGCGACTTCCACAAGTGCGACGAGGGGCGGGTGTTCGGGCACGGGAATACGCTCGGCTCGCTCCAGGGCGCGCAGGCCGAGCAGGTGCTCGTGCCGCATGCAAACCTGACGCTGCGCCGCGTGCCGGAGGGGATGTCGGACGACGTGGCGCTGTTCGCCGGCGACGTCATGGGAACGGGCTGGCACGCGGTGGACCAGGCCGGTATCCGGCCCGGGGACAGCGTCGCGGTGCTGGGCCTCGGGCCCGTCGGGCTGTGCGCGGTGCAGGCAGCGAAGGCAGCCGGCGCCGCCAAGGTGGTCGCGATCGACACGGTCGCCGACAGGCTGGCGCTCGCCGAGTCGTTCGGCGCGCAGCCCATGCACCTCACGGACGACAACCCGCGCGTGGCGGTCAGGCAGGCGACCGAGCGCCGGGGAGTCGACGCCGCGATCGACGCCGTCGGCCATCCAGACGCGCTCGAGCTCGCCTGCCGCGTGACGCGCAAGGCCGGGATCGTCTCGGCTATCGGCGTGTACGCGGAGCGCGTCGAGGTGCACATGGGGATCGTCTGGATCAAGGCGCTCACGCTGAAGACCGGCCACGCGAACGTGATCGGGCACGTGGACCGCGTGCTCGCCATGCTCGACGCGGGCGTCCTCGACCCGGGCCCGCTCGTGACTCACCACATGCTGCTCGAGGACGCCGCGGAGGCGTACGCCGTCTACGACCGGCGCGAGGCGCTGAAGATCGTGATGAAGCCGTGAGCATCGAGCGTGGCACACAGGCTCTCCTCACGCGGCGCCGCGAGATCCTGGCGCAGGGCGCGGACCCGATCGGCTGGAAGGTCGGGTTCAACGTGCCGGCAACCCAGGAGCGCCTCGGGATCGACGGGCCGGTCGCGGGGTTCCTGACGACCGACACACTCCTAGAGGACGGCGCCACATGGTCGATCGAGGATGACGGCGAGGTGATCGTCGAATCCGAGGTCGGGCTCAAGGTTGGGCCCGACGGCCGATCCATCGCCGCGCTCTTCCCGGCGCTCGAGGTCGCCGACACGCCCGACCTCGACCTTGAGATCGAGCAGATCCTCGCCGGGAACGTGTTCCACCGCGCCGTCGCGTTCGGGCCGCGCGTCGAGACCCGCGAGCCGGGCGCCGCCCGGATCCTCATCAACGGCGAGGAGCAACACACCGTGTCGGCTGAGGAGACCGTCGAGCGGTTGGAGGCGATGGTCGAGGCGGTGGCCGGCCGCCTCGCCGACGCCGGCGAGGAGCTGCGCCCGGGCGACCGCATCATCACCGGCATCATCGCCCCGCCGCACGAGGCGAAGCCCGGCGACACGGTGCGGCTCGAGCTCGAGGCACTGGGGGCCGTGGAGCTCCGCTTTTCGTAGCATCAGCGGCATGAGCACTTCAACGCCGCCCCCCGAGCCAAGCTCGAGCCGCGGCGCCGACGCCGCCACGCTGCCCGACGCCCTCTCAGACGCCGCACGCGAGTTCGCCGCCGGCCCGCACCGGTTCGTGATCGGGGGCGAGCAGCCGGAGGCCGCCGACGGGCGCACGTTCGAGACGCTCGACCCGGCGACCGGCCGGGTGATCGCCGACGTGCCGTACGCGGGCACCGACGACGTCGACCGCGCGGTCCGGGCGGCCCGCGAGGCATTCGAGGACGGGCGTTGGTCGGGCATCGCGGCGGCCGAGCGCACCCGCGCCATCCTTGCGTTCGCGGACGCCGTCGACGCCCATGCGAACGAGCTCGCCGAGCTGGAGTCGCTCGACAACGGCAAGCCGGTGAAGCTGGCGCGCCGCGTGGACGTGCCGCTCACCTCGGCGCACCTCCGCTACTTCGCCGGCTGGCCGACGCGGATCAACGGCGAGGTGCTCCCGGTGGCCCAGCCGAACATGCACTGCTACACGCGCAAGGAGCCGGTGGGCGTAGCGGCGCAGATCATTCCCTGGAACTTCCCGCTTCTCATGTCCGCGTGGAAGGTGGCCCCGGCGCTGGCGGCCGGCTGCACGATCGTGCTGAAGCCGGCCGAGCAGACGCCGCTCACCGCGCTCCGCTTCGGCGAGCTGGCGCTCGAGGCCGGCATCCCGGATGGGGTGCTGAACGTGATCGCGGGCGACGGGGAGACGGGCGCCGCGCTGGTCGACCACCCCGACGTGGGCAAGATCGCGTTCACCGGCTCGACCGCGGTGGGTCGCGAGATCGGGGAGAAGGCCGGGCGTGCGCTCAAGCGCGTGACGCTGGAGCTGGGCGGCAAGTCGCCCAACATCATCCTGCCCGACGCCGACCTGGACGTGGCCGTGAAGGGGGCGTACCAGGCGATTTACTACAACACCGGCCAGGCCTGCAACGCGGGCTCGCGCCTGTTCGTCCACAAAGACCAGTACGACGAGGTGCTGGCAGGCCTGGCGGAGGCCGCCGACAAGGCACGGCTCGGGCCGGGCCTCGACGAGAGCACCCAGATGGGGCCGCTCATCTCCGCCGAGCAGGAGGAGCGTGTGCGCGGCTACATCGAGTCGGGCAAGTCGGAGGGCGCGGAGCTCGTGACCGGCGGCAACGCACGCGACGGCGAGGGCTACTTCGTCGAGCCGACACTGTTCAGCGTGACCGACGACGACCTCACGATCGCGCGCGAGGAGATCTTCGGGCCGGTGCTCGTGGCGCTCCCGTACGACTCGATCGAGGAGGTGGCGCGCCGCGCGAACGACACGGAGTACGGCCTGGCCGCCGGCGTGTGGACCCGCGACATCGCCACCGCGCACAAGCTGGCGGCACTGCTGCGAGCGGGCGACATCTGGATCAACACCTGGAGCGCAGGCGACCCGGCGGCGCCCTTCGGCGGCTTCAAGGCCTCGGGCGTGGGCCGCGAGCACGGCCGCGAGGGCCTCGAGGCCTACCTGGAGAACAAGACGGTCTGGGTGAACCTGGGCTTCTAACTCAAGGGACTGTCCCTTTCAGTTTCCGGCTAGCGGCGGCCGATCCGGTAGACCGGGCCGTCCAGCGAGACGGCGTACACGCGCCCCCGGCCGTCCTCGCCGAAGGAGACCAGGCCGTTCACCTTCATCCGGGTCGGGTGTGAGCGAGCCGCCGGGCGGCGTAGGCGGGCGAGGCGCAGCGTGCCGTCGCAGTAATCGCCGTAGATGTACTGGCCGGTCCAGCCGCGGCCAAGGGCGCGGTCCCGGATCACGTAGCCGCCGGTGATCGAGCAGAAGCCCTCGCTATGGGTGTGCTGAATCACGGGCGCGATGTGGCCCGATGCGCTGCCGCTCTCGTAGCGATTGCGGCCCTCGAAGCTGTCCCAGCCGAAGTTGTAGCCGCCGCGAGGCGGCCGGCCGCCCGAGCGGCCCGGCACGAAGTCGATCTCCTCGACCTCGTCCTGGCCCACGTCGCCGATTGTGAGATCGCCGGTGCGGCGGTCGAACGAGAAGCGCCACGGGTTTCGCAGCCCGTAGGCGTAGATCTCGGGAAGCGCACCGGCGCGGCCCCGGAACGGATTGCTAGCGGCCACCGTGTAGCCGCCGCCCGGCCTCGGGTCGATGCGGATGATCTTGCCGAGCATGCGACCGAGGTTCTGCGCGTTCTCGTCGGGGTCGCCCCCGGCTCCGCCGTCGCCGAACCCCGCGTACAGCATCCCGTCGGGACCGACCTGGAGCTGCCCGCCCTTGTGGTTCGAGCGGTGGTGCGGAACGCGGAGGACCGACCGGCGCGAGCCCGGATTGGCCCTGTTCGGCGTGGCCGCGGGGACGCGGAACTGGTCGATCTGGATGAAGCCCACTCTGTCCGTGTAGTACACCCAGAAGCGGTGCGAGCTCGCGTAGTCAGGCGCGAACGCCATCGACAGCAGCCCGCTCTCCCCGCCGGTCGTCACCCGGTCCGAGATGTCGAGGAACGGCCGCCGGAGCACGCGCCCACGCCGCACCACCCGAATCCTGCCCTCGCGCTCGACGACGAAGCGGCGCCGGTCGCCGCGCGGGGCCGTCACGTAGGTCGGCTGATCGAACTTGCCGAGCGGGAGGAGCCGGACGGGCCTGCGGGCCGACGGCTGGGCCGGGGGCGACGCGGGCTTGGCGGGTCGGTCGGCACCCGCGCCCGTCCGGCCCGACGTGTCGCCTTGGAAGTCGCTCTCGGTGCAGCCGATCAGCACGACCAGCAGCGCGAGGAGGAGGTACCGGCGCCCCACGCCGCCTCAGTATGGCAACGCGTTCGTCCCCTCCGTGGACGCTAGGCTTGACCCTTCGGGCTGTGGCGCAGCCTGGTAGCGCGCTCCGTTCGGGTCGGAGAGGTCGCTGGTTCAAATCCAGTCAGCCCGATATGCCATCCCTCCGAATCGCCCCGCGTACGCTCCCCACCTGGTCTGCGGGGCTATTCGCGTTCATGCACCGACGAAATCCCCCGCCGGACTTGTCCGCTGCGTGGCGGTTTAGAGACCGACCGCAGTGTTGTCGATTGCGTTCCCGCCGGGATGTCCGGACACGGCGGGAAGTCCATCGTGCAGAGGAAGCTGTCGCCGTTCTCGTTGACCTCGACCACGAGCTCGGGCGGATCGTTCGCGAAGAAGCCGAGCGTGCGCGAGCAAGCGCGGCGGACCCGAGCCAGCTGGCGGGTCTGCGGACGTGGCGAAACGCCACGATCCTGTCTTGGGACCGCTCGGCTAGGCCGCGCTCATCTTCATCCGCACGGTGCTGCCTTCCACGGATGAGCGGACCTGCACCAGATCGCAGACCAGGTTGACGAGCCACATGCCGTGGCCGCCGATCTGGCCGGCAGCCGGCTCCTCGCGACCCACCAGCGGCTTTGGGATGTGGCCGCCGTCGCGTACCTCGCAGACGACCGCGCCGGGCTCGTACCAGACGCGCAGCGCGCCGTTCTCGCCGGCGTGGCTGAGGCTGTTCGAGAGGATCTCGTTGACCGCCAGGACCAGGTCGTCGGCCCGCTCGCCGAGGCCCACGTCGCGCGCGCTCCGGCGCACCAGGTCGCGCGCGTCGCGCAGCCCGTGCACGGTGACAATAAGCTCGTCCGAGCCGTGTGGCGGTTCCGGGAGCGGCTCGCCGAACCCGGCCACGGCGTGGTCGATGCCGCGGTAGTCGCCGCACGGCTCCGGATCGCCCACCCCGGACACATGCGGATGGCTCCGCCGCGCCTCCGCGAGCACGTCGTCGGGCAGCGCGTCCGTGTCGTAGGGACAGATCAGCCGGAACGAGTCGGCGGAGGCGAACGCGACGTTTATCAGCGACTCGTGCAGCTGGCATTCCGACAGCTCGTCCGGTCCGCGGCCGGCCCAGATCGGCTCGCCGATCCCGCGCATCCCGGAGTCATCGCCATCCGGGGCGTTGTCCGCCACGAAGCGGCTCCACGCAGGGATGATCCGCGCCGGATTCCGCCCCACGACCTCCATGTCCGCGAAGCTCACGCGCTCGGCCCGCTCGCCGAGCGCCGCGCGGAGCAGCTCGAGCTTTCTCGAGCCCACCATGACGAGCACGGGCTCGCCGCGCTCGAGGCCGTCCTCTACGAACGAACGGCAGCGCTCGCCGAACTCGTCATCGCCGGCGTAGAAGAGCGCCTCGTGGTGAAACGTGGCAGGGGTGGTCGACACGACGCCCACACCATCCTCTTACCCAGCAATCGCGTTGTAGTACCGCACCGCGAGGCCGGTCAGCAGGGTCTCGAAGCACGCCTCGACGGTCATGTCGTTCTCGTCCGCGTAGGCGAGCAGCCCGGCCGCCGCGATGGCATCCGACTGGGCGAGCACGTCCTCCACCAGATCGGGATGCTGATCGGAGAAATAGGCGCCCATCGAGTAGAGGCTCGTGTCCATGAGCGACTCGAGGAACGGCTCGTCTCCGACGCTCGCGGGCCTGCGCTTAGGCGCCACGAGCGGCAGGTTACCCGGCGGGGTCGCTAGGGCAGCGCGTCCTGGAGGCCGTCGGTCACGTCGCCGGTCGCTTCGTCCACGGCCGGCACGCCGGTCTGCGGCACCTCCACGGTGGGAAGCGTCCCACCGTCCTGCTGCGGGCTCACCTTGGGAAGCTCGGGCACCGGCACCGGAACGTCGATGGAGGGCGCATCCGTGGACGGGGCCGTGGCGTCAGGCAGCTTTGGAAGCGAGTCGGTGGGGCTGGTGGTCGAGCCCGAGCCCCCGCCGGTCGGCGTCTGACCGCCGGTCGACCCGCCGCTCACCGTGTCGGTGTTCGTGCCTGAACCGCCGGCGCGGCCCCCTGCCGGGCCGGAAGCTCTCCGCCCGGACGCCCGGCGCGCTCCCGCGCGCTCCCCGTCCGTGGCGGGCCCGGCTGTGCCGCGCTGCGATTCCCCTTGCACCGGCGCGGATCGCTGAATCGCGGGACGGTCCTCCCCGGCCGCCGCGCGGTCCCCCCGGAGCGCTCCGCCTGAAAGCGCCGCGCCTCCCGCACCGACCAGTGCCGCCGCGGCCACCAGCGCGGCGGCGCGTTCGGCCAGCGGAGCCGCGTTTGCGCCTGCAGAGAAAAATCCTGTGATGCCGCCGCCGTCGCCGCCCGAGCGACGGAAGAAGAACGGGATCGGCAGCAGCGCCGCGATCTTCTTGCGAAGCGTGCCGAGCGCGGTCAGCGGCTCGATCCCGAGCTCGCGCGCATGCATGCGGCAGGTGTGGCAGCGCTTGGCGTGGCGGGCAAGGCGGTGCTCCTCGGCGCCGCGCTGCGTGCCCGCCGCCATCCGCAGCATCGTCGCGTGCATCGCCTCACAGCGCCGTCCCTCCGAGAGCTCGGTGTACTCGCTCTCGAGCCTGCGGCGCGCGCGGAACAGCGCGCTCTCCACGGCCGGCCTCGTCAGGTCGAGCTTCTGACCGATCTCCCGGTACGACATCCCCTCCAGCTCGCGCATCACGAGCACCCGCGTGTGAACGTCCGAGAGCTCGTCGAACGCGCCCTGGAGGTGCGTCAGCCGCTCCTTGGTGACGAGGGCGGAGTCAGGCGCGCCGTCGCCGACCAGTCGCAGGCGGTCGGAGGCGCTCAGCCCGCTGTCCGCGTCCATCGAGACCTCGACGGCGTGGCTGTTGCGGCGGTACGAGTCGATCGCCGCGTTGCGGGCGATCTGGTAGATCCACGGCTTGAAGTTGATCTCGCTGTCGGTGGCCCTCATCCGGCGGAGGGCCGACAGGAAGGCCTCCTGGGCCACGTCCTCTGAGCGCGTCTCGTCGTGGAGCATGCCCCGCACGAACGCGGCGATGCGCGGTTGGTAGCGCCGATAGAGCTCCTCGAAAGCAGCGTCGTCGCCGCCGCGAACGGCGTCGACGAGTGAGCAGTCGGAAGCGTCGGTGCCTGCTGTGGCGATCAAGAATGCATCCCTGCGAAAGCGCTCAGACCCCGCTGATGTACCCCGAAAGGCGGGATTCTAAATATCTTCCGGCACACATGACGCGCTTGACGGAGGTCATCGCCTACCTCGACGAGCTCCTCCAGATCGAGGATTTTCGTGACTATGGCCCGAATGGGTTACAGGTCCCGGGGACGGATGAGGTGAGCGTCGTCGCGACGGGCGTCACGGCCTCTCGCGAGCTGTTCGAGCAAGCGTCCAGTCTCGGCGCCCAGCTCGTGATCGCCCACCACGGCCTCTTCTGGGACTTCCACCCCCGCTCGATCTCGCCCGCGATGAAGGACCGGCTGCGCATCCTGTTCGAGAACGACATGGCGCTCGCGGGCTACCACCTCCCGCTCGACGCCCATCCGGAGGTGGGCAACAACGCGCTGATCTGCGAGGCGCTCGGTCTCGAGCGGGGGGAGCCGTTCAGCGAGCGCGGCGGCCGGGGCATCGGCTTCGTCGGCCGCTCGTCCGAGGGCGTTCCGTTCGACGAGCTGCGCAAGCGCTGCGCGACCGCCTTCGGCCAGGAGCCGTTCAGCTGGGCCGAGGGACCGGAGCTCGTGCGCAGCGTGGGCATCGTGTCGGGCGCCGCGGCCTCCAGCTTCGGCGAGGCGATCGCCCTCGGGCTCGACGCGTTCCTCACGGGCGAGCCCGCCGAGCACGTCATGGCCGACGCTCGCGAGAGCGGGACTCACTTCATCGCGGGCGGCCACTACGCCACCGAGACCTTCGGCGTCCGGCGGCTCGGCGAGCTGCTGGCCGGGCGCTTCGGCGTCGAGCACCGCTTCGTCGATGTTCCGAACCCGATCTGATCTCCCAGTTTGCGGCAATTCAGTTGCGCCGACCGATACAACCGATACCCTCAGGTACACGCTCTGCAAAGCGACGAGGAGGATGTAAGTACATGGCGATCCACCTGACGCCCACCGAGCTCGGCCGTGAGGCTGGCATGCACCGCAGGGAAGTGATTTCGCGGTGTATGGAGATGGGCGTACCGATCTTCCAGGGCCGGATCGACAAGACACTGTTCCTCTCGAGCCTCAAGGAGGCGAACCAGAAGCGGGAGCTCGCCAAGGCGTAGCTCCGGCGGGGGTGGCTTAGACTCCCGCGCCATGGAAGCTGTCACGGCCGGTGCTACCGGCTCTCAGGGCACCGGTTCGAAGACCATCGCCGACCTGCTGCCGCTCGCCGTCAAGAAGCACGGTGACCGGGCGGCCCAGCGGTACAAGGTCGGCGACGAGTGGGTCGACAGGTCCTATAACGAGCTGGGCGATGCGGTCAGGGAGGTCTCGCTCGGTCTCGTTGACCTCGGCATCCAGCCCGGCGACAAGGTCTCGATCCTGGCTCACACGCGCCCCGAGTGGACGCACGCGTGCTTCGGCATCCTCACCGCCGGCGGCACGCTCGTCACGATCTACCAGACGAACTCGCCGGAGGAGTGTCAGTACGTCCTGGAGCACTCGGACTCGAAGGCGGTCTTCGTCGAGGACAAGGACCAGCTGGCGAAGATCCGCGAGGTCGAGGACGAGTGCCCACGCCTCGAGCACATCGTCGTGATGGATCTTGAGGGCGCCGAGCTCGGCGACGCGCTGTCGCTCGAGCAGCTCCGCGAGCGCGGCCGCGGCCGCGACGAGTCCGAGTGGGAGGCGCGCTACTCCGCGGTCTCGCCGAGCGACCCCTGCCTGTACATCTACACGTCGGGCACCACGGGGCCGCCCAAGGGCTGCGTCCTGTCGCATTCCAACTACCGCGCGATCACCGAAGCCGTCGTCGAGGAGGCCACGCTCGAAGAGGGCGACACCGCGTACCTCTTCCTGCCGCTCGCGCATGCCTTCGCGATCCTGGTCCAGTTCGCGGCCTTCGACCTCGGCGGGACGCTCGCCTACTGGTCTCGCGACGCCAAGATGATCATCGCGGACATCACGCAGGTGAACCCGAGCTTCTTCCCGTCGGTTCCGCGGATGTTCGAGAAGATCTACACGCTCGCCACCTCGAGCATCGAGGACAGGGAGGGTCTCAAGAAGGCGGTCGAGGTGGGCGTGAAGGTGCGCATGATGCGCGAGGCCGGCGAGGAGGTCCCGGAGCAGCTCCAGGCGGCGTTCGACAAGGCCGAGGAGTCGCTCTTCAAGAACGTGCGCGGCCTATTCGGGACGAACATCCGCGAGTGCATCACGGGCGCCGCCCCGATCGCGCCCGAGATCCTCGAGTTCTTCTTCGCGTCCGGCGTGCCGGTGATGGAGGGCTACGGCATGACCGAGACCTCTACCAGTGCCACGGTGAACCGCCCGGACGGGAACAACTTCCGCTTCGGCTCGGTCGGGAAGCCGCAGATGGGCGTCGAGGTGCGGATCGCCGACGACGGCGAGGTACTCATCAAGGGCCCCAACATCTTTCAGGGCTACTACAAGAACGACGCCGCGACGCGCGAGACGCTCGAGGACGGCTGGCTCCATACGGGCGACCTCGGCCGCCTCGACGACGACGGCTTCCTCTACATCACCGGCCGCAAGAAGGACATCATCATCACGGCTGGCGGCAAGAACATCACGCCGGCGAACCTCGAGAACGGCCTGAAGCAGAACCGCTGGATCTCCCAGGCGGTGGTGGTCGGCGACAGGCGTCCGTACCTGATCGCGCTGATCACGCTCGATCCCGAGGAGGCGCCGGCGCTCGCCGAGCAGCTCGGGCTTGAGGATGCCTCGCTCCCTGCGCTCGCCACAAACGAGGCGGTGCGCGCCGAGGTGCAGAAGACCGTGGACGACGTGAACTCCCACGTCGGTCCGGTCGAGCAGATCAAGCGCTTCGAAATCCTCGACCATGACCTCTCGCAGGAGACGGGCGAGCTGACGCCGACACTCAAGGTGAAGCGGAACGTCGTGCACGAGAAGTTCGCCGACGTGGTCGACCGCGTCTACGGGCAGCCGCGCTAGCTAGCCTCTCGTCGGTTGGCCAGCAACGACCCAACCGACACGGGCGGACTATTCATCGGGCGCCGCCCGGGCACCGCGCCGGTGCGCTACCGCTCGGTCGAGCCGAGCTCGGACCGCCGCCGCCGGGTGGATGGCCTGCTCGCGCACGCCCTGCTCGCGGTTGAGCTCCTGCTGTGCCTGACGCTCTTCGGGCCGCAGCCGCTCGGGTGGCTGTGGGTCGGCTCGCAGGTCGACTACCTCACCGGCTACGTAACCGCCGGAATCGGCACGGTCCTGATCGGCTGCCTGGCGTCGCTCATGCTGACGATGGCGTTGGCCAAGCGGGTCGACCACGCCTGGAAGCTCGTGCGGCGCGCGGCCGGCCACCGGCAGGAGCGCGGCGCGCTCGAGCGGATCTTCGCGGCGAGCGTCGGTATCGCGCTCGTGGTGTTCACGGTCTGGTTCTTCGTGATCCAGGGGCCCGGGCCGAGCCTCGCGCCGAACACCTAGCGTGGGCTTCCGCGACTACTACAGGCAGTTCGACGACATCGACGAGGCGAAGCTGAACCTCGAGCGGCGCGAGCGCAGGCGCCGCGAGAAGGCCGCTGCCCTGGAGCGGGCGCCGGACATCGACCTGTCCGGCACGGAATGGCCGGACCTGCCCCACTCCGAGATCGTGAACGCGGCGATCGCGCGGGCGCGCGGGTTCGTCCAGCGCTACCCCGACCGCCACGCAACCACCACGCGCCGGCTGCTGGCGGACCGCCACGGGCTGGCGCCGGAACAGATCGCCCTCGGAAACGGCGCGGCCGAGCTGCTCCAGTCCGCCGCGCTCGCGCTCCTTTCGGAGGGGGACGAGCTCGTGATGCCCTGGCCGTCCTACCCGCTCTATCCGCTGATGGCCGCGCATGCGGGAGCAACTCCCGTGCCGGTCGAGGGCGGCCCGATCCTGGACGCCGTCACCGAGCACACCCGGGCAATCGTGGTCTGCAACCCGAACGACCCGACCGGCTCCTACCTGCCGTCGCCCGAGCTGCGCGACCTGCTCAGCGCGCTGCCCGAGCGCGTTCACGTCCTCGTCGACGAGGCCCTGATCCACTTCCAGAGCTTCGAGGACGCGGATGCCTGCCTCCGGCTCGTCGGCGATTTCAAGCGGCTGCTGGTGGTACGGACCTTCTCGAAGATCTACGGCCTGTCCGGTCTGCGGGCCGGTTATGCCGTGAGCTCGGACTCCCACCTGCTCGCCGCCGTGGCGCCCGTCCTCGGCATCAACGCGCTGACCCAGGCAGCGGTCGAGTACGCGCTCAGAAGCGGCGACGGGGAGATCGAGCGCCGCCGCGAGGCCGTGGCCCGGGAGCGCGAGCTCCTCACCGACCAGCTCCGCGAGCTCGGCGCCGAGGTGGCCGACAGCCAGGCCAACTTTCTCTGGATCCGCGTGCCGGATCTGAGCGGAGACCAGCTGGCGAACGCGCTGCGCCAGCAGGGCGTGATCGTGGCGCCGGGCGGCCCGTTGGGCGAGGACCATCACATCCGTGCCGCCGTGCGCGACGAGGCGGCTTCGAACCGGCTGCTGAGCGCGATTCGCAACGAACTACAGCATTGAGGGGGTCCCCGCGTGCGTCGATCTGGACGACGATCCTGGATTAGGCCCCTATACGGGACCCTAGGCAGGATTGTCGAAAAAATCGACGCACTGGGCCACCCCTCAATGCTGCCGTTCGCCCCGCCGGGCGCTGAGCGCTAGGCCTGCCCCGACTGCCTCAGCAGCGCGCCCGTCGTCTGCTCCAGGATCCGCCGCCAGGCCGCCGTCTTCTCGCGCTCCTCGGCGAACTTCTTGACCACCTTGCGCACGCGGGTCGCCGAGATGTCGATCCCGTGCTTCGCGCAGGTGGCCTTCAAGTCGTCGTAGTCCTGGGCCAGCTTCAGGGTGACCGACTCGAAGCCGTGACGGGCGATCTCGACCCGGCGGGTGAAGTTGAGGATGTTCGTCTCGAACATCAGCTCGTCGTTCGGGTCGGGCTCGATCAGGATGATGTCCACGCCGGGGTACTTCTCGCGCCAGTGCTTGACCGCCTCGTGGAGGCGCTGATGGGCCAGCAGCTTGAAGGCCTGGTATCCGATCTGGGGGAAGCCCATGTCTGCCACCCGCCTGACGCGACTCCCCAGCATGGTCGGGATCACCTTCTGGAAGTCGTTCACGTAGGGCACGAGCGGGTTCACGACGATCACGAACCTGGCGCCCGCCTCGACAGCTATGTCCACGTTCGTCGTGGATCGAAGCCCGCCGTCGACGAGGTGCCGGCCCTTGATCTCGACCGGCTTGTAGACCATCGGCAGCGCCGTGGAGGCCGCCACGGCGCGCGAGATCGGCACGTCGTCCCAGTCGGGACCGCCCATGACGATCCGCTCGCAAGTGTCCAGGTCGGTGGCGGTCAGGAACAGCTCGTGCTCGAGCAGGCGGAAGTCGTTGACGCGGTCCGGATCTCCGAGGACCGTCTCGAGGTACTCCTGGATGCCGCTTCCGTCGTAGAGGCCGGAGGGCAGCGCCTCGGCGATCCCGACGGCCAGGTCGATCAGCGAGGTCGAGCGGAGCTGGCCGAGCAGGTTCCGGGCCAGCCCCATCATCTTGAGCGGCATCAGCGCGCCGGCGCGGACGAACTCGAGCGCATTGGGGCGCATAAGCGTGCTGCGGTCGACGTCCCGGAACGGCGTCGGGACCTGCTGGTTGACCACCCGCATCATCTCCTCGGGGGTCACGCCGTTCGCCGTGAGCGCGGCGACGAACGAGCCGGCGCTCGTGCCCACGTAGACGTCGAACTGGTTCACGGTGCGGTTTACCGCGAGCAGGTCGAGCGCCCGCAGGGCGCCGATCTCGTAGACGCCACCGGTGAAGCCCCCGCCCCCGAGCACCAGCGCGGTGCGCGAGCGGCGCGTCCTGCGGCGCTTCGGCTTCCCAACGGTCTTGCGGTCCTTCTGGGACGGCTTCTCGAGCCGTACGACCTCACCCATAGGGCCACCAGTATGACCGCTCCGGATCCCTCGCTAGCGTGTTCTCCGCCCTTGATGCGCCGACTTTGCCTGCCCGTCATGGCCGCCCTCGCGCTCCTGCCCGCCTCCGCCGCGGCCCAGGACGAGACCCTGATGGCCAAGCGGCTGACCGCGCAGATGCGCCTCGCGGGCGCCTACTCCGGCGCCTACGTGGTCAACCTGAGCGGGGATGCGCCCCGTGCGGTGTTCCGCTGGCGCGAGCGGACACCCCGCATCCTCGCCTCCAACACGAAGCTGTTCACGACCACGGCCGCGCTCGCCCGCTTCGGCACGGAGGGCACGCTCGGCACAGAGGTACTTGGCACGGGCGAACTGGACGTGGAAGGCGTCTACCACGGCAGCCTGTACCTCCGCGGGGGCGGCGATCCGACCTTCGGGAGCCGTCGCTTCACGCGCAGGGCCTACGGCGGCGGGACGACCGTTCAGGACCTCGCCCAGCTGCTCGACGACGCCGGCATCCAGCGCGTGACCGGCCGCGTGTACGGCGACGAATCCGCGTTCGACTCGCTGCGCGGCGGCCCCGACTCCGGCTACGGCGTCTCGATCTGGGTCGGCCCGCTCAGCGCGCTCTCGTACAACCGCGGCCTCTTCACGGAGACCGGCGGCGCCTTCCAGGCGAACCCGCCCGCCTTCGCCGCCGCACGGCTCGACGACGCGCTCGAGGCGCGCGACATCCCCGTGCGGCTGAAGCCGCGCGCCGGGCTCACTCCCGAGGGAGCCACCGTGCTGGCGAGCGTCGACTCGCCCCCGATGGAGCGCCTCCTCCGACTGACGAACAAGCCCAGCGACAACTTCTTCGCCGAAACGCTCCTGAAGGACGTCGCCCGTCTGGACGGCGGCGTGGGCACCACCGCGCGTGGCGCCCGGATCGCGACGGCGTTCGCGCGCCGCCTCGGTGCCCGGCCCACGCTGGTCGACGGCTCGGGCCTCTCGCGAGCCGACCGCGCCTCACCCGCCGGCTTGGTGCGGCTGCTCTCCAGCATGTACACCCGCGCCGACTACGAGCCGTTCGTGGACTCGCTCCCGATCGCGGGCGAGGACGGCACTCTCTTCGACCGCATGCGGCGGGGCGCGGCGCACCGTCGCTGCCACGGCAAGACCGGCACGCTCTCGAACGTGAGCGCCCTGTCCGGCTATTGCGAGGCACGGAGCGGCGAGAGCTACGCCTACTCGATCCTCATGAACGGCGTGTACCCGACGAGCGCGCGCCGCCTCCAGGACCGCATGGTGCAGGCGATCGCGAAGCTCGGCTAACCGAGCAGCGCGATCAGGCCGTCCTCGTCGAGGACCTCGGTGCCCAGCTGCTCGGCCTTCGTGAGCTTCGACCCCGGGTCCGCGCCCGCGACCAGGTAGTCGGTCTTCTTCGACACCGAGCCGGTGACCTTCCCGCCGGCGGCCTCGATTCGCTGCGTGGCGTCCTCGCGGGTCAGGTTCGGCAGCGTCCCGGTCAGGACCAGCGTCCTGCCAACGAGCGGGCCCTCCGCCGGCGCCTCGGGTCCCTCCTCCTCCTCCATCTTCAGCCCGTGGTCCCTGAACCGCTGGATCAGCTCCTGGGTCCGCTCCTCGGCGAGCGTCTCCTCGATCGTCCGGGCCATGATCGGCCCGATCCCCTCGACCTCGACCAGCTGGTCCTCACCCGCCTTCATCAATTCGTCCATCGACCTCAGGTTCCGTGCCAGGTTGCGTGCGTTGACGTAACCGACACCCGGGATTCCGAGGCCATACAGCACCCGCTCGAACGGCTGCTCCTTCGATGCCTCGAGGGATTGAATGAGCTTGTTTGCAGAGACTTCACCGAAGCCCTCAAGCTGTGACAGCTGCTCGCCGCTCAGGGAGTAAAGCTCGGCGGCGTCGCCGATGAGGCCCTCGGACAGGAAGCGGCGGACGTTCTCCTCTCCCAGACCGTCGATGTCCATCGCTCCCACGAAGTGCTTCACCGCCTGGAAGACCTGTCCGGGACAGCCCGCTCGATTCGGGCAGATGGTCCAGACGCTTCCTTCCGGCTTGATGGTTGGCGTCTTGCACGCGGGGCACCGAGCGGGAGCTGTCGGTGGAGGATTTCGCTTCTTGGACCGTTGGGCGCGGGAGGTCGGCGAGACCACCTGCGGGATCACATCGCCCGCGCGCATCACGATCACCTCATCGCCCTCGCGCACGTCCTTGCGGACCAGGTCCTCCTCGTTGTGCAGCGTCGCGAGCTTCACGATGACACCGGAGACCTGCACCGGCTCGAGCTCCGCGAACGGCACCATGTGGCCGGTCCGGCCCACGTTCCAGGAGACCTTGTTGAGCTTCGTCGTGGCCGTCGTCGGCGGGAACTTCCACGCGATCGCCCCACGCGGCTCGCGGCCGACCACCCCGAGCTGACGCTGCAGGTCGAGGTCGTCGACCTTCACCACGACGCCGTCGATCTCGAAGTCGAGCCGGTCGCGGCGCTCCTGCCACGCGTTGCATGCGGCCACCACCTCGTCGACCGTATCGTGCACCCCAACGTCCGTGTTCACGCGGAAGCCGTGACCGCGCAGCCAGTCGAGCCACTCGTGATGGGTGTCGAACTCGAGCCCGTCGACCTCGCCGATGCCGTAGGTCCACATCGAGAGCGGCCGTGAGGCGGCCAGAGCGGGGTCGAGCTGGCGGATCGAACCCGCCGCCGAGTTACGCGGGTTCATGAAGGTCGGCTCGCCGGCGGCGGCGCGCTGCTCGTTGAGGCGGGCGAACGCCTCCAGCGGCAGGTAGATCTCCCCGCGGATCTCGAGGAGCGGCGGCGCGTCCTCCACCCGCAGCGGGATGGCGCCGATCGTCCGCAGGTTCTGGGTCACGTCTTCGCCGACCTCCCCGTTCCCGCGGGTCGCGCCGCGCACCAGCAAACCGTCCTCGTAGACGAGTGAGATGGCGAGGCCGTCGATCTTCGGCTCGGTCACGAAGCGCACGTCGCCCATCTCCACTCCCTGGCGCGCGAGGTAGCGCTCGCTCCGCATCACCCAGGCGGCCAGCTCCTCCTCGTTGCGCGCGTTGGCGAGCGACAGCATCGGCTGTAGGTGCGGCACCTCCTCGAACTTGTCGAGCGGCCGCCCGCCGACGCGTTGCGTCGGCGAGTCCGGGCTCCGCAGCTCAGGGTGCTCGGCCTCGATGTCGCGCAGCTCGTTGAGCAGCGCGTCGTACTCGGGATCCGAGATCTCGGGGTCGTCGAGGACGTAGTAGCGGTGCCCGTGGTACTCGAGCACCCTGCGCAGCTCCTCGGCGCGGGCGGTTAGGTCGGCGCCGCAGCCCGAGCTCGGCTCGGGGGGCGGCGGTAGCGCGCTACTCAACGGCCTCGGTGGCCGGGCCCAGCAGCCTCTCCAGGTCAAAGCCCGCGAGCTCCTCGACACCGGCCTGGTCGGTGAGGTCGAAGTGGATCGGCGTGACGGCGATCAGCCCCTCCGCGATCGCGGCGAAGTCGGTGCCGGCCTCGTGCTCGTAGCTCGGCGCCTCGCCGTAGAGCCGATAGCGCCTGCGGGCGCCCTCCTCCTCGGTCAGCTCCATCCTGTCGTTGTAGACGCGCTTGCCGAGCCTGCAGGCGCACGCGCCCTTCACCTCACCGGCCGGCCCGTTCACGTTCAGGAGCGTGCCGCCCGGCATCGGCACCTCGTCGAGCTCGTCGACGAGGCGCGCGACGAACCTGGCGAGCGGCTCGAACTCGTGGCTCCGCCCGGTGAGCGAGACCGCGATCGCCGGTACGCCGAGCATGATCCCCTCGAGCGCCGCGGCAACGGTGCCGGAGTAGGTGATGTCGTCCCCGAGGTTCGCGCCGTGGTTGATCCCCGAGACGATCAGCTCCGGCGGCTCCTCGATCAGGCCCAGAGCCGCGAACCGCACGCAGTCGACGGGCGTGCCGTCAGTGGCGAAGCCGCTCGTGCCGTCGCCGAAGTGCAGCTCCTCGACCCAGATCGGGTCGTGCAGCGTCACGGCGCGTCCGGTCGCGCTTCGATTCGAGTCCGGCGCGATCACCTCGAGCTCGACGTCGGGCAGCTCGAGCAGCGCCCTTCGCATCACGTTGAGGCCGGTGGCGGTGATGCCGTCGTCGTTTGTGAGCAGGACTCGCACGGGGCCGTTCAAGGGTAGGCGACGCTCTCGAGGTAAAGGCCGTGCGCGGGCGCAGTCGCCCCCGCCTCGCTGCGGGGGCGGCCGTCGAGCAACTCGGCGAAGCGGTCCGGCGGCGTCCCCTCGAGCATCGTCCCGACGAGCACGCGAACCATGTGGCGCATGAACGTGTCGCCCTCGACCCAGAAGGCGAGGAGGTCGTCGCCCTGGTCGACCCACTCGGCACGCAGCACGTCGCGCTCGAAGCGCACGTGATCGGTCTCGGTCGGGGTGAACGCGGTGAAGTCATGGGTGCCGACGAGGGTCGCCGCGCACGCGTCGAGTACGTCTCGGTCGAGGGGCCCGGGCCACCAGAGCGCGCGGCCCTGCTCGAACGGGCTCGGCGCACTGCGCGTGTGCACGCGGTAGCGGTACGTCCGCGAGCGCGCGTCACGGCGCGCGTCGAAGCCGTCGGGAGCCTGTTCGCTGGCGAGCACGGCCACGTCCGGCGGCAGCAGTGCGTTCAGGTTGCGCATTGGAGCGGGGTCGCCGTCGTGGCTCGCTACCTGGCCGCGCGCGTGGACGCCGCGGTCGGTGCGCCCGGCCACCGTGAGGCTCACCTCGCGGCGCAGGATCGTCACGAGCGCTCCCTCCACCGTCTCCTGCACCGTGCGCAGCCCCGGCTGCGTCGCCCACCCGGCGAAGTCGGTGCCGTCGTATTCGAGGAGCAGTCTTGCGGTCACCCGCGCTTGCGGGCCACGATCAGGGCGTATTCGTTCTCGAACTCGATCGGCCGGGCGTCGCCCGCCCAGCGCTCGGCCAGCTCGCGCGCCTCCGTGATGAGCGACTCCCAGCGCTCCGGCGGCAGGTTCTGCTTGGCGGCGACCCACGGGGGCGCCGAGGTGCCGAGCGTCGAGACCATCTCCTCCGGGGAGTCGAACCGCCACGGGAGCGTCCGGATCTCGACCTCGAAGCGCGCCGCCAGACCGTCGAAGCGCTCCCGCACCTTCGCCTCGTCTGACCACTCGTCGGACATCGGCTGATCGCCCGCCGGCGGCGCGTAGCTGCGGCCGAGCCTGAACAGCTCCGCGGAGAAGCCCTTCGGCGTCCAGGCCGTCATTCCCACTGTGCCGCCGGGGCGTATCACGCGGAAGAGCTCCTCGGCCACGAGCCGCGGGCGCGGCGCGATCATCGCGCCGAACACCGAGCCCACGCAGTCGAAGCGGCCGTCCTCGAAGGGCAGGTCCTCGACGTCGGCCTCGACCCACTCGATGTCATAGCCCTCGCGCTGCGAACGCGCGCGGCCGCGCTCGACCATCCCGGGCGAGAGGTCCGACGCGACGGCGCTCGCACCCTCGCGCGCGCAGGCGATCGCGAAGTTGCCGTCGCCGGCCGCCACGTCGAGCACCTCCTGTCCCGCCGAGACGGCGCAGGCCTCCGCGAGAGCAAGCGCCGCGGGCCGCAGTGCCTCGGACAGCTCGGTGTACTCGCCGAGCCCCCACATCCAGCGATTTCGCTCCTTGATGGCGGCTACGTCCATCGGGCGAGCCTATCGTCAGAATGCGCGCCGTGAAGGTCTCCGCGAAGAGCGACTACGCGGTGCGCGCGCTGCTCGAGCTGGCCCACGCAGGCGAGGGGCCGGTCAAGGGCGAGCGGCTCGCGCAGACCCAGGAAATTCCGCTGAAGTTCCTCGAGAACATCCTCATCGACCTGCGCCACGCGGGAATCGTGCGCTCGCAGCGCGGGGCCGACGGCGGATACTGGCTGGCACGGCCCGCGGACAGGATCACCGTCGGCGAGGTGATCCGCGCGGTCGACGGGCCACTCGCGTCGGTGCGCGGCGAGGCGCCGGAGGACCTCGATTACGACGGAGCGGCGGAGCATCTCCAGACCGTCTGGATCGCCGTGCGCGCGAGCCTCCGGACGGTGGTCGACGAGCTCACCCTCGCCGACGTCGTGGCGGGCCACCTCCCCACTCGACTTAAGCGCCTGATCGACGCGCCGGACGCCTGGTCGCGCCGCTAGGTCGCTAGCGTGGAGACATGGCCTCCGCGTGGCCTGCGCTGTCGTATGAGTGGTGGGGTCCGACCTGCGAAACGCTTCACGCACATACACAGGTCCTGGGGAAGCTCGCTGTCGCGCTCGCACCGCGACAGCCCGAGCTTCAACACGCGGCGCTGCGTCTGAGCGCGCGCGGCTGGGAGACGCCCCCGCTGCCCGCCCCCGACGGCTCGGGAGCGTTCGTGGCCGCTCTCGATCTGCACGCCCACGAGGCCGTCGCCGAGCACTCGGATGGGCGCTCGGAGCGCGTGGCCCTCACGCCGGACCGTCCTGTGGGCGAGGTCACGCGCGAGCTGATCGCCGCGATCGGCCGGCTTGCCGGTCCCGTGCGGATCGACCCGACGCCGCAGGAGGTGTCCTGGAGCGTGCCGCTCGACGAGGACGAGCAGCATGCGACTTACGACCCCTCCCAGGTGGCCACGTACTTCGACGCGGCGACGCGCGCCGCGCTCGTCCTCGCCGAGTACCGAGCGCCCTACCGTGGGCGCTCGACCCTAGTGAACGCGTGGTGGGGCTCCTTCGACCTCGCGGTGAGCCTGTACTCTGGCGAGCCGGCCGAGCCTCCGTCGGACGACTTCATCATGCGGAACGCGATGGACGCCCAGGAGGTGGCGGTCGGGTGGTGGCCAGGCGACGAGCGCTATGACCCCGCCGCGTTCTACGCGTACGCACACCCCGCTCCCGAGCGATTCGCGGACGGCCACGTCTCGCCGCCCGCCGCCCACTGGGCGTCCGAGCTCGGCGTCTACGTGCTCGACTGGGCCGACGCCCGCGCGAGCGACGACCCCCACGCCGCCGCGCTCGAGTTCCTCCGCTCTGTCTTCCATCACGCGTGCGTCGTCTGCGAATGGGACCCGGACCTCCTGGCGAGCGCGGAGGGGACACCGCCGCCCGTGCTCTGACCGCACTCAACTGCCCGCCGGGCGGATCATGACGAGGAAGCGCCCCTCCTCGTTGTCCATCACCGACTCCACCGCGAAGCCGTGGCCCGCGGCGACCTTCCGGGATCGCTCGTTCCAGTCAAGGACGTAGAGCCGCAGGCGCTCAGGCGCGAACCGGTCAAGCGCGAAGTCGAGGATCGCGCCCACGAACGCCGGTCCGAGGCCATCCCCCATCAGCTCCGGCGCGAGGCCGTAACCCACGTCGAGCGTGCCGGCTTCCTCCACCGCTGGCGGAACGCGGGCGAGCGCCCCGAAGCAGCAGTGGCCGATCAGCTCGCCCCCGTCGATGACTCCCCAGGCGCTGGTCTCCAGCGCCGCGGGGTCGTTGACGTCATAGGTCGAGTAACGGCCCGGATAGCGCCAGGCGGCGATCGCCGCGGCGTCGTCGGCGCTGAGCGGACGGACCTCCACGCGGCGTCCGCTACGTCGCGATGCCGGCGGCCTCGAGGGCCTGCTCCCAGCTCGTCACGTACTCGATCCGAACCATCACCCCGTCGCGAAAGGTCGTGATCTGGTGGTAGAGCTCGGTGTCCATCTCGATGCCACTCTTGCTGCGGCCGTAATGGCGGAGCCTGACGGCCACGCGGTCGCCCCCGTCCACGTACTCCTGCGGCCTGAGCTGAAGCTCGTCGAAGGTGTCGTCGACGCTTTCCCAGAAGCGCCTGATCTGGTTGTGGCCCACGCCGGAGTCGAAGCTCTGGTGCGCGGGCAGCACCCACTCGACATCGGGATCGCAGTCCTGGAGGGCGGCATCGAAGTCGCGCCGGTTGTACGCCTCGATGTAGTCCCTGGTCTTGTCGACGTTCTCTTGGGACATTCGCAGGCGCAGTTCTAGCGCTTCGGCGGGAGCGAGCGCGCGTAGGCGACGCCTCGCCTGACCCACGGCTCGAGCAGACGCTTCGTGCGCACGCCCTCTTCGCCCACGCGGAGCCAGCCCTTCATCTCGCGGCCGCGCATGACAAACGGCTGCGCGTGGGGTTTCGCGACGAGGGCCTCCGTCTCGTCTGGGTCCACGCGCACCATCAGGCCGCCCTGGCCGCTCGCGGCCACCGACATGTTTCCGCCGATCAGGAAGGCGAGGCCGCCGAACATCCGCTTCTCGGTCAGATCCGGCTCGCCGGCGACGAGCTCCCTGATCCGGTTGGCGAGGTGCTCGTCATACGCCATGGGCCGCATGGTGGCATGCGCCTAGTGCGGCCCTGGACGCAGGAAGTCGAGCACGGTCCAGACGGGCTGGAACCCGAGCCGTGCGTAGAGGTCCTTCGGCCGGTCGTCGGCGTCCGCAACGATCCACAGTTCGCCGACCTCGCCCGCCGCCCCGATCGCCGCCTCGGTGACGGCCCAGCCGAGGCCGCGGCCGCGCCGGTCGGCTCTCACGAAGACGTCGGTTATCTCGGCCGCGTCGCCGACGCGCTCCAGCTGCGCGAAGCCAACAGGTTCGCCGTCCTCCACGACCGCGAGGATGTCGGCGCCACGGCGGATCGCCAGCTCGCGGGCGTCCGCGAGGAAGTCGGTCACGTCGAGGTCCGGGAACTCCTCGGCGAGCCAGCCGACACGCAGCTCGTGCACCTTGTCGTACGGCACGGGCTCGACCCGAACGGCGGGATGCGCCGGAGAGGCGCCGCCGGCGTGAAGCATCCACACGAGCCGCGTGACCTTCCAGCCGAGCGACTTGAACCCGGCGCGAAGCGGCTCGCCGGCCGCGGGCGCCTCGAACACGACATGCCGGTGCGAGAGCCCCGCGAGCGCCTCGTCGGCGAAGCACACGAGCGCGTCCACGCTCAGCGCGGCGCGATCCTCGACGCGCACGAGGTTGTAGTCGTAGTAGGTGGGATAGCGGCTCGCGCGGACCACGGTGCCGTGCTCCCACGGCTCGACGACGTCGCACACGGCGTCGTGGGCGGCGTGGACCCACGCGCGGGCGCGAGCAGCGGCGTCGTCAGCCTGGATCCGGGCGGCGGTCACGCCCGCACGATAGAGCCACGCCGCGCCGTAAGGGTGGCGTAACGCCCATTCGTACCTTCACCTCCGATAGGGCCGGGCGGACTCGCAGCCCAGGCCGCAAAGACAGGAGGCCACATGAAGCACCTAAGAGGACTGACGGCAACGGCGGCGATGGCGCTCGCGCTCGCGCTCCCCGGCAGCGCGCTGGCCGCGCCGAGCACGGTGGAGATCGGAACGACCGCGACGCTCGGTCCGGAGGGCGCGACGGTCACCGTCCCCGTCACGGTGAACTGCGACCCCGACCCTTACGGCTCCTACGGCTATGTCACGGTCACGGTCGCGCAGGCGAGCGGGCACCGACTCGCGCAGGGCAGCGGATCGACGTCGGTGCCCTGCACCAGCTCCGACGAGACAGTGGACGTGCAGGTCGGGAACTTTCCCGGGGTGAACACCTACAAGAAGGGCAAGGCAACCGCCTCCGCGAGCATCTACACCTACGACGGCTCCAGCAGCGCTGGCCCGCAGGAGATCCAGATCACCAAGTAGTCAGGGCGATGGACTTGGGGAGGCCGGCTCGCCGGCCTCCCCGAGGTACGACTAGCCGCTCTCCGGTGCCAGCGCCCGCTCGAGGTTGTCGAAGGCCTTTCCCCAGCCGTCCTCGTGGGAGCGGACCGCCTCCTCGTTCCAGAGGTTGCTGTGCGTGAAGCGGACGGTCGTGACGCCCTCCTTCTCCTCGAAGTCGAGCTCGATCAGCTGCCGCGTGTCGTCGCCGTCCCAGATCCAGGTGAACGCCAGCCGCCTGGGCGGGTCGATCTCCGTGTAGCGCCCGCCCCCGCCGTACTCGACGTCCTTATGGGCATCGCGCATGACCACGCGCACCGTGCCGCCCACGCGCAGGTCGACCTCCGCCTCGCTCGTCTCCCAGTCGTGCTCGGCGTGCCACCAGCGCCTGATCACCTCCTCGCTCGTCCACGCGTCGAAGACCGCCTCGGCGGGCGCCTCGAAGGTGCGCTCCATGCGGAGCGTCGTATTCGTCATGCCGGGGTCTTGTCGTACTCGTCGTGGAGGCGCCACCACTGGTACGGCCGCGACTGCGGGTAGCCCTCCGGCGAGTCCTCCCAGTCCTCCTGGCGCCCGAGCGCGGTGATGTCGAGGTAGCTCCACGTGCTCCCCATCGCCTCGTCGCCGCGTGCGTCGACGAAATAGGTGCGGAAGATCCTGTCGCCGTCGCGGATGAAGGCGTTCGTGCCGTGCCACTCGCGCACGCCGAAGTCGGTGTCGAAGTCGTCCGTGATCGTGTACCACGGCATCGACCAGCCCATCCGCGCCTTCAGGCGCTCGATGTCGGCCTGCGGCGCCCGCGAGGCGAACACCAGCGTGGTGTCGCGGGCGTTCAGATGGGCGAGGTGGGCCACCTGGTCGGCGAGGAAGGAGCAGCCGCCACAGCCGTGCTCCGGGAAGCCGGCGACGTCGTCCTCGTAGAAGAAGCGGTAGACGATCAGCTGCCGGCGGCCCTCGAACAGGTCGGCAAGGCCCACCGGGCCGTCGGGGCCCTCGAAGCGGTACTCCTGCTCGACCGCCATCCACGGCATCCGGCGGCGCTCGGCCGCCAGCGCGTCGCGGGCCCGGGTGTGGTCCTTCTCCTTCACCAACATTGCCTCGCGGGCAGTGCTCCACTCCTCGGGCGAGACGATCGGTGGCGTGTTCATCTGGACACCTCCTCCTTCAGGTACTCATCGACGACGTCGAACATGCGGCGCCAGAGAGCGCGCTGGCGATCCATCCAGTCGGCCGCCTCGCTCAGCACATCCGGCTCGAGCGACAGCCGGTGGGTCCGGCCCTCCACCACGCGCTTCACTACGCCCGTCTCCTCCAGCACCTTCAGATGCTTGGTGATGGCCGGCTTGGACACGCCGAACCCCGCGGTCGCGTCGCCGACGGTCGCGGGTCCTGCCGCAAGACGCTCGACGATGCCGCGCCGGATCGGGTGGGATAGGGCCTTGAACGAATCGTTAACCACTAGGTTAACGGTAGCAGGCAGGCTTCCGGCGGGTTCGCCCGGCAGTGCCGTGCATCGACGCGCTCTCGCCGCGACGTGCCCT
This sequence comes from Actinomycetota bacterium, assembly GCA_046735115.1. Lineage (GTDB taxonomy): Bacteria > Actinomycetota > Thermoleophilia > Solirubrobacterales > Thermoleophilaceae > JACVRW01. The sequence goes on from JBKPSR010000001.1 coordinate 46,104, forward strand.
CGGGCCGTCGACCGTGCCCTGATCGGCGTGACACACGAGTAGCTGCGCCGCCACGAGGACGAAGGGCTGGCCGACTTTCGCGAACTACTCTGCGGCGCCCTGGCGAGCCTCGAGGACCGGCGTGAGCTGCGACTGGTTCGACTTCTGCACGCGCCTGAGCGAAGTCCAGCCCGCCCGCGTGTAGCTCGCCTCAACTAGAAGCGCGTCAGGGTGACCGTCCGCCGGTGCCGGAGCTCGTCTCCGGCCCGCTCGGTGGTCACCGTCCTGATCGCCACCACGAGTCTGCCTTGCCGGAGCAGCTGCCTCATCAGCGAGCCCGGCAGACGGAACCTCACCGACCTCCTGCCGGCGCGGCGCTCGAAGCGCTTCTCGAGGAGCGTCGAGCCGTGCCGGCGAAGCTCCATGAAGCCGGCGGCACCGCGCCTCGACACCAGGCGCACCCTGAAGTACCGCTTCGCGCCCACATGCGCGCTCCGGCTTGCGATCCGCAGCGGGCACCGGGGTGCGCCGGCGCCCGCCGCCGGCGCCGAGACGACCACCCGGTAGAGAGTCGCGTCCCCGTCGCAGGTGCGCAGGGCGTAGGCGACGCTCGTGCCGTCCGCGGTCGCCGCGCGCAGTTCCACGCGGCCGAGATTCAGCAGCGTGTGCTCCACACCCGCGGGTGTGATCGCGACGAGCGTTCGCCTGTGCTGGGCCAGCACCTGGTCGTCCGCGAAGTCAACGAGGTTGCACATGCCGGTTCCAAGGGCGTGCGGCGTCGTTTCGCCTGGGCGGAGCAGCAGAAGCGTTCCCTGGCACTCCTCCGGCCGGGCCGTCTCGGGGAAGCTCACAAACGCGAGCGCCCCGTCCGGCCGCACAGCGAAGGCCGGCGGCGAGACCGAGCGCCCGACCGGCACCGACGCCAGCTTCGTGAGCGTCTGGAGATCCCAGACCGCCAGCTCGCCGCTCGCCCCGCCGGCCGGCCGCTCGTAGCTGAGCACGGCCAGCCGGTCGCCGGCGAGGGCGAGCGCCTCGATCCGCCTGTCGCCGCTGGGCACGCGCCGAACCGAGCCGTCGGCGAGTGAGCGAACCACAACATCCGTGCTGCCGGTGACGCAGCGCGGCTCATCGAAGGCGAGGAGGTCCGCGTCGAGCGAGAACGGGAGCTCGAAGCTGCCCTGACACTCGAGCAGCTCGGCCGGAGGGCTGCCGAGCCGGCCGGCGAGCACGGTCGCCGACGTGGACAGCTGGTCGTCCACGTTGCGCTCCGATCGGATCACCATCAGCGTGCGCGTGCTCGAGGCGGCAAAGTCGGCCTCCTCGATGACCGAGTTGGAGCCGCCCGGGATCGTCGTGAGCCTGGTACGGGCAAGCTCCGCGACCCTCTCCCCGGGCCGCTTCAGCAGATAGCGGGCGCGCTGCCTCTCCGCGAAGGGGAACCGCACGCAGTCGCTCAGGCAGCGCACGTCCTTCCAGGCGAGGCCGGAGCCGACGATCTGAAGAGCGCCGCTGAAGTCCTCCACCCTGACGAACGGCGTGGCCGTGGGCGCGCCCGAGGCCGGGGCGACGGCGCTCCCCAGCAGCATCATCGCCGTCAGGACGGTGAGGCTCAGCTTGCGCATCTCGCTGAAGCGAACCCTCGGGGCCCGCGGAAGTTGTGGGCGACCGACCGCGGGGGTGTTGCTCAGACGGCGTACTCGTCGTGGCGACGGAGCCAGAAGACCTGCTCACCCTCCTCGTTGCGGCCGCTGGGCGTGCGGTCCAGGAGGCCGTAGTAGCCCATCACCGGCTCGAGACCGCGCGCCGTCGACACGTAGGTGCGGTAGACGCGGCCGTCCCAGAGGATGTACGCGCTGAGGCCGGGCCCCTCTGCAACGTAGGTCCCGGCATCGACCCCGCAGGCCTCGGCGTTCTGCACGACCGCGGGCGGCAGCTCGCCCTCGAGGAAGGGCCTCAGCTCCTCTTCGGTGTTCAGGAAACCGAGCTCGCGGTTGAACTCGCTGCCCACCGTCGAGGCCCAGTCGAGGCTCCAGCCCATCCGCTGCCTGTACCCCAGGAGCTTCTCGAGCGGGGCGCGCGAGACCAGCATCAGCTTCGTGTCCCGCGCGGCAAGGTGGACCGCGTTCGGGTTGAGGTTGTCCGCGATCGATGAGCAGACCGGACAGCCCGCCGCGTAGTCCGGGCCGAACATGAAGTGGTAGATGAGGAGCTGGGAGCGACCGTCGAAGAGCTCGGCAAGCGACTTCGTGCCGTCCTCGGTCTCGAAGCTGTAGCCCTGCTCGACCGGCACCCAGGGAAGCTCCCGGCGCTTGCGTGCGAGCGCGTCACCCCGCCGCGTGAGCTCCTTCTCCTCCGCGAGCAGCTCGTCGCGGGCTGCCTTCCACTCCTCCTGTGTACCGACCCTCTGCTGCGTCAATTGCCTCTGCCTCCTATCTCAGCGCGCGTGCCATCGTTGAGACACCGGCGGCGGCCGAAACGGACCGCCGCGCTAGGCCGGGATCGGCTCGTCAGTGTGGGTGTCGGCCACCGGGGCATTCGGGCGCAGCCATACGATCTCACCTTCGGCCAGCTCAAGCTCGTCGGCCTGTGCCTTCGTCGTCTGAACCCAGGTCTTCCCGCCCTCGCCCAGCGTGAGCTCCACGCGGACCTCGAAGCCGAGGTGCACGATGCGGTCGATCATCGCCTCGGAGGCGCTGTCCATGGGCTCGCGCAGGATGTCCACGTCGTGCGGGCGGATCCAGCGGCCCGACAGCTCCGAGACGGGCCCGACGAACCCCATCACGAACTCGTTCGCCGGCTGCTCGTACAGCTCCTGGGGCGAGCCCACCTGCTCGATCCTGCCGTCGTTCAGCACCACGATCTGCTCGGCGACCTCCATGGCCTCCTCCTGGTCGTGGGTCACGAAGACGGTCGTCACGTGCACCTCGTCGTGCAGCCGGCGCAGCCAGGCGCGGAGCTCCTTGCGCACGGTTGCGTCGAGCGCGCCGAAGGGCTCGTCCAAGAGCAGCACCCGGGGCTGCACGGCCAGCGCCCTGGCGAGCGCCATCCGCTGGCGCTGCCCGCCCGAGAGCTGGGACGGGTAGCGGTGGGCGAAGCCATCGAGGTGGACGAGCTTCAGGAGCTCGTCCACGCGCGCGCCGATCTCCTCCTTGGGCCGCTTGCGGATCGTCAGCCCGAAGGCCACGTTCTTCGCCACGGTCATGTGCTTGAAGGCGGCGTAGTGCTGGAAGACGAAGCCCACGTTGCGGCGCTGTGGCGGCTCCCGCGTAGCGTCCTTTCCCGCGATCTCGACGGTCCCGCTGTCGGGCGCCTCGAGGCCGGCGATCACGCGCAGCAGCGTCGACTTGCCGCCGCCGCTCGGCCCGAGCAGCGCCGTGAGCGAGCCGTCGCGCACCTCGAGCGAAACATCGTCGAGGGCGGTGTAGTCGCCGAAGCGCTTCGTCACCGAGTCGACGACGATGCTCATGTCTGGGCCTCCTTCGGCTTGATCAGGTTCATCGCAAGCAGGGTCACGAGGGCGAGCACCGCGAGCACGACCGAGGCGGCATAGGCGCCCGTCTCGCTGAAGCGCCGAAACTCGCTCTCGACGAGGAGCGGGGCCGTCTCGGTCTGGCCCGACAGCTTGCCGGAGACGATGCTCACGGCGCCGAACTCGCCGAGCGCGCGGGCGGTGGTGAGGACCACGCCGTAGGCCACGCCCCAGCGGATCGCCGGCAGCGTGACGCGGAAGAAGGTCTGGAACGGGCCGGCGCCGAGCGTAGCCGCCGCCTGCTCCTGCTCGGTACCGATCTCGCGCAGCACCGGGATCGTCTCACGCACCACGAAGGGCAGCGAGACGAACATGGTGGCGAGGATCATGCCCGGCGTCGAGAAGATGACCCGGATGCCGTTCTCGGCGAGCCAGCTGCCGACCCAGCCGTCGCGGGTTCCGTACACGAGCAGGAGCGACAGGCCGACCACCACCGGCGACACCGCGAATGGCAGGTCGATCGCCGCGTTCAGGAGCGCGCGGCCGCGGAAGCGCTGGCGGACGATCACGAGCGCCGCCAGCACGCCGAAGATGGTGTTGAGCGGCACGGCTACGGCGACCATGACGAGCGTCAGGTAGAAGGCGTGCTGCGCCTCCGGCGTCGTCACGGCGTCCCACGCGGCCGCGACGCCGTCCTGGAAGGCGTTGATGAAGACGAGGATCACGGGGATCCCGAGCAGCAGAGCCAGGTAGCCGAGCGCGATGAAGCGGAGGGCGTACCTACTCCTCATGCCTCAGCGCCCTCTTCGACAGGTATCCGAAGATAAGCAGCACCACGAGCGCGATCACCAGCAGAACCACCGAGACGGCCGACGCCGCGACCGGGTTGTCGGACTCGACCATCGAGAAGATGAACACCGAGGCCGCCTGCGTCTTGAACGGGATGTTGCCGGTGATCAGCACGAGCGAGCCAAACTCCCCGACCGCGCGTGCGAAGGCGAGCCCGGCGCCCGCGATGATCGCCGGGGTGAGGTTGGGGAGGATGATGCGCCGGAAGACGGTGGTTCGGCCGGCACCGAGCGACTCGGCCGCCTGCTCCATCTCGCGGTCTAGCTCGAGCAGCACGGGTTGCACGGCGCGCACCACGAACGGCAGCGTCACGAACAGGAGCGCCATCACCACGGCGGTGCGCGTGTACGCGACGTTGACGCCTACCGGGCTGTCCGGGCCGTAGAAGGCCAGCAGCGTGAGGCCCGCCACGATCGTCGGGAGGGCGAATGGGAGGTCGATCAACGAGTTCACCACGCGCTTCCCGGGAAACTCGTCGCGGACCAGCACCCACGCGATCAGGGTTCCGAAGACCGCGTTGATCAGCACGACGATGAGGGACGCGATCAGCGTCAGCTTCAGCGAGGCGACGGCCTGCGGGGTCGTGACCGCATTCCAGAAGCTCGCGGTTCCATTCTCGAACGACTTGGAGACCACCGCCGCCAGAGGGATCAGGGCGACGATGCTCAGGTAGCCGATGGCCAGGCCACGGCCGAGGGCCGCCCCCGGGATGGGGACGGCCCTGGGCACCGCAGGAGGGGCTGCGGCGGTGGCTTGGCTAGCCGGACTCAGTGCTCTTTCCCTGGTCCTGGAAGATCTTCGCCACGATTCCCTTCTCGGGGTCGAAGAATTCCGTGTTGACCTTGTCCCAGCCGCCGAACTTCGTGATGTCGAACAGGTCCGACGGCGTCGGGAACTTGTCTGCGCCGGGGGTCTCCTTGACGACCGGGCGGTAGCCCTTCCCCACGAAGATCTTCTGGGCGGTGGGCGTGTAGAGGAAGTCCACGAAGCTCTGCGCCAGCTTCGGATCCTTGGCGTCGCTCGTGGCGGCGACCGGGTTCTCGATCAGGATCGTCTGGTCAGGGACGATGTAGTCGAGGTCCTCGCCCTTCTGCTGGGCCAGGATCGCCTCATTCTCGTAGCCGAGCAGCACGTCGCCCTTGCCACTGGAGAACGTCGCAAGGGACTCGCGCGCGCTCTTGTCGAGCACGGAGACGTTCTTGAACAGGTCGGCGATGTACTGCTCCGCCTGCTGCGGCGACTTGCCCGCCTCGAGCTGCGCCCCGTAGGCGGCCATGATGTTCCACTTCGCGCCACCGGAGGTGAAGGGGTTCGGCTCGAGCACGTCGAGCTTGCCGCTCACGAGGTCGTCCCAACCCTGTACGTGCTTCGGGTTGCCCTTTCGGACCATCAGCACGACGACCGAGTCGGTGACCATCCCCTTGTAGCGGTTCTGATTCCAGCTCTTGTCGACCAGGTTCGCGTCCACGAGCCGCGTCATGTCCGGCTCGAGCGAGAACTCGACGACGTCCGCGGGGAGGCCGCCCTCCACGGCGCGCGACTGCTCGCCCGACGCGGCGTACGACTGGCTGAAACCGACGCCCTTGCCCTCGGGCGTCTTGTTGAAGGCCGGGATCAGCTCCTTGTAGGCCTCCTCCGGAGTGGAGTAGGCGACGAGCGTGAGCTTGCCGCCGGAGCCGTCGCCGCCGGTGTCCCCCGAGGCGCTCGACTGCCCGCCGCAGCCGCTGGCGACAAGCAGCAGCGCTATGAGTGCCAGGCCGCCCAGCAGGACGCCGAGCGAACGGTTACGGGTTCCCACGATTCTCCACCTTGTCCATCGACTTTACCGAGCGCGGCAAGGTAGCAGAAAGTCGACCGGATTTGTGGAGATTGGCCGCGGCGCTCGACGGCGGAACGACAGCGGTGAAGGACCGGCCGGCGACAGTCCTGTCCTACCGACCGTAGATCCTTGCGGACGCGGGCGGAGTCCTCACCGGCGGATGGGTGGGTCAGGCAGGATTGTCGTGACGACAGTCCTGCTTTGGTGGCCGTATAGGGACCCTAGGCAGGATCGTCGCGCGACTCGTGCACCACGAGCCGGTAGCCGGCATCCAGCTCGTCCAGCTCCAGGAGCCACGCGTTCCGGCGTCTCCACTCGCCGGAATCGAGGTCCCGCCGGAGGCGGTCGACCCCCTCCCTCACTGCGGCATCGTCCATCAGGGCGAAGACGCTGATCGCGGCGCGCACAGCGTCGGAGAGGTACGCCTCCGGGCGCCGCCAGTAGGCGTGGAAGAAGCCATCGCGGCAGTCGTGCGGCACGGGGACCGGCTCGACGCGGGCGTCGCCGAGGCGGGTGAGTGTGTGAGCGAGGCGATAGTCGTCCGGGATCAGAGCGCGCACGCCCGGGAAGTAGTCGCGCACGACCCAGATGTCGAGCGTCGTGGCCGGGTCCCAGGTGAACAGCACCACGCGCCGCGCTACCCGTGCGAGCTCGGCGAGTCCGCGAGCCTGGTCTATCCAGTGATGGTCGGTGAGGACCGCCATCGCCGCGTCGAAGCTTCCGTCCATGAACGGCAGGTCTTTGGTGTAGGCCCTCACGACGGGCGAGGCGCCCGCTGGACGCTGGGCGATCATCGTCTCGAACGGCTCAACCGCCACGACGTCGAGGTCCGCGGGCTCGTACGCGCCCGTGCCCGCGCCGACGTTGACCACCGTCCGGGCGTCGCCCAGCGCCTCGCGGATGCGCGCGGCGATGCGCGGGTCCTCGCGACGCATCGCCGTGTAGCCCGTCCCGATCGAGTCGTAGAGGTCCATGGCACTAGTGTCGGGCGGCGAAGTTCACGCGCTCTCCGCGAGCGAAGATCTCGGCGAAGCGGGACTCGTCATAGGGCCCGTCGCCGTCGAGGCCGACGATCCCGTAACCCAGCTCGCCCACCAGTAGGCGGTGGATGGCTTGGGGGCCGCTCCCGTAGTGGTCCGCGGAGCCGCGCCCGTGCTCGAACGCGATCACGGGCCGATGCCGGCGGAGGGTCTCGACCGCCCCGCGCAGAACCAGCTCCTCCGCGCCCTCGACGTCGATCTTTACGAAGGCGGGGCGAACCCCGTCTGGGAGCACGTCGTCCAGGCGCTCCGTCTCTACCACGATTGGCTCGACGCTCGCCCGACCGGGCGTCGGACGCGCGATCAGGCCGCTCCACCCCGGCTCCTCCAGGACGTGGGCGAACTCGCGCGGACCTGCCTCGTCCGCCAGCGCTGCCTCGCGAACCTCGACGTCCGGATACGCCTGCCGCAGCCGCTCGGCGAACTCAGGCAGCGGCTCCCACGCGACGTGCCGCCCCTCCGGCGCGAGCCGCACGAGCTCGGCCAGCACCGAGCCCGCATGTGCGCCGACGTCCAGGCAGTCGGAGCCGGGCTCGAGCACCTCCTCCATGAGCGCCACGAGCAGCTCCGTGTCGCGGATGTCCGCCCGGACGTGGGCGGGCAGGAAGCGCCGGCGCAGGCGACGTGCCGCATGGATCACGCGACGCATTGTCGCTGCCCGCCGACGCGCGGGGTGGCGGAATGCCAGGGCAGCGCGCGCGGCCTGCCGGGCGCGGCTACAGCCCGCGCGGGTGGCGCACGGCGTAGCCGGAGGACGAGCGGTGCCTGCTCGTCCAGCGCGAGCCGGTCTCGCCGATCGCGCTCGTGTCGAAGCGCCGGTGGTCCACGACCATGTAGGCGTGCCCGGCGTTGGCGTAGATCGTCACGTGCCTGCCCCGGCCGGGCTCGCCGTAGCTCATGAAGCCGCTCGAGTCGAGCGGCGTGCGGAGCAGCCCGGCGTAGTGGAGCGCGTAGGAGATCGACCCCGAGCAGTCGTAGCCCGAGTCGTGGTAGGTGCGGTGCCCGCCGCCGTACTTGTAGGGCATCCTCGCGATCCGGTTCGCCGCCGCGATCAGACGTGAGAGGCGGCCACCCCCTCCGCCTTCGCCGCCCGAGCCGCTGCCCCGCCGCTTCAGGATCGGCCCGGGGCCGAGCCCCATGGCCGCACGGGTCTGCGGCCCGACGATGCCGTCCGCCACGAGCCCGTGCCGGCGCTGCCAGCGCTTCACCGCGGCCTCGGTGGCCGGGCCGAAGACGCCGTCGGCTGTGACGCCGACCCTGCGCTGGAGCGCCCTCACGCCACCGGCGCGGTGGTGCGTCCTGCCCGCCCGGCTGCGGCGCGTCGTGGAGCCGCTGTGCCTGCGCTTCAGTATCGGCCCCGCTCCGAGCCCCATCGCGGCCCGCGTCTGTGGCCCGACGATTCCATCCGCGACGAGCCCGTGCCGGCGCTGCCAGCGCTTGACCGCCCGCTCGGTCGCGGGACCGAAGATCCCATCGGCCGCCACTCCCACCTTGCGCTGAACCGCGCGGACGTCGCCGCGAGTGCTTGCGGCGCCCGCCTTCACCTCGGCGCCGACCACCACCGGCGCACACACGGCCATGCCGCAGGCGAGCGCAAGCGCGACAACGACGGCTACAGCCTTCCTCTGCACGGTACGAAGCCTTCTGTCGGGTTTCGCCTGCGAGGTGAGCTGACGGGCTCGCGACTTGCGCTACCCCCGGGCACAGCCCGGGCGATTCGCCCCCGCGACCCGAAGGCCGCATCGGTTCCCCCGCTCGCCCCACCCGGAAGTGGGGCGACTCGGCGTCAGGACGCCCGTCGTTCTATCAGGAGGAATTCCTGCAAGTTGCATGATTTGTTGCAAAATGACCCCGTGGATGAAATCGCCCCCCGCATTTGGCATTGGAAAGCGGTCCATCCGAACCTCGGAATCGAGGTCAGCTCGTACTGGCTGCCGGACCTGAAGCTCCTCCTCGACCCCATCGCGGTGCCGGACGACGTGGACGAAGTCGAGCACATCCTCCTCTCGTGCAGGCACCACACGCGCGACAGCCTCGAGGCGGCCAGGCGCTTCGACGCGACGATCGCGGCCCCGCGGACGGGCATGCACGAGCACGGCGAGGACACGCCGATCCAGCCCTACGACTTCGGCGAGGGGCTCCTGGACGGCGCGGTGGTCCCCTATGAGGTGGGCGGCCTCAGCCCCGACGAGACGGCGCTCCACATCCCGCCGGCGAACGCGCTCAGCATCGCCGACGGCGCGATCCGCTACGGCGACGACCTGGGCTTCGTGCCGGACCAGTACATGGACGACCCGGACAAGGACAAGGCCGACCTGAAGCGAGGCTTCGGCAGGCTGGCGGACGAGCTGGACTTCGACGTCCTACTGCTGGCCCACGGCGAGCCCTACCCGAGCGGCGGCCGCGAGGAGCTGCGGCGGTTCAGCGAGAGCTGACCGTTATTCAACTACGGCCTTGAGAGGTGGACGACGGGGTGACCGGACTTATGCGTCATATAGACGCACAACTCCGGAAGCCCCCCCCTCAAGCCCCGGAGTTCTCCGACCGCGCGCGCCGGCCCGGGAGGCTCTAGACGAGCTCCAGGAAGACCATCTCGGTGGAGTCCGACTTCCTCGGGCCCAGCTTCAAGATGCGGGTGTAGCCGCCCGCGCGCTCTGCGTATCGGGGGGCGATCTCCTCGAACAGCTTGTAGACCACGAACTTGTCCTGGCCGAGCCGGGCCATGGCCAGGCGGCGCGAGTGATGATCGCCCTTCTTGGCAAGCGTGATCAGTCTCTCCAACTCAGGCTTTACGGCCTTCGCCTTCGCCTCGGTCGTCTGGATCCGCTCGTGATCGATCACTTCGCGGCACAGATTCATGAAGAGGGCCTTCCGGTGCGCGGAGTCCCGGGAGAGCTTGCCGCGCTGCTTGGCGTGCCTCATCAGCCTGCGCGTAGATTAAGCCCGCGCGCGTCGAGGGTCTCCTTGACCTCCTCGATCGACTTGCGGCCGAAGTTCGGTATCGCCGCCAGCTCGGACTCTGACTTCTGCACGAGGTCGCCGACGGTCTGGATGCCGGCGCGCTTCAGGCAGTTGTACGAGCGGACGCCCAGCTCGAGCTCCTCGATCAGGATGTCGTCCATCCCGCCCGCGGAGGCGCCGGCCCCGTCGCCCATGCCGTCCGCGCCGGCGACCAGCGCGGCGCCCTGGTCACGCAGGGCCTCCACGCGGTCGGCGTCGGTGAAGATCGCCAGGTACTTGATCAGGATCTCGGCGGCCTCGCGCAGCGCGGCCTGCGGGTCGAGCGATCCGTCGGTCTCGATGTCGATCGTGAGCTTGTCGTAGTCGGTCTTCTGGCCGACGCGGGCGGCGTCCACGCTGTACGCCACGCGCTTCACCGGCGAGAAGATCGAGTCGATCGGGATCACGCCGATCGGCTGGTCCGGCGTCTTGTTGTCCTCCGCCGGGGAGTAGCCGCGGCCGTGGCCGATCGTCAGGTACATCTCGAGCTTGGTCTTCTTCTCGAGCGTCGCGATGCGCGTTTCGGGGTTGAGGATCTCCACGCCCGACGGCAGGTCGATGTCGCCGGCGGCGATCTCACCGGGGCCGGTCACGACCAGGGGCGCCTCGATCTCCGCCGCGTCGGAGTGCATGCGGCAGACGATCTCCTTGAGGTTGAGGACGATGTCGGTCACGTCCTCCTTGACGCCGTTGATCGTCGAGAACTCGTGCGCCACGCCCTCGATCCGGACGCTCGTCACGGCCGCGCCGGCCAGCGACGACAGCAGCACGCGCCGGAGCGAGTTGCCGAACGTGTAGCCGAAGCCGCGGTCCAGCGGCTCGATCGTGAACGTGCCGCGGTTGTCCTCGACGCTCTCGGCGGAAATCTGGGGTGTCTGAAACTCGATCATTTGGAGAGGTGGTTCCTTCGCTTGTATCCGTGCCGCGTCCGGGGCAGGGACGCGCTCGGGGTTCGGTGCTACTTCGAGTAGAGCTCGACGATGAGCTGCTCCTGCACCGGCGTGGTGATCTCGCCACGTTCCGGGAGGCGGAGCACCTTCGCGGTGAGCCCGTCGTGGTCGGCCTGGAGCCAGGCCGGAACGACGGAGGTCAGCTCGGTCGCGTCACGCACCACCGGCTCCACAGGAGCACTCGGCTTCATGGTGATGACGTCGTCGGGCTTCAACTGGTACGACGGGATGTCGACACGGCGGCCGTTGATGTGCCAGTGCCCGTGCCGGATCATCTGACGCGCCTGGCGGCGTGAGCCGGCGAAGCCGAGCCGCACGAGCACGTTGTCGAAGCGGGACTCCAGGAGACGCAACAGGTTCTCGCCGGTCACGCCCGTCTGCCGGCTCGCCTGTGCGTAGTAGTTGCGGAACTGCTTCTCCAGCACGCCGTAGTAGCGGCGCGCCTTCTGCTTCTCGCGCAGCTGCAGCCGGTACTCCGACTGGCGCGCCCGGCCGCGACCGTGGTCGCCCGGCGGGTAGTTCCGCCGCTCGACGCCGCACTTGTCCGTCAGGCAGCGCTCGCCCTTCAGGAAGAGCTTCATGCCCTCCCGGCGGCACTGCTTGCACTGGGCCCCGGTGTCACGTGCCATCAGACACGCCTCCTCTTCCGGGGCCGGCAGCCGTTGTGCGCCTGCGGCGTCACGTCGCGAATTCCTGTGATCTCGAGCCCGGCGGCCTGGAGCGAGCGGATGGCCGTCTCGCGCCCGGAGCCGGGGCCCTTAACGAAGACCTCGACCTTCTGGAGGCCGTGCTCCATGCCCTTCCGCGCGGCGGCGTCGGCCGTGACCTGGGCCGCGAACGGGGTGGACTTGCGCGAGCCCTTGAAGCCGGCGCCGCCGGCGGACTCCCACGCGATCACGTTGCCGTCCTTGTCGGTCAGCGACACGATCGTGTTGTTGAAGCTCGTCTTGATGTGCGCCTGCCCGAAGGGCACGTTCTTCCGG
>JBKPSR010000002.1:0-46985 GCA_046735115.1 Actinomycetota bacterium
CTCGCCGGCTGGTGGCTGATCATCGGCCATCTCGTCACCGGCGTACTGCTGTGCCTGACGATCATCGGGATCCCGCTCGGTCTCGCGAACTTCAAATTGATCCCGGTCACGCTCCGTCCGTTCGGGCGCGACATCGTGTCGCTCGACGAGGCCGAGCGCCAGGGCGTCGAGCAGCAAGTCACCATGCCGGCGAGCGCGCCCAAGCCCGAGCTCTCGGGAGGCGCGCGCCAGCGGAAGCTCGGCTCGAGGCGTACTCAGAGGACATCGGCATCGCCGGGTTCGTCAAGGGGCACCGAACGACGAGTGCCAGTGTGAGCAATGGGCTACGTGAGCCGCGGGAATGTCGGCTTCCACTCGGGCCGGCACCGGGAGCCGTTCGAGGCGGGCGACGCCTGCTACGTCGGCCCCGGGGCACACGACCAGCCGGGCGTCGCGCGCCGCCGCATGGTCGGTTGAGGCATAGCGCGGTCAGGTCGACCGCGGATCCGAGAGGCCCGCTAGCGTCCGGCCTTGGAGACCGGACGAGGAGGATGGCTGAGCGATGCCCCTGATCCGCAGCGACGGTGCCTACGCGACCTTCATCAACACCTTTCGCTGCCGACCGGAGGACCAGGCCGAGGTTGTGCGGATCAATGTGGACATCGTCGAGCAAGTCGCGTCGAAGTTCCCCGGGTTCATCTCGGCCACAGTGCACCGAAGCACCGACGGCACACGAGTCTTCAACTACCTGCAGTGGGAGTCGCCGGAGCACCTCGCCGCGATGCAACGCTCCCCCGAGTTCCAGGCGATCGGGCGCCGCTTCGCGGGACGCCTGCTCGACTTCGACCCGCACGAGTGCGAGGTAGTCCACGTCGGCGAGAGTGACGCGAGGCCGGCCTAGCGGGCGGCTGCGCCGACAGGGGAGAAAGGCCCCGCTCTTCCAGGCGCTCTGAGTGCACCCTGGGAGATTCGAACTCCCACGGTCCAGACGGGCCACAAGGCACGCAGCCTTGCGCAGTCCCTGCCCGTCGTTTCCTATCGCCGCCGAACGCACACGGCGTTGTCACGGCGTGGTCCTTCCGCGTCAGCCAGACACGGCACGTCCGCAGGAGCGACGGGGGGATATCTACACCATTGATCCGTGCGTTTGCCGGTCGTCTTCGGTGGCGGGTGTGTTCGTGATGAGCCGGGCCCCGCGCCCGCGGGTGACGAAGCTGATGAACCAGCGGATGAGGACGATCAGGCGGTTCTGGAAGCCGACGAGGTAAAAGAGGTGCACGACCAGCCAGGCGGCCCAGGCCGGGAAGCCGCTCAGCCGGATGGCGTGGAGGTCGGCGACTGCTCGGGCACGGCCGATCGTCGCGAGATTGCCCTTGTCGAGGTAGCGGAACGGCCCGATCGGCTGGCCGCTAAGGCGCGTACGGACGAGCTTGGCCGCGTAGCGACCCTGTTGCATCGCGACCGGGGCGACCCCGAGGAGCTCCTGGACGTCGCCGTCGCGGTTGCGTACCCGGACCATGTCACCGAGCGCCAGGACCTCGGGGTGGCCGGGGAGCGTCAGGTCCGGCTCGACGGTCACCCTGCCGGCGCGGTCCACGTCCGCGCCGGACAGCTGACCGAGCCGGGATGCGAGGCTCGACGCCTCGACCCCCGCCGCCCAGATCGCGTTGCGCGTGGGTATGCGCTCGCGCGCGCCGTCGGGCGCCGCGACCGTGACGGCCTCCTCGTCGATGTCGACAACCGTGCGCTCGAGCAGCAGCGTGACACCCAGGGACTCGAGCGAGCGCGCGGCCTTGCGCGACAGCGAGGGCGGGAATGCGGTCAGTGCGCGATCGAAGGTCTCGATCAAGAGGACCCGGGACTCGCTGGCCTCGATCGAGCGGAATTCGCCGCGCAGCGTGCTGCGGGCGAGCTCGGCGATCTGGCCGGCCATCTCGACGCCGGTCGGGCCGGCGCCGACGACGACGAAGGTGAGCAGGGCTCGCCGCCTGTCGGGGTCCGGCTCGGTCTCGGCGTCCTCGAATGCCCTCAGGAGGCGTGCACGTGTCGCGAGCGCGCTCTCGAGCGATTTGACCTCCGGCGCGTAGCGCCGCCAGTCGTCGTGGCCGAAGTAGGAGTAGTGCGAGCCGCCGGCGACAATCAGCGTGTCGTATGGCAGCGAGCCCTCGGCCAGACGAACTCGCCGGCCGTCGAGATCGAAGCCCGTGACCTCGCCCATCAGCACGCGAACGTTGCTGTGGCGCCTGAAGACGGCGCGAAGCGGGTAGGCGACCTCACCAGGCGACAGCGCACCAGTCGCGACCTGGTAGGTGAGTGGCTGGAAGAGGTGGAAGTTGCGTCGATCGACGATCGTGAGCTCGATTGGCGCGGTGGCGAGATGCTTCGCGGCTTGGAGGCCGCCGAACCCGCCGCCGACGACGACCACCCTGTGCCGCTGACTCGGAGCGCCGTTGTTCGCGCCCATGACGATCGACCTCGCTTCCTACATATCGCTACCCGAACGTGAACGAGTATGCCTCGACACCGGGCTCGAGGAAGGTGATCTCGACCGTGCGCGCGCGGACCGCCTCGCGCTGGCGCACGAGCTGGTACATGCGGCCCTCCCGAAGCACGCCGTTTCCCTCCTCGTCGACGTCCACGCCGTGTGACGGTCCCGGCGCCTCGCCGTCGAGCGTCACGCGGAAGGGGATCGGCGCTCGCGCCCCGGGGGACAGAACGAGGTGCGCGTCGCGGGCGTGGAAGCGGTACCCGATGCTCCCCCCAGACTGCTCGAGGACGATGTTCTCGGTCCCGACCGTCCACTCGCCCGAGGGCGCCCACTCGTTGAGAAGCAGGTCCCCGGCGGGCGCGTCAGTGCCGCCACCGCCGCGGCTGTAGCCGAGGTAGGTCTCGGGCGTGCTCAGGTTGTCCCAGTCGGCCGCGGCCTCCACGCCGATCCCCTCGACGGAGACGAGCCCGCGTTCGATGTCGAGCAGCCGCTGGATCCGACGCTCGGACTGCTCGTAGCGTCCCTCGCCGAAGTGCTGGTCGCGAATGATCCCGTCCGCATCCACGAAGTAGAGCGCCGGCCAGTAGTGGTTGACGAAGGCGGTCCAGACCGCGTAGTCGTTGTCGGCCGCGACGGGGTAGTCGATGTCCCGTTCCTTCACCGCCTGCCGAACGAGATCGATGTCGTGCTCGAACCCGAACTCGGGCGTGTGAACTCCGATCACGATCAGCCCGTCGTCACGGTAGGCCCGCGACCACGCGCGAACGTAGGGCTCCTGGCGCAGCCAGTTGATACACGTGAGCGTCCAGAAGTTCACGAGCACGACGTGGCCGCGGAGCTCGGCGGGACCGAGTGGCTCGGAGCCCAGCCACCCGGTCGCCCCGTCGAGGGACGGCATGTGGATGCGCTGGGAGACGCTCATCTACGGGAGCCCCGGAACACCGCTCGGATCTCGGTGGAGAAGAGCTCGGGCTCCTCCCAGGCGGCGAAGTGGCCGCCCTTGTCGACCTCATTGAAGTAGCTGAGGTCGGGGTAGGCCGCTTCGACCCAGCTGCGCGGGGCAGCCCAGATCTCGCCGGGGAACGTCGTGAAGCCGACCGGCACGGACGCCGGTGGAGGGGGCTCAGCGGCCAAGCGGGCCCTTGCTCGTCCGTCCTCCCAGTAGTTCCGGGCGGCCGAGGCCCCGGTGCCCGTCAGCCAGTACAGCGTGACGTTGTCGACGATGTGCTCCCTGGTCAGATTCCCGGTCGGCGCGCCGTCGACGAAGGCACCCGCGATCTTGTAGTAGCTGTCCGTGTCGTGGTCGAGCAGCCAGGCCGCCATGGCGACGGGTGAATCCAGCAGCGCGTAGCCGATCGTCTGCGGCCTGGTGGCCATCTCCAGGAAGTAGGCGAAGCCGTCCTCCCTGAATTCCGCGAGCGCGGCGAGTGCCGCGCGCTCCCGCTCGGACTCCGCCGGCAGCTGGTCGGCCATGCCGAGCACCGCCGTGAGCAGGTTCAGGTGGACGCCGAGCAGGCCCTCGGGAGCCTGCCGGGCCATCGCGTCTGTGACGGCGGCTCCCACGTCCCCGCCCTGGGCGACATAGCGGGTGTAGCCGAGGCGGCGCATCAGCTGCGCCCAGGCCTGCGCGACCCGGCCGGAATCCCAGCCGAGCTCTCTCGGCTCTTCCGAGAACCCGTAGCCGGGCAGCGACGGCAGCACCAGATGGAACGCGTCCTCGGCGTCGGCGCCGTGCGCGGTCGGGTCGGTGAGCGGGCCGACCGTCTCGAGCAGCTCGATGACTGAGCCGGGCCAGCCGTGCGTCATGATCAGCGGCAGCGCGTCCTCGTGCGGCGACCGCACGTGAATGAAGTGGATGTCCACGCCGTCGATCTCGGTGGTGAACTGCGGCAGCGCGTTCAGTCGCGCCTCGCAGGCACGCCAGTCGTAGTCCGTCGTCCAGTAGCGCGCCAGCGCCTGCATAGTGGCGAGCTGCACGCCCTGCGAGCGATCGTCGACGAGCTCCCTGGAGGGCCAGCGCGTCGCTTCGACGCGACGGCGAAGCTCAGCGAGCCGCTCGTCTGAGACCTCGAGGTGGAAGGGCCTGAGCTCGGTTGCGGTCTCGACGGTGCTGCTCATGAGGATCTCCTTTACTCGTTGTTTCCGCCGAACAGCTGGAGGAAGAACAGGAAGACGTTCAGGACGTCGAGGAAGATGCTCGCCGCGATCGGCACAGCCTCCTCCTGGCCGGTGCGGCGAAGCCGGTTGAAGTCGAGGATCGTGTAGCCGCCGAAGATCACGAGCCCGGCGACCGACCAGATGATGTTCTCGTTCGGGATCGAGACGAAGATCGCGACGAGCCCGAACAGGATCAGCCCGAGCAGCGCCCAGAACAGGACGCGGTACCACGACGACAGGTCGCGGCGTGTCGCGTAGCCGACCGCTCCGAGGCCGCCGACGAACAGGCCGGTGGCCCCGGCGGACTGCCAGACGGCCGCCGGGTCGGCCTCCACGTACGAGCTCAGGACGGGACCAAGCACCAACCCCAGCAGGAGGCCGAGGCCGAACAGCAGCGTGATCGAGAGCTGCTCGTTCCCGCGCGCGGATGCGACGTTGAGGCCGATGATGCACCCGAAGCTCGCGATGAAGGCCAGGATTCCCCAGCCGCCGCTGAGGTCACGGCCGATGTACGCGCCGAGCGCAAGGAACCCAAGCGTCAGGGCGACGAAGCCCATCACCTGACCGAACACCGCCCGCGCCTGATCGCGAGTGACCGCTGTCGAGTCGGCGGGACCCAGGCCTGGATGGGCGGCTATCTGGTGATTCGGGGCTTGCAGCTTGGTGGGTCTCCGGTGGCTTCGCTGCCAGCATCCTCCTGCGGCAGGTTGCGCAACAAGCGGCGGATGTCGCACCGAAGGGCGGGACATTCGTCGCTACGGCCGTACGTCATTTGGTTCATAGCCGGAGCGGCGCTAACGTGATCGAGTTCCCCGATCCCTCCCACCGCGAGGGAGACGCTCCATCTCGACACAAGCACACCTGCCCGCCATACGGCCGACGCTTAGTCGGACTACCGCGCGCTGCTTGGGGTGGCCATCGCTCCGATACGTGGGCGGCGTGCTGCTTCTCGCCGCGGCGTACTACGGCGCAGCAAAGGTCGGTCAGACGCTGCGCTACACCGCATCGGTGTCCGCGATCTGGCCCCCGGCCGGGCTCGGAATCGCCGCTCTGTACCTGTGGGGAATACGTTGGTGGCCCGGCGTGCTGCTTGGCGAGATTGTCGTGAACGGGCACCTCTTGCTCGACGACAGCACGTTCCCCGTCGGAAGTCTTCTGGGCCAGCAGGCGGGCAACATGGCGGAGATCGTCGTCGGCGCGTTGTTGCTGCGCCGGCTGATTGGTCCGAATGCCGCGATCGACCGCGTCGAACAGGTTGGCGGCATGCTGGTCGCGATCGGGGCTGCGACCGCGATCAGCGCGACGGCGGGCACGATCTCGATGGTCGCCGGCGGGATCGTCGACGGGTCAGGTGCCGGAGCCTTCTGGCGCACTTGGTGGCTGGCCGACACATCCGGAGGACTGGTGGTCCTCCCGCTGATGCTCGCGTGGGCTCACGATCCCCTGGGTGCCTGGCGGCGGATCCGAACATGGGAGGGCGCCGCGATGGTCGCGGGGGTTACCGCGCTGAGCTTCGTCGTGTTCTCGACGGAGGAGCCGATCAGATACGCCGTGTTTCCGGCGTTGATCTGGGCGGCTTTCCGATTCGGCCCTCCGGGGGCGACGCTGTCGATCGCGATCACCGCTGGTGTGGCGATCGGGGAAACCGCCGCCAACGTCGGGCCCTTCGCCGAGCAGCCCATCGACCACCGCACGCTCAGCACGCAGCTGTACATCTGGGTCGCGGCCCTGACGACGCTCTTCCTGAGCGGCGTGGTAAGCGAGCGAGAGCGGTCCGCCAGCGAGCTAGCCGAAGCACGCAGGACCGAGGGCGAGCGAGCGATGGAGCAACGGCGGCGGATAGCCCGAGATCTCCACGATTCGGTGTCTCAGGCGCTGTTCTCGACGGTGCTGCACACGCGCACGGCTCAGAAGGCATTGGTGCAGGAGGGCGGCAGCCCCTCGGGGCGCGTCGGGCGATCCCTCGGCACGATCGCTGAGCTCACGAGGAGCGTGCAGGGCGAGATTCGCTCGCTGATCTTCGAGCTGCGCCGCGACCCGGTCCACGACGGGCTCGTTGCGGCGCTCACCAGACACGTCTCGGCGCTGGCCGCTCCGGACGGGCTGATCATCGACGTCCGGGGGCCCGCGTCGCGGCTGGCGCTGGCCCATCACGTAGAGACGCAGGTGTTCGCCATCGGGCGGGAGGCCCTCGCGAATGTCGTGAGGCACGCCGAGGCGAGCGCCGCGCAGGTTCGGGTCGAGGCTCCGCGGGAGCAGGTCCTCGTCGAGATCAGGGACAACGGGCGCGGCTTCGACCCGGCCGACGGACATCCCGGGCATTTCGGCCTGGACTCGATGCGCAGCCGTGCGGCCGAGATCGGCGGGCGGCTCACCATCGCGAGTGCGCCTGGGGCTGGAACGGTTGTACGAGTCCGCATCCCCGCGACGACCGATGGGACCTGAGATGGAGCCCGCGCGAGATGGAGCGATTGGCGTGCTGGTGGTCGACGACCACGAGGTCGTGCGCCGCGGGTTGCGTGCGTTTCTCGGCAGCGAGCCCGACATCGATGTTGTTGGCGAGGCGGGAGGGGGTGCTGAGGCGCTCGAGCTGCTCGCGTCGATGGAGTCGGAGGGCCGCCGACCCGACGTGATCGTCATGGATCTGCAGATGGAGCCGATCGACGGCATCGAGGCGACCCGCCGGATTCGAGCTCTGTACCGCCACACGGAGGTGGTGGCGCTCACCTCCTTCGCCGAGGAGGAGCGTGTGCACGCCGCGCTCCAGGCAGGGGCATCGGGCTATGTGCTCAAGGACTCCGATGCCGACGACGTCGCAGCCGCCATCCGGGCTGCGCACCGGGGCGAGCTGCAGATCGATCCTGTGGTCGCAAGACGCCTGATGTCGCCGCTTTGGGAGGGGCGAGCGATCGACCGGAGCTCCGAGCTCACATCCCGAGAGCTTGACGTGCTGCGTCTCGTGGCGGCGGGCGAGCCCAACAAGCAGATCGCCGCCGAGCTCGCCATCAGCGAGCGCACGGCCAGGACACACGTATCCAGGATCCTACGCAAGCTCCATTTGAGCTCGCGTACCCAGGCGGCCCTCTGGGCCGTCAGGGAAGGGCTTGTGGAAGTAGAGCGGGAGCCGGAGTAGTCAGATCTGCTCTTCCGCGGCCGGGAGATCGTCGACGGGGCGCCCGACGGCGACTTGGTCTTCTACGACGACAGCGACGCCCCGTTCTTCGACGGCATCGTGCACATCGGCGATTTCGACGGCGAGGTCGACGCGCTCGAGCGCCAAAGCGGCGACCTCAGCATCACGATCGAACGCACGGAATGACGCTTCGCAGGCATCACGTGCAGACAAAGATGGAACGCCCGCGCTTGTAGACCGTTTAGTGCGCCCAGGGAGATTCGAACTCCCACGGTCCAAACGGACCACAAGGCCCTCAACCTTGCGCGTCTACCAGTTCCGCCACAGGCGCGTAGCCGCCTGAGTATAGACGCGGTTCCTGTGCCCCTTGATGCCGTCCGGCGCCCGGGGTACTCTGCGAACACATGTTCGGATCACGTCAATTCACACGGCTTCCCCGGGGGGTCTGATGGTCGACACGAGCAACCTCACCAAGCGGCAGCGGGAGATCTTCGACTACGTGAAGACGTACGCGCGCGAGCACGGCTATCCGCCGACGGTGCGCGACATCGGCAAGGCGATCGGACTCACCTCGTCCTCGACGGTGCACGCCCATCTCGCCAACCTGGAGAAGCTGGGCGTGCTGAAGCGCGACCCCACCAAGCCGCGTGCGCTCGAGGTGCTGGTCGACCGGGCCAAGTCGGTCGTGGCCCCGAACGGGCTGCCGCTCGTGGGCCAGGTGGCCGCGGGCCAGCCGGTGCTCGCGGACGAGAACATCGAGGAGTACGTCCCGGTGCCGCAGATCGCGGGCGGTGACGAGGGCGAGTTCGTCCTGCGCGTGAGGGGCGACTCGATGAAGGACGCCGGCATCTTCGACAAGGACTACGTCGTGGTCCGGCCGCAGAGCACGGCCACCAACGGCCAGATCGTCGTCGCGATGCTCGAGGGCGAGGCCACAGTGAAGCGCTTCTTCAAGGAGAAGTCGCGCGTGCGGCTCCAGCCGGAGAACGACGCGCTCGACCCGATCTACGCGCGCGACGTGGAGATCCTGGGCCGCGTGGTGGGAGTCTGTAGGAGGGTTGCATGACGGGGGCTGTGCTGGATCGACCGGGTACACAGCAGTTCGCGCTCGACGGCGGGCTCACGCTCGAGGAGCTCCTGAGCGCCACGCTCCAGACCGCCCGCGCCACCGGGAGCGCCGAGTGCCCCGTGTGCCATGCGCGCATGACATCCACGCGCGCGGGCGGAGGCGCGGGCGCGGCGCCCGCGGGCGCTGAGTGCGGCGGCTGCGGCAGCCGGCTCAGCTAGCGCTCGCGGGCTGCGTGAGGAGCGCGCGCTCCGCGGTCCCGAACAACAGGTCGGCGACGTCGTCCGTGGACAGGCCCCTGCCCGTGTAGAGCAGGTCGAAGCTCTCGAAGCTCGTCAGGACCCACAGGATGTGCTCCGCGTCCTCGACGGTCACGCCGGGCCGGAGCAGCTCCTGCTCGTCGAGCCGCCCGGCCAGCCGCGCCATTCCGGCCGCCCGGCTCTCCTCGCGCTTGCGGACGGCGCCACCGACCGCCCGCTCGTCCAGCTGCGCCATCGAGAAGAGTGCGCGGACGATGTCGCGGTCGGCGGCGAGCATCGCCGTCCCGCTCGTGAACCCGGTGCGCATGTGCTCCCGGGCGTCCGGCTCGTGCTTTGCCTCGAGCAGCCGCTCGTAGCCCTCGCGCTCGAGCACCTCTGCCGCGACCGCGTCGAACAGGCCCGCCCGCGAGCCGAAGATCGCGTAGACGGTCGAGCGCGCGACATCCGCCATGTCCGCGATCTGGTCCACCGAGACGGGCTCGGCGGGCGCCTTCCGCAGCCGCTCGATCACCGCGTCGATGATCCGGCGGCGCGTTTGCTCCGCCGCCTCCGCGCGCTGTCGCTGCTCATACCGGCGGGTGGCCATGACGATCAGTCTAACTATTCACTGGACAGAATGTACGATGGAATGCTATCTTGCTTTTCATACGACAGATCGTCCGATGAAAGGACTCGCATGAAAGCCCAACCAGAAGAAGCCCAGGTGGTCGTCGTCGGCGCCGGCCCGGGGGGACTCACCGCGGCGATCGCCCTCGCGCGCGCGGGAATAGACACGCTGCTCCTGGAGCGCAGGCTGCACACGTCGCGCGTCCCGCGCGCGACCATGATCAGCACCTCGACGATGGAGCTGATGCGCTCGTGGGGCCTGGAGGACCAGGTTCGCGAGGGCGATCTTCAGGTCGCGCCCCGGCCCTGGATCACGGAGACGCTGGCGACGGCCTCGCAGGGACACGCCGTCGACGCGGGCTTCCCCACCCGGGAGCAGAGTGCCCTCATCAGCCCGACCGCGCCGGCCGCCGTCCCCCAGGACCACCTCGAGCCGGTGCTCGAGGGCCATCTGCGCTCGCTTCCGCAGGCGCGGGTGCAGCGCGGGATGGAGATCCTGGACGTCGAGAACCGGCACGACGGGGTCACGCTCCGGGTGCGCGGCGCCGCGAGCGGTGCGGAGCGGCTAATTCGGTCGCGCTACCTGGTCGCGGCCGACGGCCTGCGCAGCACTGTCCGCGGCGCGCTCGGCATCCCGGCGAGCCGAAGCCAGGAGCTCGAGGAGCGGCTGGCGGTGCTCTTCAGGGCGCCGCTGTGGGAGCTGGTCGGCGATCACCGCTACGTAATCTACTTCGTCACCGGGGCGGATCGATCGCCGGTCTTCGTGCCGGCGGGTCGCCCGGACCGCTGGGTGTTCGCGACGGAGTGGGACTCCGACCCCGCGGAGATTCCGGCCCTCGACCACTCCGAGCTGAGTCGCTGGATCCGCGACGCGGCCGGCGATCGGACCCTCGAGCCCGAGATCGAGAACGTCGCGGCCGTGCCGTTCGGGATCGACCTGGCCGAGCGGTTCCGGGACGGGAGCGTCTTCCTGGTCGGTGACGCCGCCCACCGTGTCACCCCGCGAGGCGCAACGGGCCTGAACACCGCGATCCGCGACGGCTTCGACATCGGCTGGAAGCTCTCGTGGGTCCTTCGCGGCTGGGCCGACGACGCTTTGCTCGACTCCTACGAGGCGGAGCGCCGCCCGGTCGCGGAGCACAACGCCGCCCGCTCGGCGGACCCGAGCGGGTCGATCCGGCCGGTGAGCGAGGAGCTTCGCGCGGATCTCGGCGGCCGCATCGCCCACCTGTGGCTTGCGGGCGAGTCGGAACGCAGATCGACGCTCGACCTGCTCGGCGACGGGCTCACGCTCCTCACCGGTCCAAACGGAGCGGGGTGGGATGCCGTGGCCGTCTCCACCCCCGTCTCGGTCCCGCTCACGGTCCACCCGCTCGACGAGCTGACCGCCCGCGCGCTCGGCATCGCGACCCGCGGCGCGCTGCTCGTGCGCCCCGATGGCGTGCCGGCCGGCCTGTGGGCCGGCGGACCGATTACGGGTGATGAGCTGGAACGGGCGGTCGGCGCAGTGGCAGGTCAGCCCGCCTCGCCGGCGCGCCTGGCGGCGTGATCCGCCTCGTCCGGGAGGGCCGCCGCGCCCGGGTCCGGCTTGCGTGTCGACGGAGCGCCCCGCCGCCCCTAGAATTGACCAGCTGCCGGCCAAGCAGCCGCGGGGAGGTCGGGGAGACAACCGGCCCCTCGAGGAAAGTCCGGACACCGCAGGGCAGGGTGGTCGGGGTACCGACTCGGCGAAAGCCGCGGGAAAGTGCCACAGAAAACACACCGCCGATGGCGCGGCCTCAGCTGAGTCGCGCACAGGCAAGGGTGAAAAGGTGCGGTAAGAGCGCACCGGCGTCACGGCGACGTGGCGGCCAGGCAAACCCCACCCGGTGCAAGGCCAAGCAGGAGCGTCGACGCTGCCCGCCGAGCTCCAGGTAGGCCGCAGGGCCGACAGGCCCCGCCGCCGGCGAGCCCCCAGGGCGACCCGGCGAGCGAGATGGATGGCTGCTCACGACAGGATCCGGCTTACCGGCCGGCTAAGGGAGAGGCCCCCGCGAGGGGGTCTCTCCTATTTGGTCGGAGCATTTCGAGCGGCGACAGCGTCACATTTCTTGGTCGCCGGCCGACATATGGGTTTCGTCACACCGGGTCTCGGCGAAAAGGGTGAACAGGCGCCCCCCGATGGCATCGGCTACTAGCAAGACGCAACGGGCAGCAAGCGACGCGTACTGCCCTCACTGTCACCTCCTCATAGAGAAGAAGGCCGGTAAAGGCTGGCCCGAGGAGCCGCTCAGGTGCCCGCATTGCCGCCTCCTGGTCGGCGTGGGGCGTGCCCGGCCGACGCCCGCGGCCGAGCCCGGCGCCCGCGGGAGCGCCGCCGGCGTATTCGCGCACGAGGCCAAGCGCGCGGGCGGCGACTCGTCCACATCGAAGTCCGAGGTGAGGCAGGCGATCCGCGACGTCGCCGAGGAGGTCGGGTCGCGGCCCGAGCGCCTCCTCATGGTCGACTACCAGCAGCACGCCTCGGACGACGACAACCTCCCGTCGCTCGGAGACGTCTTCGCCTCCTACGGCAGCTGGAAGCGCGCCCGCCGCGCGGCCGCAAACGGCAAGTAGCGGTACGCCGCCGCGTCGAGCGCGGCCGGTATTGTGCCGCCGTCCATGGAATTTCTGTTCGTCCTCGCGCCGTTCGTCCTGGCGGGCGTCATCGTCATCTTCATCGCGTTCTCGGGCGGGGCGAGCGCGGCGCGCGAGGCGTACCTCACGCGCGGGGGGCGGATCTTCACGGCCGTGATCGTGCTCGTCTACATCGTGCTCGGGATCGTGGTGCCGGCGGCCGTGATCGCCTCGCGCCCCGAGGCGGAGGGCGCCACCGGCAGCCTCCGCACGGAGGAGATCTCCGGTCAGCTGGCGGACGGGAAGATGCTCTTCATCCAGACCTGCAAGAGCTGCCACACGCTCGCGGCGGTGAACGCGCACGGCGTCACGGGGCCGAACCTCGACGAGCTGGCGCCGCTCGACAAGCAGCGCGTGCTGAACGCCATCAAGCGCGGCGGCACCGGTACCGGCCGCATGCCGCCCGGGCTCCTCGCCGGCCAGGACGCCGACGCGGTGGCCGCGTACGTCTCCACCGTCGCCGGCCGCTGACAGC
Organism: Actinomycetota bacterium; assembly: GCA_046735115.1. GTDB lineage: Bacteria > Actinomycetota > Thermoleophilia > Solirubrobacterales > Thermoleophilaceae > JACVRW01. The sequence goes on from JBKPSR010000002.1 coordinate 12,820, forward strand.
AGCTGTTTGCATTTCGGCCGCAAGCAGCGGGCTTTTCCGTCCGGCGCTTCTGCTCCAGTGCTAGCATGGCCGCGTCCATCGAAGCCGAAGCCCTGGGGGAAAACGGGGCGTGGGGGACCCAGATGGCCGGTCGGTCAGGGGCGAATCGCCGCAAGGCGTAGCGCAACTCTTTCAGCGCGAGCCCGTCAGCTAACCCCGCAGGCGAGAAGAGAGAGTCCCGATGCAGACTGCCGGTGCCCGCGCCCTGCGGGAGCATGACAGCGAAGACATGAGCCGCGAGGCGGTCCTGCTCCAGTGGGAGCGCAAGCTCGAGGCCGCCGAGCGCAGCCCGAGTCGCTTCGAGCTCGAGGACGGGAACGAGGGCGGCACGGTCTCCCAACTGCGTCCGACCGAGGACGCCACGCACGAGGAGCCCCGCCGCTTCGAGCGCCGCGCCGCCGAGCTGCTCACCGAGCAGCCGCTCACGGAGCGGCGCACGGTGACGATCACCGGCCGGCCCACCCCGGCCCGCCGGCGCGCCCAGTCGGTGATGGACAGCCAGATGGCCCGGCCCGAGCGGCTCGGCCTCTGGGCCTTTCTGCTCGGCCTCTTCCTGATGGTCGTGGCAGCGGGTACAGCACACGCCTAATAGGCGTACGCGCCGCTCCATTTCACGTACACTTACGCCTCGTAAGTCGTACGCGGAAAGCAGAGCGGAATGAAGACCAAGGAGAGCAGGTTCCAGGTCCACGACGAGGAGACGGCCCCTGAGGGCAGCGTGCCGATTCTGAAGGGCGCGCTCGCGGGCGGCGGCCAGCTCCCCAACTTCATCGGCGTGATGGCCGGGTCGCCACCGGTGCTGCGCTCCTACGCGCGCTTCCGCTCCGAGCTTCGCAACGGCTCGCTGACCTACGCGAGCCAGCAGCGCATCGCGCTCGCGGTCGCGGAGCACCAGCGCAGCGAGTACGCGCTCTCGACCCTCCAGCGCACCGGCCGCGACGCCGGGCTCGGCATGGACGAGATCGCGCTCGCGCGCGAGTTCGACTCCTATGACGAGAAGGAGGCCGCGCTGCTCCGCTTCGTCAAGGCCCTGCTCGGGTCGGACGGCCCGCCCAAGCTCCACATCCTGGAGGAGGCGCGCGAGGCCGGCTGGGAGGACGAGCAGATCCTCGAGGCGATCGCACATGTGGCGCTCGCCAGCTTCGGGAACCTCGTGACGCGCGCCGCGGACCTGCCGAAGGACGGCTCGAGCGAGAACTCCCGGCTCGCCCAGGCTGCATAGGCGGCCCGCCGGCCGTGGACAGGTCTACGATGTCGGTCATGGCGTCGCAGCGGACCGTCGTCGTACGCCGCGAGACCTGCTGCACGGAGTATCACCGAGCCGTAGAGCTGGTCGGCAAGCGCTGGACCGGCGCGATCCTGTTCGTGCTCCTCGACGGCCCGACCCGCTTCTCCGAGTTCAAGCGGCTCGTGCCCGACCTCTCCGACCGGCTCCTGTCCGAGCGGATGAAGGAGCTCGAGGCGGAGGGGATCGTCGAGCGGCACGTGATCGACGACACCCCGGTCAAGGTCGAGTACGTCCTCACCGATAAGGGCGAGGCGCTCGAACCGGCCGTGCGCGCGCTGAAGCGCTGGGCGAACGCCTGGCTGTAGCCTGCGCGCATGAGCGACCAGCCGCAGACCGCCGACGACGTGCGCGCTCTCGTCGAGGAGCGCGACATCCGCTTCGTCCGGCTCTGGTTCACGGACATCCTGGGCCAGTTGAAGAGCTTCTCGATCAACGCGCAGGAGCTCGAGGACGCGTTCGAGGGAGGCATGGGCTTCGACGGCTCGTCGATCACCGGCTTCAACGCGATCGAGGAGTCGGACATGATCGCGATGCCGGACGCGGCGACGTTCGCGGTGCTGCCGTGGCGGCCCGAGGACAGGGGCGTGGCGCGGATGTTCTGCGACGTCGTCACGCCGGCGCGCGAGCCGTACGAGGGCGATCCGCGCCAGGTGCTCCGCCGGACGCTCGAGCGGGCGGAGGGGATGGGCTTCACGAACTACTACGTCGGGCCGGAGCTCGAGTACTTCTACTTCCGGAACGCCCGTCCCGAGAGTGGCGTGCCGGAGATCCTGGACGAGGGCGGCTACTTCGACCTCACGACGCTCGACGCCGGCTCCGACGTGCGCCGCGAGACGGTCCTCGCGCTCGAGCAGCTCGGCATCCACGTGGAGTACACCCACCACGAGGTCGGCCCGAGCCAGCACGAGATCGACATGCGCTACGCGGACGCGCTGAAGATGGCCGACGACTGCATGACGTACCGCATCACCGTGAAGGAGTACGCCATGAAGTACGGGTGGCACGCGACCTTCATGCCGAAGCCGCTGTTCGGTGAGAACGGCTCCGGGATGCACACGCACCAGTCGCTCTTCCGCGCGGACTCGAACGCGTTCTACGACCCGAACGACCAGTACTTCCTGTCCGACACGGGCAAGGCCTTCATCGCCGGGCAGCTGAAGCACGCGCGTGAGATCTGCTCCGTGTTCGCGCAGTGGGTCAACTCGTATAAGCGGCTCGTGCCGGGCTACGAGGCGCCCGTGTATTGCGCGTGGTCGCGTCGCAACCGCTCGGCGCTCGTCAGGGTGCCGCTCTACCACCCGGGCAAGGAGCAGGCAACGCGCATGGAGCTGCGCTGCCCGGACCCCGCCTGCAACCCCTACCTGACCTTCGCGATCCTGCTGGCGGCGGGGCTCGAGGGCATCGAGAAGGGCTACGAGCTGCCCGAGCCGATGGAGAAGAACCTGTACCACATCAGCCCGGAGGAGCGGAAGCGGCTCGGCATCGAGCAGCTGCCCGAGACGCTCGGCGAGGCGATCGAGCTGACGCACGAGTCCGAGCTCGTGCTGCGGACCTTCGGCGAGCACATCTTCAACCGCTACATCGAGATCAAGCGGCAGGAGTGGGAGGACTACAGGGTCCAGGTGACTCAGTGGGAGCTCGACAGATACCTGTCGATCCTCTAGCCGGTTAGATTGGGGCATGGACTCGCCCCGCTCCATCTACGCGATAGCCGCCGGCCCGCGCGCCAAGTGGGTCGTCTTCATCGTCTGGCTCGTCGGCATCTTCATCGCCGTCGGGCCGGCCCAGCTGCCGACGAAGTTCAGCGACGCCGAGAACAACGAGTCGACGTCGTACCTCCCCGGTGACGCCGAGTCCACCAAGGCGCTGACGGCCACGGAGGACCTCCAGAGCGGTGAGCTGGCGTCCGCGGTGATCGTCTACTACCGCGCGTCCGGCCTGACGGACGCGGACCGCGCGAAGATCCAGTCGGACGTGAAGCGCCTCACGGCGCGCCGCTTCCCGGGCGTCATCCGGGACGGCGCCAAGGCCGCCGGCGGCGGCCCGCAGATCCGCCGCCCGAACGGTTGCGCGGGGCCCTCCACCACGATCCCGGGGCAGCCGGAGGACTACGCGCCGTTCGTGGGGCCGGTGTGCTCGCCGGACGGCAAGGCGGCGATCGTGACCGCCTACATCAAGGGCAACGGCCAGGGCGACACCATCCTCGACCCCGTCGACTACTGGCGCGACACCGTCTCGGATCCTGGCGGTGGCCTGCAGGTCAAGATCACCGGCGGCGCGGGCTACTCCGCGGACGCCATCAAGGTGTTCGAGGGCATCAACGGGACGCTGCTGCTGGCCGCAGTGAGCCTCGTGATCGTCCTGCTTATCCTGATCTACCGCTCGCCGATCTTCCTGTTCGTCCCGTTGACGGCGGTCATCTTCGCCGAGCTGCTCGCGCGCTCGCTGGGCTACGGGCTCTCGGAGATCGGCGTGACGATCAACTCGCAGTCGAGCTCGATCATGTCGGTGCTGGTGCTGGGCGCCGGTACCGACTACGCGCTCCTGATCGTCGCCCGCTACCGCGAGGAGCTGCATCACCGCCTGGACCGCCACCAGGCGATGGCGGCCGCGATGCAGTCGGCCGGCCCGGCCGTGCTCGCGTCGGCCGCGACCGTGATCGCGGGGCTACTCTGCCTGACGGTCGCGAAGGTCAACGGCACCTCGGGCATGGGGCCGATCGCGGCGATGGGCGTGGCCTGCGCAGCACTCTCGATGCTCACGCTGCTTCCGGCCCTCCTCACGATCTGCGGCCGCCGCGCGTTCTGGCCGTTCGTGCCGCACTCGACCGAGTGGATGGCGCGTGAGGGCGTGACCGCGGGGCGGTTCCGGCGCCGCATCGTCGACGGCTCGCGCCTCGGAGCGCTGCTGCCCGTGCTCGCGGGGGCGCTCGTGGTGGTGCTCCTGCTGCCGCTCGTGATCCTGAACGCGCTGATCACCAAGCTCACGCGCGGCTTCGTCCCGTCGCTCATCCTCGGGCCGCTCGACCGCGGGCTTTTCAAGCCGTACGAGGTGCGCCGCTTCAGGCACGAAAAGATCGCGGACGAGACGCACGGGTTCTGGAGCAGGGTCGGCCGCTGGGTGGCGAGGCAGCCGGCGCGCGTCGCGGCCGGCGCCGTCGCGGTGCTGCTCCTGTTCACACTCGGCCTCACCTTCTTCTCGACGGACCTCACGACCGCCGACAGCTACCGCACCAAGGTCGAGGCCGTCGAGGGCCAGGAGCTACTCGAGAAGAGCTTCCCGGCCGGCGCCAGTGCGCCGACCGACATCGTGGTCCCGAAGGCGAGCGACGTGCCGGCGGTGAGGCGCGCGGTCGCGGGTGTCGACGGCGTCCGGTTCGTGTCGGGCCCGGCCGCCCAGGGCCCGCCCGGCGTGCTCATCCACGCGACGCTCGAGCCAGACCCATACTCGACCGAGGCGTTCGACCTGATCGACCCGATCCGCGAGGCCGCGCACAGCGCCGCCGAGGGCACGCTGGTCGGCGGGCCGACCGCTGTGGAGTTCGACGTGCGCGACGCCGCCGCCTGGGACTCGGCGGTGATCCCGCCGATCGTGCTCGTGGTGGTGTTCCTGATCCTGATGGCGCTGTTGAGAGCGGTGGTGGCGCCGCTCATCCTGATCGGGACGGTGATCCTGAGCTTCGCCGCGGCACTCGGCGTGGGCTACTTCGCCTTCGACGTGTTCTTCGACTTCCCCGGCTCCGACCCGTCGCTGCCGCTGTTCGCGTTCGTCTTCCTGGTCGCGCTCGGCGTGGACTACAACATCTTCCTCATGGCCCGGGCGCGTGAGGAGACGGTCGTGCACGGCACGCGTGCGGGGATGCTTCGTGCGCTCGCCGTGACCGGTGGCGTGATCACGAGCGCCGGGATCGTGCTCGCCGGCACGTTCTCGGTGCTCGCTGTGCTCCCGCTGGTCTTCCTCACCGAGATCGGGTTCGTCGTGGCGTTCGGCGTGCTGCTCGACACGTTCCTCGTGCGGAGCGTCCTCGTCCCGGCGCTGGTCGAGATGATCGGCCCGAAGATCTGGTGGCCGTCGGCGCTCGCGCGCGAGGAGGAGCGGGTATCGGCCGAGGCGTGAGCGGTTCGGAGGGCAGCTGGGAGCCGGGCGAGTACGAGCGGCTGGCCGACATCGCGGTGGCCGCCGTCACCCGCTATGTGAAGGAGAGCCAGGCGGGCGAGACGCCCGTCGGTAGCCCGCCTCCGCTCCCCGATCTGGTCGACGAGCTCGAGCTGCGGACGCTCGTGCGCCGCGGCGGCCTCGACGAGGACCGCTTCGAGGAGTGGCTCGGCCGAATGCTCGCGCGCAGCGTGCGGCTCCATCATCCCGCGCAGGTGGCGCACCAGGTGGGTGCGCCGGACGTGCCGGCAGCGATCGCGGACCTCGTCCAGGGCGCGATCAACCAGCCGATGTCGATCTACGAGATGGGGCCGGCAGCACACGCGGCGGAGCGGGTTGTCGTCGAGTGGATGGTCGAGATGCTCGGCTGGCCCGCCGGCGCGGGCGGCGTGCTCACGCACGGCGGCTCGCTGGCGAACCTGACGGTGCTGCTCGCCGCGCGGGCGGTGGCGGCGCCGGAGGCGTGGACCGACGGGGTCGACGGCAGCCTCGCCGTGCTCGCACCGCCGTCGGCGCACTACTCGGTCAAGCGGAGCGTCGCGATGCTCGGCCTCGGCGAGCGCGCGGTCGTGGACCTCGAGGTGGACGAGAAGGAACGCATCGTGCCCGGCGCGCTGGGCGACGCGCTCGAGCGCTGCCGCGACTCGGGCAGGCGGCCGATGGCGCTCGTCGCGGCGGCGTGCGCCACCAGCACCGGGCTGCACGACGACCTCGAGGCGATCGGGGCGTTCTGCCGCGAGCACGGCATCTGGTTCCACGCCGACGCGGCGCACGGCGCCTCGGCACTGCTATCGCCAGCGCACCGGCACCTGCTGCGCGGTATCGAGCACGCGGATTCGGCGATCTGGGACGCCCACAAGATGCTGCGCACGCCCGCCCTCGCGGCGGCGGTGCTGCTTCGCGACGGGAGCCGCCTCGAGGCCGCCTTCCGCCAGAAGGCCGCCTACCTGATCTACGAGGAGTCAGACGGGGAGGGACAGTCCCTCCCTCCGGGGGAGGGACTGTCCCTGCTGGAGCGGCAGGTGGAGTGCACGAAGGCCGCGCTCGGCATGCGGATCTTCATGAACCTGGCCTTCCGCGGGGAGGAGGGGGTCGGGCGCTACGTCGCCGACCGGTATGACGGGGCGCTCCGCTTCTGGGAGCTAATCGAGGCGCGGCCGGGCTTCGAGTGCCTCAGCCGGCCGGAGTCGAACATCCTCTGCTTCCGCTACGGCCGCGATTCCGGACGTCAGGTCCGCCTGCGCGAGCAACTGCTCCGCGAGAAGCGCTTCCACCTGAGCTCCACCGAGGTGAACGGCGAGCGCTGGCTGCGAATGACGGTGACCGCGCCGGCCACGAGCGAGGAGACGATCGAGGGGCTGCTCGACGCGATCGAGGAGCTGGCGGGCGCCGGCTAGCCGCGCGCCTGCAGCGCCTCGGCCGCCAGCCGGAGCGGCCCGACGGCGGCGCGCCTCACGCGAGCAGTGCCTCGAGCTCGTCCGGCTCTGTCACCGGCGCGCGACAAAGGAACTGCTCGCACACGTAGGCGGTCGGCCTGCCCTCGACCGGGTCGCGGCCCTCCAGGAGCGGCACGCCGTCGGGTTCGCCGCCGGCGAGCACGAGGTGCGGGCGGAACGATTCGCGCACGACGCGCTCAAGCGGACCGAGCTCGTCGCCCACCAGGGCAACCTCCTTCACCTGCGCGAGCCGGAAGTCGAGCGCCTGCAGCAGGTGGCCGAAGGCGTGCGGGTGCTTGGTCGCGATCTCGTGGAGGAGCCTCAGAACCGACTCCGCGCGGTCGGCGTACCCGTGCTCGCCGGTGAGCGCGGCCAGCCTCAGGAGCGCGTAGGCCGCGCTCGAGTTCCCCGCCGGGATGGGGTGGTCCTCGAGGTCCTTGCGACGCGCGACGAGCCGCTCATGGTCGGTCGAGGTCTCGAAGAAGCCGCCGTTGTCCTCGTCCGCGAAGCGCTCGATCGTCGTGTCGGCAAGCGCGCGCGCCTCCGCGAACCAGCGCGGCTCGAAGGTCGCCTCGTAGAGAGAGAGCAGCGCCTCCAGAAGAAAGGCGTGGTCCTCGAGGTAGGCGTTCAGCCTGCCCTCGCCGTCCTTCCAGGTGCGGAGCAGGCGGCGGTCGGTATCGCGGAGCTCGCGCAGCACGAAGTCGGCGGCGACGCCGGCGGCGTCGACGTAGTCGCTCCGCTCCAGCACGGCGCCGGCGTCGGCCAGGGCGGAGATCATCAGGGCGTTCCAGGCGGTCAGGCGCTTGTCGTCGAGCCCCGGCCAGACGCGCTCCTTGCGCACCTCGTACAGTCGCCTCCGCCACTCGTCGCGACGCTCCGGCTCGCCGGGACCGCGGACCGGGATGTTCCTGTGCTCGAAGTTGCCGCGGTCGGTCGCGCCGAACCACGCGATCGCCTCGTCGGCATCGGGCTCTCCTTCGAGCGCGGCGCGCAGCTCCTCGAGCGTCCAGACGTAGAACCTCCCCTCCTCGCCCTCTGAGTCGGCGTCGAGGGCGGAGTAGAAGCCGCCCTCTGGGCCGCGCATCTCACGGAGCGCCCAGTCGAGCGTCTCCTCGGTCACCGTGCGGAAGAGGGGGTCGCCCGTTACCTGCCAGCCGTGGAGATAGGCGCGCGCGAGCAGCGCGTTGTCGTAGAGCATCTTCTCGAAGTGGGGGACTTGCCAGTACGGGTCGACGGAGTAGCGCGCGAAGCCGCCGCCCACCTGGTCGTACATGCCGCCCGAGGCCATGGCCTGGAGCGTGTGCGAGGTCATCTCGGTCTCGCCGCGGCGGAGCAGGAACTCGAGCGCGGAGGCGGGCGGAAACTTGGGCGCCCGGCCGAAGCCGCCGTTGGCGCGGTCGTACTGGCTCCGGAGGGCCTCGACGGCCTCGTCGAGCGCGCCCTCGTCGAACTCTCGCTCGGAGGGCTGGAGCAGCGCGCCGCCGCGCAGTCGCTCGGCGATCCGCGTGCCGCCCTCGCGGATCTCGTCGCGGCGCTCGTCCCACGCCTTCGCGACCGCCTCGAGGACGGACCGCCAGCTCGGCATGCCCATCCGCGAGTCGGGCGGGTAGTAGGTGCCGGCGAAGAACGGAACCTGCTCCGGCGTCAGGAAGACATTGAGCGGCCAACCGCCCTGCCCCGTCATCGCCTGACAGGCCTCCATGTAGATCGAGTCGAGGTCGGGCCGCTCCTCCCGATCGAGCTTGATGCAGACGAACCGCTCGTTCATGAGCGCGGCGGTCTCCGCATCCTCGAACGACTCCCGCTCCATCACGTGGCACCAGTGGCACGCCGAGTAGCCGATCGACAGCAGAATCGGCCGTTCCTCGTCACGCGCGCGCGCGAGCGCCTCCTCGCCCCACGGATGCCAATCCACAGGGTTGTCCTTGTGCTGAAGGAGGTACGGCGAGGTCTCGTTCGCCAGCCGATTGGCCATATGAGGGAGCCTACCCGTGACAACTTTTACACAATCCACGTGATCATTTACACAGATCTGTGTAAAACTTCTCAGAATGGCGCCGAGATCGGATAGGCAGCGAATCCCCAGCGGGCGGTTGTTCGCCACAGATTCTCCCCTCCCGGCGGGACAGCTGATCGGTCGTGCGGACGACATCGCGGAGCTGGCCGCGCGTCTCGAGGCGGGCACACACCTCATCGTCGCCGGCCCGCGGCGCACGGGGAAGACGAGCGTGTGCGAGGCGGCGCTCGCCAGGCTGGCGCGCCGAGGCGCGTACACCGCGAAGCTCGATCTGTTTCGGCTGTCCGACGCGGGCGAGCTCGCCGAAGCGATTGCCGCAGCCGTGATCGCCAACCGGTCGGCCACGCATCGGGCACTTCGACGTGCACGCAGCGCCGGCCGAGCGGCGCTGTCGGCGGCCCAGGCGCAGGCGGTGTTGAGGATGGTGGGCGAGCTCGGGGAGGGGGTGGAGCTCGCTCTCACGCCAGGGCTCGCGTCCCGCGACCCCGACCGGGCGCTCGACCTCGCGCTCGAGCTACCCGAGCGCGTCGCTCTCGCCGACGGCAAGCGGCTTGTTCTCTTCTTCGACGAGTTCCAGGAGCTTGCATCCGGACGAAAGCCCTACGGCGACCCTGACGCGGTGACGAACCGCATGCGCGCGATCTTCCAGCGAAGCACGTCCGTCTCCTACCTCTTTGCGGGCAGCATCGAGCACGTGATGCGCGACCTGTTCGCGCCGAGCCGACGCGCGTTCAGCGGGTTCGGCAGCTTCTATTCGATGAGGTCGATTGCGCCGGACGAGTGGCGGGCGGGCCTGGGCGCTCGTTTTGCCGAGGACGGATGCACAGTCGCCGAGGCAGGACTGGCGCGCATCGTCGAGCTCGGCGGCGGCCACCCCCGCGCCACGATGCGAATCGCCCAGCAAACGCATCTCGCCTCCGTGGAGCTTGCCACGCGCACGATCGGGCTCGATCTCGTGCAGCTCGGTTTCGAGCGAGCCCTGGAGGGCGATCGCCCGACCATGGAGCAGGTCGTGGAGCGGATTCGCCTGCTGCACAAGCACGGGCTCGTGCTGGCGCGCACGGTCGCGGCCGGCAACCCGATGCCGCGCCGGATACAACCGGGAGCGCGCGACCGAGCGCTCAAGCTGCTCCGCGACGCCGGGATCCTGGAGCACGAGGGCCACGGGCGCTGGCGCGTCATCGACCCGCTGCTGCGCTACTACCTCGCGTCGCTCGATCCCCTTGGATGACCGCGCAGCTCGGCTCGCTTGATCTTGCCGCTCGGGGTCTTCGGCAGCTCGGCCGCGAACTCGACTATGCGGGGGTACTTGTAGGGCGCCGTCTGCGACTTCACGTGCTCCTGGAGCTCCGAGGCCAGCGAGGGGCTGGGGGAGTGGCCCTCGCGCAGCACCACCACCGCTCGCACGACCTGGCCGCGCACTTCGTCCGGTGCCGCCACGGCGGCGGCCTCGGCGACCGCGGGATGGGAGACGAGGGCGGATTCGACCTCGAACGGGCCGATCCGGTAGCCCGCCGAGATGATCACGTCGTCCGTCCTGCCCTCGAACCAGAGGTAGCCGTCCTCGTCCTCGCTCACGCGGTCGCCGGTGTGCCAGGGGCGGTCGCGCGGGCCGTCGATGAAGAACGTCGGCACGGTTGCGGGGTCCATAACCAGCTCGCCCTCCTCTACCCACACGCGGAAGCCGGGCAGCGGCCGGCCCATCGAGCCGGGCCGTACCGGCGGGCCGATCGGCATTCCGGCCAGGTGGCCGGTCTCGGTCTGGCCGTAGCCGTCGTGCACCTGGACGCCGGCGTCGTCCGCCCATGCGTGCACGACCTCGGGGTTGAGCGGCTCGCCCGCCGCACACGCATGGCGGAGATCGGGCAGCGCGCGCAGCTCCGCCCGCTTCGCGATCGCGCGGTACTCGGTGGGGGACATGCACAAGACGCTCACGCGCTCGCGTCGCAGCAGCTCGAGGCGCTCGTCGGCGTCGAAGCGGGCGTCGTGGAGCAGCGCCGCGGCCCCGCGCAGCCATGCGGCGACGAACGCGTTTCGCGCCGACAGCGACCAACCGCTTGCCGCCGTGCACCAGCAGAGGTCGCCGGGCCGCGCCCCGTACCAGTGCTCTGCCTGCACGGTCTGTCCGTGCAGGTAGACGTGACCGTGGCGCACCGGCTTCGGCTCGCCCGCCGTGCCCGACGTGAAGACGATCAGAGCGGAATGGTCGCCGGCGAGCTCCGAGGCGGGCACAGGATCGGCATCGAAGAGGCGCTCGTCGGGTACGGCCAGCACCGTCCCGTCGAATCCGCCGGCGGCCACGAGCTCGAGGTCGCGCGCGTCGGCGACGACGGCTGCCGGCGAGACCTTCTCCATCCGCGCGCGGAGGTCGCCGGGGCGGAGCTGCTCGGAGCACGGCTGCGCCACCGCGCCGATCCGCCAGCAGGCGAGCATGGCGTATGCCCACTCGGGCCGGTTGCCCACCACCGTCATCACGACGTCCCCCGCGCCGACGCCGCGCGCCGCGAGCGCGCCGGCCAGGCGAGCGGAGCGGTCGGCGACCTCGGCGAACGAGATCTCGCGCCGCTCACCCTCGCGGTCGATCGCCACCAGCGCGAGCCGCGACGGCTGGGCCGCGTCGACGAACTCGCCGACGAAGCTCATCCAGGCGCGGACCAGCGCTCGCCGCGGCTCAGCCGCTCGAGGCCGAGCCAGGCGAAGCCCATCGCGATCTCGACGAGCTCCGCGCGGGGCGTCTCCGGGTGGTCAGTCCACCAGTTCGCCATCGACTGAGCGCCGCCCACGAGCATCTCCGCGAGCAGTCGCAGCGAGCGGGCGTTGCCCACGCGGGCAAGCGCGCGCGCGCCCGGGTCCTGCGAGATGAGCACGGTGACCTCGGCCGTGACCTGCTCCACCATCCGGTCGAGCACGGCCGAGGACTCGGCGTCGGCCGCGTCCCGGAACAGCATCCGCCACGCGTCGCGGCGCTCCTCGACGAAGGCGAAGAACGCCTCGAGGCCGGTCGCGAGGCGCTCCACGGTCGACTCGATCTGCACTCCCGAGAGGGCTCCCGCCACCCGCTGTGTGAGCTCGCGCGCGTTGCGGGCAATCAGGTCTGCGTGCAGCTCCTGCTTCGAGGCGAAGTGCTCGTAGATCAGCGCCTTGGAGACGCCCGCCTCGCCGGCGATGTCGTCGAGAGAGGTGGGGTGGTAGCCCTTGCGCGAGAAGGCCGTCAGCGCGGCGTCGAGGATCGCCGACCGTCGTTCTTCGGCCGTGAGGCGGCGTCTCGTGGGGGCTGACATGAGCTCTCTGTGTCCAGGAAAGCCTCTGTGATCGACGTCACAGAGAACTAACTGACCGTTCAGTTAGAATTTCCCCGATTCCGGGAAGAACCCGACAGAACCAGTCTTCAAGCGGGATTTTCGGTTGGAGGGAGCTAAGCAGATGATTGGCAGGATCATCGCCGCAGGAACGACGCTGCTCGGCATGCTCGTGGCGGCAGCACCCGCGTACGCGCAATCCACCGGCCAGGAGCCGGCGGGGGGCGCGGCGATCGGAGAGGCGATCGGCGCCACGGCCGGCGCGCTCGCCGCCAGCGCGCTCGTCGTCGTCGTGATCCGCGGGCACCGCAACGGCAGCATCGGCACGCTCAACGTCGTCGGCCGCTGGGCGGAGCGCCACACGGGGCTGCCCGCGTGGGCATCGGTCCCCTCGATTCTGCTCGGCGCCTCGCTGCTAGTGGCCGTGCTCGGGATGTACTGGGACATCTCGCTCCACATCGACAACGGCCGCGATCCGGGCCCGCTCGCCAACCCTGCCCACTACCTGATCCTCATCGGTCTCTACGGCGTGCTCGTGGCGGGGGTGCTGTCGATGGCGCTCGCCGGGACCGAGCGTCCCACCAAGAGCGCGATCCACGTCGGCGGCGACTGGTGGGCGCCCGTCGGCGGGATGATGATCGCGGCCTGCGGCGCCTTCGCGCTCAGCGGCTTCCCCCTGGACGACCTATGGCATCGCCTGTTCGGCCAGGACGTGACGCTCTGGGGACCGACGCACCTGATGCTGATCGGCGGCGCGTCCCTCGCCGTGCTGGGCGGCATGGTCCTGATGGGGGAGGCGATCACCGCGGTCGGGCGTGACCCGGAGCGAGACGCCACCCCGTTCGTCTACCACCTGCGCCGCGCCCTGCTCGTGGGTGGCTTCCTCGTCGCACTCTCGACCTTCCAGGGCGAGTTCGACTTCGGCGTCCCGCAGTTCCGCGGCGTCTACCAGCCCATCCTGATCATGCTGGGCGCCGGGATCGGGCTCGTCACCTGCCGGCTCTACATCGGCCGCGGCGGCGCGCTGTTGGCCGTGGCGGGTTACATCGTGATCCGCGGCCTCGTCTCGATCATGGTCGGAGTGGTCTGGGGCGAGACGACGCCCCACTTCCCGCTCTACACAGCCGAGGCGCTCGTCGTCGAGATGGTGTTCGCTCGCGCGGGCGGACGCAGCCCGGTCGTGAACGGCGCCATCGCGGGCGGCCTGATCGGCACGGTCGGCCTCGCCGCGGAGTGGGCCTGGAGCCACGTGTGGATGCCGATCCCGTGGAACGACTCGCTGTTGCCCGAGGCGGCGATCGCCGGGCTCATCACCGCCGTGGCCGCCGGCGCGGTCGGCGGTTTCATCGGCGGATCGCTCGTCGGCCGCAGCGGCGCGCTGACGAGCCGCGGGGACGGCCGCCGGCTCGAGAACGGCGACCGCCGGGCCGCGCTCGCCGGCGGCCTGGTGCTGATGGCCGTGATCGGCTGGGCGCTCCCGATGTCCACCGCCGGCCCGGAGCGGGCGCAGGTGGCGCTGAAGGACATCCAGCCAGGCACGGAGCGCACCGTCGCGGCGACGATCCACATCCGTCCGCGCGACTCCGTCGACAACCCCGAGTTCATCAACGTCACGGCCTGGCAGGGCGGCGGCCGCGTCCTCGACCCGCTGGAGAAGATGGGCGACGGCGTCTACCGGACGACGAAGCCGATCCCGGTCTACGACGGCTGGAAGTCGACCATGCGCATCCAGCAGGGCGACGCGCTCATCTCGATGCCGCTGTACATGCCCAGGGACCAGGCGATCCCCGCCAAGAATGTCCCGGCGAAGGCGAGCTTCACGCGCGGCTTCGTGGCCGACCACAAGGTGCTCCAGCGCGAGCGCAAGCAGGGCGTGCCGGCGGTTCTCACGCTGATCGCCTATCTCACCATCCTGGCGATCGCGCTCAGCCTGATCGCGCTGATCGCCTGGTCGCTCCTCCGGGTGGACCGCGGCCAGGCCCGCTCGTCGCGGTCGAGAAGGACCCAGCGCGCCCGGGCCGAACTCGTGTGAGACAGCACTAAAGCCAACGGCGACACCCGCCGAAACATCTGATAGCTTCCCCGCCACGCCGAATCCGCGGTAACGCGGAACGGGGGAACCAAGGTGGCCACGGCCACTGGGGCGAACCTTCCGAGTGGAAGGCGCGCGAGCTCTTTCAGCGCGAGCCCGACAGCTAACCCCGTAGGCGTTCGAAAGAGAATGCCTTCCACCGTCAGCCACAAGCTGCTCGTTGCCGCGCTGTTCGCCGCGTGCCTGCTCGTCGTCGCGCCCGGCGCGATGGCGCAGACGTCCGCGATGTCGGGCGGCGGCGCGAGCTTCGTACCACCCCCGCCCCCGCCGGCGAAGGGCTCGCTCGTGGACGGCCGCGTGATAGCGCCGGCCTCGGCGCCCACCCGCATCAAGCGCGTGATCGCCGCGGCGAACCAGCTCGTCGAGAAGCCGTACATCTACGGCGGCGGCCACCAGCCCTACCGGAGCGGCTGGCTCGACCGCGGCTACGACTGCTCGGGCGCCGTGTCGCACGCCCTGCACGGCGGCGGCTTCCTGCGCTCGCCGCTTCCCAGCGGGGCGCTGATGAGCTGGGGCCGCACCAGGCCGGGACGCTGGATCACCGTCTACGCCGCCGGCTACCACGCGTACCTGGTAGTGGCCGGCTTCCGCTTCGACACCTCGATGCACGACGCCGACGCCCCCGGCCCCGCGACCGGCCCGCGCTGGAGCAGGACGTTGCGCCGCTCGGCCGCCTTCGTGGCGCGCCACCCCAGGGGCTACTGAGCTGCCGTAGGTAATCTGCGGCGCCTATGGCCGTCGCAACCGCCTACACGGACAAGACCGACGAGCAGAAGGACATCACCGCGATGGTCCGGCGGTTCGTCGACAACGAGGTCATCCCGGTCGCCGAGGAGCACGACCACGAGGACTCGTTCCCGGAGGCCGTCGTCGAGCAGATGAAGGAGCTCGGGCTCTTCGGCGTCACGATCCCCGAGGAGTACGGCGGCATGGGGCTCGACCTCACCACCTACGCGATGATCGTCGAGGAGCTCTCGCGCGGGTGGATCTCGGTCTCGGGCATCGTGAACACGCACTTCATCGGCTCCTACCTGCTCATGAAGTTCGGGACGGACGAGCAGAGGCAGGAGCTCCTGCCCAAGATGGCGACCGGCGAGATCAGGGCGGCCTTCTCGCTGTCGGAGCCGGAGGTGGGGTCGGACGTCCAGGGCATCAAGTCGGTCGCCAAGAAGCTGGACGACGGCAACTGGGAGCTGAACGGCCAGAAGATGTGGGTCACGAACGGGCTCCGCTCGAGCGTCGTGTTCGTGCTCATGAAGACCGACCCGAAGGCGGACCCGCCCCACAGGGGCATGACCTGCTTCATCACGGAGAAGGAGCCGGGGGTCGCGGAGGCCGACGGCCTCACGATCCCGCCGCAGATCAAGAAGATGGGCTACAAGGGCGTCGAGTCGACCGAGCTGGTGTACGACGGCTACCGCTGCCCGCCCGAGCGGATCCTGGGCGGCGAGGAGAACGGGCTCGGCAAGGGCTTCACGCAGATGATGGACGCGCTCGAGGTGGGGCGCGTGAACGTCGCCGCCCGCGGCGTGGGCATTGCCCAGCGAGCGCTCGAGCTGGCGCTCCGCTACTCGCAGGAGCGGAAAACCTTCGGCAAGCCGATCGCGAAGCACCAGGCGATCCAGTTCAAGCTCGCCGACATGGCGACGAAGATCGAGGCGGCCCGGCTGCTCACGCTGAAGGCCGCGCGCATGAAGGACGCCGGCCAGCGCTCCGACCTCGAGGCCGGCATGGCGAAGCTGTTCGCCTCCGAGACCGGCAAGGAGGTCGTGGAGGAGGCGTTCCGCATCCACGGCGGCTACGGCTACTCGAAGGAGTACGAGATCGAGCGGCTCTACCGCGACGCGCCGCTCCTCCTGATCGGCGAGGGCACGTCCGAGATCCAGCGCATGGTGATCGGCAAGAAGCTGCTCGAGCGGAACAAGATCTAGGCTTCGCCGAGTGGCGAGCGGAGACACCCGGACCCTGATCAAGCAGGCCGTCGAGAACCTCCAGAGCGAGGTGCCGGCCCTGAAGCAGCTCAAGCTGGTGATCCGGCTAGAGCTGCGCGCCCGCGGCGACGTGCCGATCTGGCGCGTCGAGCTGCCGGGTCCTGCGATCTCGAGGGACCCGGCCGGCGACGCCCGCATCGACGTCTCCGTGGCCCGCTCGCACTTCAACGAGCTCGCGGCGGACGGCCGCCTGAGGCACTGGGTGGACGCCTACGACCACGGCCACGTTCACGTGAGCGGCGACCCGGCCGTCACGAAGCTGATCGGGAACGTGATCCAGCGGCAGCTGGCGCGCGCATAAAGGCGACGCTCGCGCAGATCGAGCGGTCGTTCGACGCCGCGCCGCGCCCGCCCAACGACGCGCTTCTCCACGAGCGCTGCATGGACGACGGCGACATCGCGTACCTGTATCCCGTCCGGCACTGGCGCGAGATGCCGGACGACCTCGTCGAGAGCGAGTACGCCGCGCTCTCGTTTCTGAGCGCGGACGGCCTCCGCCATTTCATCCCCGCCTACATGAGCTTCACGCTGCGCCGGCTCCGAAGCTGAGCGGCCGCGGTCGACTCGACCATCTGGAGCCTCGCGCCCGTCTTTCTACGACGACCCCGGGCTGAAGGACTTCACGATCTCGAAGCTGGCGACGCTTACGGAGCCGCAGCGCGCGGCTGTGGTCGCCTTCCTCGAGGCCGTGCGCGACAGCGGCGAGGAGTACGTGGCCGAGCAGGCCGGCAGGGCGCTCGGGTGGTGGCGCGAGGGCGGCTAGGCCGAGCCGACGTGCTGCTCGATGGCCGCCCGCAGGCGGCGTGCGGCCTCGGGCGCGGTGCGCTCGAGCTGCCACACGTCGCGCTTGAAGAAGGAGATCGCGCGCACCGGCGAGCTGGCGACGACGGACGCGGTGCGACGGCCCGACGACAGGATCGCGACCTCACCCACGACGTCCCCGGGCCCGACCTTGCGCACCTCCGTGCCATCCACCGAGACGTCGGCGCTGCCTTCCTCGACCAACAGCACGGAATGGCCGAAGTCCCCCTCTGCCATCACCGTCTCGCCGGCCGCGAACTGGCGCTCGGACGCGATGGACGCCACGGCGTCCAGCTCCTGCTCCGGTATGCCCGCCAGAAACGCATGTGAAGCGACCCGCGCGTTGTCCACGCGCCGCACCCTACGACGGCGGGGCGGATCGCTTGCGAAGAACTTGTGAAGGCCCGGCGGGGCGGGAGCGGTTCGCTCCCGCGCCGGGCGGTGCGGTCTTCTCGCGGCAAACCTACCGCGTGTGGTCAGGAGCCGAGGATCAGCTGCGTGCAGGTGAAGAAGGCCGCGTTCCGGTCCTCCTTCCGGATGCGCACCTCCCAGACCTGCGTCCGTCGGCCTACGTGAAGCGGACGGCCGATCGCGGTCAGCACATCGCCGACGCGCCCGGCGGCGAAGACGTTCGCCTTCAGCTCCGCGGTGGTGAAGTCCGCGCCCGGCTCGAGGTGGCGGAACGTGCCCCAGGCCGCCACCGTGTCCGCGAACGCGACCCAGACGCCGCCGTGGACGTAGCCGCCGGGGTGGAGGTGGCGGCTGTCAACCTCGAGCCGCCCCTCGACCTCCTCGTCTTCGATTCGCACGACGTCGATGCCGAGGTTGCCCGGGAAGCTGCCCTCGATGCCCGTGCGGAAGCGCTGGGGCGTAACCTCGGGATTGGTCAGGCCGCCTTCTCCAGCAGTGCGCCGCCGTCGTAGAGCTTGATGACCCTGACCGTTCCGGGCGGCGACGCGTCGAGGCAGAGCCCGCACAAAACGCACTCGTCGAGGTTCTCGTTCACGATCCGCACGCCGCCGTCCCCGGCCGCGTAGATGTCCACCGGGCACGCCTCACCGAGCTTGCCGGCCAGCTCGGCGTCGCCGCTGACGGAGTCGTCGACCTCGACCCCGATGAAGAGCCCGTCGCTCCTCACGCCGCCACCCCCAGCCGCTCCTTCACGAGCTCGGGGATCTCCGCGATCTCCTCGGCCACCACGATCCCGGCCGAGGCGAGCCGCTCGATCTTCTCCGCGGCGGTGTCCTCCTTGCCCTCGACGATGGTGCCGGCGTGGCCGAAGCTCATGCCCGGCATCTCGTCCATGAAGCGGCCCGCCATGAAGGCCACGATCGGGAGCTTGCGGGTGGAGTCCTCAGTCACGTAGCGGGCCAGCTCGGCCTCCATGCGCCCGCCGGGCTCCGTGTAGATCACGATCGCCTCGGTCTGGTCGTCCGCCTCGAACAGGGGCATCAGCTCGGCGTAGGAGGAGCCGATGATCGCGTCCCCGCCGATCGAGACGGCGGTCGACTGGCCGAGCCCGGCGGCGGTGAGGGTCGAGGACATCTCGGTCGTCATCCCGCCCGAGCGCGAGATCACGCCCACCGGCCCGGCCGTGTAGGCCTTGGCGGCATCGCGTGCCGGGCCGCCGATGCCGCCCATCTTGATCACTTCGGGCACGATGATCCCGAGGCAGTTCGGGCCGATGATGCGCGAGCCGCGCATGGTCGCCAGCTCGACCATCTGGGCCACGTCGCCGCGCGGGATGCGCTCGGTCACGATCACGACCAGCTCGATGCCGTTCTCGATTGCCTCGAACACCGCGTCCTTCGTGAAGGCGGGCGGGACCGTCACGACGGAGCCCTTGATCGGAGCGCCGTGATGCTCCACCGCCTGCTCCACGGTGTCGAACACGGGCACGCCGTGCACGTCGCGGCCGAGCCGCCCCGGGGTCACGCCGCCGACGATCTGCGCGCCCTTGCCGTAGTCGAGGCACTCGCGCGTCAGGTTCACGGCCTCCCGCCCGGTGATCCCCTGGACGATGAAGGTGGTGTTCTCGTCGATCAGGATCGACATCAAGCAGCCCCTGGCTTTTCTTCACAGGGCGGGCTTTGCCCGCCCTTCAAAACCGCCCGCCGCGCCGCCTCGTGCATCGACACGGAGCGGTCGCAGTACTCGACACCGTACTTCTCGAGAATCTTGAAGCCCTCCTCCTCCCAGGCGCCCGGGATGCGGAAGATGGCGATCTTCTCGGCCGGCTCGTAGCCGAGCTCGAGGCAGGCCTTGATCACCCCGCGGGCGACGATGTCGACCCGTGTGTTCGAGACGATCGACATCATCACGGCGATCTTGTCGACGCCGGGCTTCTGCAGCACGAGCTTGGCGAGCCCGGCCGCCTTGCGGACCGACGGATTGCCGCCGATCTCGCAGTAATTGGCGGGCCTGCCGCCGTGGGCGCGCACCGCGTCGAAGAGCGTCAGCGAGCCGCCGCCCGCCCCGATCACGAGGCCGAGGTCGCCGTCGAACTCGGTGACGTTCCCGGCCACGCCGCGATGGTCCATCGAGTCGACCTCCTCGCCGGAGAGCTCGAACTCGGTGGGCTCGCGAGCCTCGCGCGTCTCCTCGTCGCCCACGCCTAGCTCCGCCAGCAGCGCCTTCTGCCGCGGCCGCGCCTCGTTCTCCATGTCCATGTGGGCGTCGAGGGCCACGAACGAGCCGTCCTCGAGCTCGCCGAGCGGGTTGATCTCCGCGAGCGTCATGTCGTACTCGAGGAACAGCCGTGCGAGCCTGGCGAGAATCGGAGTGATGCGCGTGAGCGTGCGGCCGGTGACGCCGGTGGAGGCGATCACCTCCTTGGCCATGTAGTCGCTGAACGGCTGGATCGTCGAGAAGTGGCGGCGACCGACCTTGTCCGGGTGTTCCCCGGCCACCTGCTCGATGTCGATGCCGCCGATCGGCGAGAAGATCATCACGGGGCGCTTGCGGAGGCCGTCCCACACGACGCCGGCGTAGTACTCCTGCTTCACCTCGGCCTTCGGGTCGACCAGCACGCCGCGCGGCATG
Organism: Actinomycetota bacterium; assembly: GCA_046735115.1. GTDB lineage: Bacteria > Actinomycetota > Thermoleophilia > Solirubrobacterales > Thermoleophilaceae > JACVRW01. The sequence continues at coordinate 32,980 of JBKPSR010000002.1, forward strand.
TGCCCGCCGATCTCGAGCCTGAGGATCTCGCGCGCATGGTCGGCGGCCTGGTCCGCGTTCTCGGCGAACTTCACCCCGCCCGCCTTCATCCGCCCGCCGGTGAGCACCTGCGACTTGATCACGGTCGGCCGGCCGATCCTGTGCGCGATCTCGCGTGCCTCCTGGTCCGTCGTCGCGAACCCGAAGTCGGTCACGGGAATCCCGGCCCGCTTGACGATCTCGCGGGCCTCGTACTCGAAGAAGCGCATGGGCGGCGCGAAACCCTATTGCACGAGCGTGTACAGGGCAGAACTACGGCATTGAGGGGCGAACGATGCCGGATCGGGTCAACGATCCTGGATTAGGTCCCTATACGGGCCCCTATCCAGGATTGTCCATCTCCTCAATGCGGTCGTTCAGGCTTTGACTACGGTCCCGAAGTCGTACGCCGCGGCCAGCTCCGGGTCCTTCCGGGCCAGCATTTCCGCCAGGTCGACCATCACCTTGCACTGCTTCCAGGTGGCGTCGTCCTGCATCTTGCCGTCGATCATGTGGACGCCGCGGCCGTCGGGGATCGCCTCGATGACCTTCTTGGCGAACTTGACCTCGTCCGGGGCGGGCGAGAAGACCCGCTTCGCGATTTCGATCTGGGCCGGGTGGATTGACCACGCGCCCACGCAGCCGAGGAGGAACGCCGCGCGGAACTGGGTCTCGCATCCCTCCGTGTCCTTGATGTCGCCGTAGGGTCCGTAGAGCGGCAGGATCCCGGCGCCGGCGCAAGCGTCCACCATCCGCGCGATCGAGTAGTGCCACGGGTCCTGCTGAGCCGTCGCGCGCGGCGCGTCCGGGTTGTCGCGGTCGGGGTCCTCGATCACGCGGTAGCCGGGGTGGCCGCCGCCCACACGCGTCGTCTTCATACGCCGGTTGGCGGCGAGGTCGGCGGGGCCGAAGCTCATGCCCTGCATCCGCGGGCTTGCCGTCGCGATCGCCTCCAGGTTCGTGACCCCCTGCGCCGTCTCGAGGATCGCGTGGATCAGGATCGGCCGCTCGAGCCCGGCCTTCGCCTCCAGCTGGGCGAGCAGGCGGTCCACGTAGTGGATGTCCCAGTCGCCCTCGACCTTCGGGACCATGACGACGTCGAGCCGGTCGCCGATGGCCGCGACGAGCTCGGTCAGGTCGTCGAGCATCCAGGGGCTCTCGAGCGCGTTGATGCGGGTCCAGAGCTGCGTCTCGCCGAGCTCCATCTCCGAGCCGACCCGAATCAGGCCCTCGCGCGCCGCCTCCTTGCGGTCCACCGGGACGGCGTCCTCCAGGTTGCCCAAGAGGATGTCCACCTGCGGCGCGATGTCGGGCGCCTTGGCGACCATCTTCTCGTTCGAGAAGTCGAGGAAGTGGATCATCCGCGAGGGCCGCACGGGGATCTCGCGAAGCGGCTCGGGCGCGCCGATGGCGAGCGGCCTGAGGAAGTCCCGGGGGTTGCGCATGCGCGCCGGAATCTAGCGCCGACTACGATTGCGCGGCCGATGAGCGAGACAGAGACTCAAGGCATAGAGACGAATCAGGCCGAGCGCGAGGCGTCCGGTGCCCGACCGTACGGCCGCTATCTAGAGGACTTCGCGGTCGGCGACGTGTACAAGCACTGGCCCGCGAAGACCGTGACCGAGGCCGACGATCACCTCTTTTGCCTGCTCACGATGAACCACCACCCGCTGCACATCAACGACGTCTACGCGGCGGAGTCGCAGCAGGGCCGGAACGTCGTGGTGGGCCCGCTCGTCTATTCGCTGGCGCTCGGCATGTCGGTGGCGGACGTGTCGGGCAAGGCGATCGCGAACCTCGCCACGGAGGAGCTCTCGCACCCCGCGCCGGTCTTCCACGGCGACACGCTGTTCGCCGAGTCCGAGGTTCTCGACGTCCGTCCCTCCCAGTCGAAGGGCGACCGCGGGGTGGTGAGGGTCCACACGCGGGTCTACAAGCAGGACGGCACGCTCGTCGCCGAGTTCAAGCGGGCGGTGCTGGTGCCGCGCCGCGAGCCCGCCTAGCGGCGCGTGCTGCTGAAGGTCCTTTACTGGGTGGCCGTCGTGGCTATATCGCTCGCGCTCGTGGTGGGCCTGATCCTGTTCTTCGAGTCGCGCGACCAGTCGTCCGTGAAGTCGGACTCGTCGGCGCCGGTCAGCCTCGCCTGACGCGGGCGCGCTCCCGGCGCACCTGCCTCGCGTAGACGATGATCCGCTGCGCGGCGCTGTAGAGCGGGTGGCAGGCGCTCAGCATCAGCCGCCGGTAAGGGACAGGGTCGAGGACCGAGAGGTCCTGATCGTCCACGATCTTGCTGCCCTCGACGCTGTACACGAAGCGGCCGTCCGGCATGTCGATGATGATCCGCTGGCCCCGCTTCAGCTCGTCGATATGCCGGAACGGGGCCCCGTAGGTGGTGCGGTGGCCGGCGATCGCGGTGGTGCCGCGCTCGCCCGGAAGCGGGGTCTCGGGATAGTGCCCGGGGCCCTTCCGGAGGCTGTCGATGTCCGTCCCCTCGACGACGTACTCGTTCACTCCGATGGAGGGGATGTCGATCCGCGCGATCGCGTCGCCCTTCAGCGGCTGCCTGCGGATCACCCGCCTCGGCGGGTCGAAGAAGGCCGTCTTCAGCTTCTCCTGATGCTGATTCGCGACGTAGGCGGAGACCGGCTCCTGCCACAGCAGGGTGATGGCGGCATCGGCGATGAGGAGAGTGCCGCTGACCATCATCACCGAGGCCACGAAACGCAGCACCGGGCGCACGCGGGGCAGTGTAGGGCGCGCCAGATATACGCTTATCGCCCGGAGATGCCGGATATGAGGAGGCCCCGAAACCCGTGACGCAAGCCACCACCGCCCCCACCACCCACCAGAAGCTGCTCGCCTGGGTCGAGTGGGTGACGGAGCTCGTCCAGCCGGACGAGGTCCACTGGTGCGACGGCTCTGCGGACGAATACGACGAGCTCTGCCGCCAGCTCGTCGAGGCCGGCACCTTCGAGCGGCTGTCCGACGCCAAGCGCCCGAATTCGTACCTCGCGCGCTCGAATCCGCAGGACGTGGCGCGGGTCGAGGACAGGACCTTCATCTGCTCTGTGAACGAGGACGACGCCGGTCCGACGAACAACTGGCGCGACCCCGCCGAGATGAAGGAGACGCTCACGGAGCTGTTCCGCGGCTCCATGCGCGGCCGCACGATGTACGTGGTGCCGTTCTCCATGGGCCCGCTCGGCTCGCGGATCGCGCACGTGGGGGTGCAGCTCACGGACTCGGCCTACGTCGCCGTGTCGATGCGAATCATGACCCGGATGGGCCAGAGCGCCCTCGAGGTGCTGGGCGACGACGGGCCGTTCGTGCCGTGCCTGCACTCGGTTGGGATGCCGCTGGTGGACGGCGCCGAAGACGTGCCCTGGCCCTGCAGCGGGGAGAAGTACATCGCCCACTTCCCAGAGACGCGCGAAATCTGGTCGTTCGGCTCGGGCTATGGCGGCAACGCGCTGCTCGGCAAGAAGTGCTTCGCGCTCCGGATCGCGTCGGTGATGGCGCGCGACGAGGGCTGGCTCGCCGAGCACATGCTGATCCTGAAGCTCACCTCGCCCGACGGCCGCGTCAAGCACGTGACCGGCGCGTTCCCGTCTGCGTGCGGCAAGACCAACCTGGCGATGCTGATCCCCACGCTGCCCGGCTGGAAGGTCGAGACCGTGGGCGACGACATCGCGTGGATGAAGTGGGGCGACGACGGCCGCCTGTACGCGATCAACCCCGAGGCGGGTTTCTTCGGCGTGGCGCCCGGCACCTCCGAGGAGACGAACCCGAACGCGATGGCCACGGTGCGGGCGAACTCGGTCTTCACGAACTGCGCGCTCACGGACGACGGCGACATCTGGTGGGAGGGCATGAGCGACCCGCCCGAGCACGCGATCGACTGGCTCGGCGAGGACTGGACGCCCGAGTCCGAGAGCACCGCGGCGCACCCGAACGCACGTTTCACCACGCCGGCCGAGCAGTGCCCGTCGATCTCCGACGACTGGGAGGACCCGAGCGGCGTGCCCATCGACGCGTTCCTGTTCGGCGGCCGCCGGGCGGGCGTCGTGCCGCTCGTGACCGAGGCGTTCGACTGGGAGCACGGCGTCTTCATGGGGGCGATCATGGGCTCCGAGAAGACCGCGGCGGCCGCGGGAGCGGTCGGCAAGCTGCGCTTCGACCCGATGGCGATGCTGCCCTTCTGCGGCTACCACATGGGCGACTACTTCGGCCATTGGCTCGCGACCGCCCGCCGCGAGGGCGCGCAGCTGCCGAAGATCTTCATGGTCAACTGGTTCCGCAAGGACAGCGAGGGCAACTTCCTCTGGCCCGGGTTCGGCGAGAACAGCCGCGTGCTGGCCTGGGTGTTCGAGCGCTGCGACGACCGCGGCGGGGTGGACAAGACCCCAATCGGTTTGGTGCCGTCTCAGGATGCCCTCGACACCTCGGGCCTCGAGCTGCCGGCGGACGCGATGGCCAAGCTGCTCCGCGTGGACCCCGAGGAATGGCGCGACCAGCTGCCGCGCATACGCGAGCACTTCGCGATGTTCGGCGACAAGCTTCCGGACGAGCTGGCCTACCAGCTGGAGGCGCTCGAGGAGCGCCTCGGCGCCGGCTAGACCACGTTCCGCTCGGGTCGTTCGCTCCTTCCGGCGGCCAGTGGCGAGATGTCGACGAACGGCTTGCGCCCGAGGTAGAGGTCGCGGACGATCTCACCCACGGCGGGAGCCTGCTGAAAGCCGTGCCCTGAGAAGCCCGTGGCGTGCAGGAAGCGGCCGGGCGCGGCATCGGTCTCCCCGATCAGCGCGTTGTGGTCGGGCGTCATCTCGTAGTCGCCCCACCAGCCGCCGGCGATCGGGGCGTCGAGCAAGATGGGCGCGCGCCGGCGCAGGACGGGCTCGGCGCACTCGAGCCACTCGTCCTGGGTGTCGCAGACGTCGTTCGTCCCGAACAGGAGGCCGGGTCCCTCGCGGTGGAAGTAGAAGCCGGTCGCGAAATCGATGGTCATCGGCACCGGCGTGTCCGCGAACCCGTCCGGCGGCAGGTCACCGCCTCCGTCCAGCGCACCGGTGTACGCGATGCGCCGTTTCTCCGGCCTCACCGGCAGCTTCACGCCCGCCATCGCCCCGACCGCCTGCGACCACGGTCCCGCCGCGCAGATCACGCACCCCGCCGCGATCGGCCCATCCCCGGTCATGACGGTTCCCGGTGCAAGGCCCGTGACCTCCCTGCGCGTCTCGATGCGCACCTTGCGCGCACGCGCGGCGCTCGCGTAACCCTGGACGGCGTCCGCGGGAGTGGCGTGGCCCGCGAGCGGGCAGAACGCGGCGGCCAGGACGCCGTCGAGCCCGGCGAGCGGCGAGAGCTCGTGCGCCTCGTCGACGCTCACGAGCCGGCTGGGCACGCCAACGCGGTTCTGCATCTCCACGCTGCGCTCGAACTCCTTCACCTCGGCGTCGGATGACAGCAGGAACAGGTAGCCGACCTGCTGAAAGTCGATCTCCCAGCCCGGCCGCTCGGCGAACGCGGCCCACGCCTCGAGCGAGCGCAGCCCGATTCGCACGTTCAGCTCGTCGGAGAACATGCCGCGTACGCCGCCGGCACCCTTGGCCGTCGAGCCGGAGCCGAGCTCGGCGCGCTCCATCAGCAGAACGTCCTCGACACCGGCCTCCCCGAGGTGGAAGGCGATGCTCGTGCCGATCACGCCTCCGCCGACTATCACCACCGCCGCGCGTTCCATCAGCCTGGATACGCTAGTGGCATGAGCATCACGGAGACGAGGACTGTCGGTTCGATCATCGGCGGCGAGGGCCGCGGCGACGGGGAGCGGCTCGAGTCGCGCAACCCAGCGAACCTCGACGACCTGGTCTGCGAGGTGACGCTCGGCGACGCCGACACCTTCGTCGAGGCCTGCCGCGCCGCGCGCGCGGCGCAGCGCGACTGGGCCGCCGTGCCCGCTCCCGTCCGGGGCAACGTGGTCAAGCAGATCGGTCGCATCGTGGAGGACAACAAGGAGGCGCTGGCCCGGCTCGTCACCCGCGAGATCGGCAAGCCCTACCCGGAGTCGCTCGGCGAGGTCCAGGAGATCGTCGACACCTGCGACTTCTTCCTCTCCGAGGGGCGCCGCCTGTACGGCCAGACCGTCCCGAGCGAGATGCCGGACAAGCAGCTGTTCACGTTCCGCAACCCGGTCGGCGTGGCCGCGATCATCACGGCCGGCAACTTCCCGGTCGCCGTGCCGTCCTGGTACCTCGTGCCGGCGATCCTGTGCGGCAACGCGGTCGTCTGGAAGCCCGCCGAGTACTCGCCGGCGCTGGGCGACGCGCTTGCGCGGCTCTTCATCGCCGGCGGGCTGCCCGACGGCGTGCTCAACCTCGTCCAATCCGACGGCCCCACCGCGTTCGAGGGCCTCGAGCGGGCGCTCGACGAGAAGCTCGTCGACAAGGTCGGCTTCACGGGCTCCTCGGCGGTGGGATCGCGGATCGGGGAGCTCACCGGACGGCACGGCCAGTCCGCGTGCCTCGAGCTCGGCGGAAAGAACCCGCTCGTCGTGATGCCGGACGCGACACTCGAGCTGGCCGTCGAGGGCGCGCTGTTCAGCGGCTTCGGCACGGCGGGGCAGCGCTGCACCTCGCTCGGCACCGCGATCGTCCACGAGTCGGTGCACGACGAGTTCATGCGCCAGTTGACGAGCGCGGTCGAGCAGGCCGCGATCGGCGACCCGACGCAGGACGTGCTCTACGGCCCGATGATCCACGAGCGCTTCGCCGAGCGTTTCGAGGACTGGCTCGGCCTCATCCGCGACCACCACGCGGTCTCGGGCTCCACCGGGAGGGGGCGGATCACGAGCGACAACCCCCGCCAGGGCTTCGTGGGCGATCCCGACGCCGGCATCTACTGCCACCCGACGATCGTGGACGGCGTCCGGCGCGAGGACGAGATCTACTCGACCGAGACGTTCGGGCCGATCATCGGCGTCGCGACCTTCTCCGACTTCGACGAGGCGATGGAGCTCGCCAACGGCCACGGCTACGGGCTCTCGTCGGCGGTCTACACGAACGACCCCAAGTCTGCCTTCCGCTTCCGCGAGCGCGTCACCGCCGGGATGGTCTCCGTGAACAACTCGACGAGCGGGGCCGAGGCGCACCTACCCTTCGGCGGCAACGGCAAGTCCGGCAACGGCTCACGGCAGTCGGGCATCTGGGTGCTCGACCAGTTCACCCGCTGGCAGTCGATGAACTGGGACTACGCCGGGAAGCTGCAGCTGGCGCAGATGGAGGTCGCCGAGATCACCGGCGACAGCGGCTACCGGCTCGCCTGGGACTGAGCCTCGGCCACGAGGAACGCTCACCTGACCTGAGGCTCAGGGCCGTCGTCGAGCCGCTCCGGGGCGGCGCCCCTCACGGCCTGCTGCGCGTCCGCGCGCGGCACCCCGCCCGCCTGCAGGAGGTCGACGGCGACCAGCCGCACCTGGCCGACGATGTGCAGCGCCGAGAGGTTGGTGGTCTCCGACAGGACGGCGTTGGCGAGCCGCACGGCGCGGAGCGCCGCCTCGCGCGATGGGCCCGGGTCGTCCTCCTCCAGCAGCGCCCCGAGCTCCTGCGCGGCGGATGCGAGCTCCCGGATCGCGACGGGCACCTCGGCCGGGACGGAGTCGCCGAGCGCGATGGCCCGCACGACGCCGCGAGCGAGCGCGCGCGTGTTCTCGATGGCGAGGCCGAGTTCGCCCACCGCCACGACGTAGCGCTCCAGGCCGGTGAGCTGGCCGCGGCGTGTCAGCGAGATGCGCGCCGCGTCTCCGGCGGCCGCGAGCGTCGCGGCGAGCTCGTCGGAGGCGGCATCGAGCCGGGACACCCCGGCGAGGGCGCGCTCGGCATCGGGCGCGTCGCGGTGCTCGAGCGCGTCGGCGATGCGCCACAGCGCCGCGGCGAGCCTGTCGAGCACCGGGCCGAGGCCCTCGCGCACGAGCCTGATTGGGTCGATGGGGAGGAGCAGCGCGCCGACGACCAAGGCGGTCGTGCTGCCGACGAGCGCGTCGAGCGCGCGCGTGAAGTCAAAGCCCTCCGGCGGCTGAAGCGTGGCAACGAGCACCGCCGACGCGCCCGCCTGCGAGGCGAGCAGCGTGCCTCCTCCGACGAGCGTGGCGGCGAGCATCGCGAGACCGGTGACCACGCCGACCTGCCACGTCCCGGTCCCGATCCACGACACGAGCAGGTCGGCGATCGCGATCCCGACCGAGACGCCGACCGCGAGCTCGACCGCGCGCCGGCGCCGTTGCCCGACGGTCAGTCCGAGCGTGATCACGGCGGAGATGGGGGCGAAGAAGGGCGATGGGTGCCCGACGATCTCGGTGGCGAAGAGCCAGGCGAGCGCCGCCGCGACCGAGCTCTGGAGGATCGGCCTCGCGGTGGCGATGATGCGCTCACGCCGCGAGCGGATGCCTGCCCGCGACACCTCGGCGGCCTGCTCGATGAGCTCGGCCCGTGGCGGTATCCGGTCGCTGGCGCGCTGGGCAAGCCGCCGCGTAGCACCGGGCTCGCCGGCACCGCCGGACGGGGGCGCGGGCTCCTCGGCGCTCATCGCCGGTACCAGCGCGGCGACACGTTAGGGGGCGGCCCAAGCGCCGCGCGGGCCACGAGCAGAGTCGGCTCCCTCAGCGCCACGTGACCCTTCAACGCCACGCCGAAGTGCTCGCCCAGGCCCTCGACGCTGTCGGCACGGATCCCGAACGACTCGGCGAGCGCGACGAAGTCGGGGCCGTCCAGGTCGACGCCCTCGCGCGGATCGCCGTGCAGGTCCTGGTCGTAGCGGATCATGCCGTAGCCGCCGTCGTCCACGATCACCGCGGTGAGCGGGATCCTCTCCTGCTTGGCCGCGGCGAGCTCGCCGCAGGCGTACAGGAACCCGCCGTCGCCGGAGATGCTCACCGCCGGCCCCGCTTCCGCCAGCGCCGCCCCGAGGCCCTGCGGGAAGGCGCACCCAAGCGTTCCCCAGCCGAGCGGGTAGGTCAGCTTCCGCGGGGCGGGCGTACGGTGGAAGCCGCCGAGCCAGTAGCCGGGGATGCACATGTCGCATACGACGACGGCGTCGTCCGGGAGCGCCTTCTCGAGCGTGTCGAGGAACGTCGTGGCCTCAGGCTCCTCGCGGGCGAGCCGCTCGCGCACGCTGCGGTTGAGCTCGCGCAGGCGGCGGCCGAGCGACGCCAGCCCGCCGCGCTCGCCGAGGCGCTCCGCCAGAGCCAAGGTGGCCTCGCGCGCGTCCGCCTCGATGACGAGATCGGGCCGATAGTTCTTCGACGCGTCGGTCGGGTCGACGTTGATCGCCACGAGATGCGGCGGTTGCGGCTGCGTCCAGGCCTGGGTCATCATGCCGTCGAGGTCGCTGCCGATCGCGACGATCACGTCGGCCTCGTCCCACAGCTCGCCGACCTCGGGCACGTGCGGCGAGGACTCGAGGAGGCAGGCGTGACCGGGTGGGAGCAGGCCCTTGGCGGAGAAGGTCAGGATCACAGGCGCAACGAGCCGCTCCGCGAGCCGCGCGACCGCCTCGCCCGCGCCCGACTGAAGCGCGCCCCCGCCGGCCCAGACGAGCGGCCGCCGGGCACGCTCGAGCAACGCGGCCGCCCGATCGAGCTGGGCGGGATCGAGCGGTGGGGGACTGCCCGCCAGATCCAAGCCCCCCCGACTCAAGGGGTCAGACCCCTTGAGCGGCGGCGACTCAGATTCGGCCTCCGCGCTCAGCAGGTCCGTCGGGATCTCCACGTAGACCGGCCGCGCGGGCGGGGCGAGCGCGGTCGCTGTCGCCCGGGTCACGGCCGGGCCGATCTCCTCGGCGGCCCGGACCCTGATCGCCTCCTTGACCACCGGCATGAACATGGCCGCCTGGTCGGTCGCCTCGTGCAGGACGCCGCGCCACACACCGGGACGGCGGGCGGCGATGGGGATGTCGGTGGCGATCACGAGCACAGGCTGCCGCGAGGCCCACGCCTCGCCGACGGCTGCCAGCGTGTTGGCGGCGCCGGGGCCCGTAGTGGTCAGCGCGACGCCCAGCCGGCCGCTCGCGCGCGCGTATCCGTCGGCCGCGTAGCCGGCCGTCTGCTCGTGGCGCACGCCCACGAGGCGGATCGGGGAGCCGTTCAGCTCTCGCCAGAGCGGGAGGTTGTGCACCCCAGGGAGCCCGAACGCAATCGAGACGCCCGCGTCCTCCAGCGCAGCCACAGCGGCGCGCGCCCCTGTCAGGATGCCGCGCGATGGAGAGCTCATCGGCAGGTGCCCCGCTCGCAGGCGTCCGCGTCGCCGACCTCTCGCGCGTCCTCGCCGGCCCCTACTGCACGATGGTGCTCGCCGATCTCGGCGCGGACGTGGTCAAGGTCGAGCGGCCGGAGGGCGGCGACGAGACGCGCTCGTGGGGCCCGCCCTTCACCGGGGGCGAGGCCGCCTACTACCTCTCCGTCAACCGCGGCAAGCGGAGCTGCGCGCTCGACCTCTCCCAGCCCGAGGGCCAGGCGCTTGCGCTCGAGCTGTGCGTCCGCGCCGACGTGGTGATCGAGAACTTCAAGCTCGGCGGCGCCGACCGGCTCGGCGTCGGGTACGACGACGTCCGCGAGCGCAACCCGCGCGTGGTCTACTGCTCGATCACCGGCTTCGGCTCGGAGCGCCGGCCGCCGGGCCGCCCCGGCTACGACTTCATTGCGCAGGCGGAGTCCGGCCTCATGTCGATCACCGGGCCGGAGCAGGGCCCGCCGTACAAGGTCGGCGTGGCCCTCGTGGACGTGCTCGCCGGCCTCCACGCCGCCGCCGCCGTGCTCGCCGCGCTGCACGGGGGAGAGGGCGCCCGCATCGAGGTCCCGCTGCTCGACAGCGGCCTCGCGGGGCTCGTGAACGTGGCCCAGAACGCGCTCGTCACGGGCAGGGATCCGGAGCGGCATGGGAACGCGCATCCGAACATCGTGCCTTACCAGGACTTCGAGACCTCCTCAGGCCGGATCGCCGTGGCCGCGGCGAACGACGGGCTCTTCCGTGCGCTCTGCTCGGTGATGGCGCTGGGGGAGCTCCCGTCGGACGAGCGCTTCGCCACCAACGCGGGCCGGGTGGAGCACCGATCTGAGCTGATCCCCCTGCTCCAGGAGCGCTTCAGGGAGCGCTCGGCCGAGGACTGGCTGACAGGGCTCGACGCCGCCGGGGTCCCGGCCGGCAAGGTGCGCTCCGTGCCCGATGCGCTCGGGGCCGCCGCTGCGGCCGGCCGCCCGGCGACCGTGACGCTCGACCACCCGACGGCCGGCTCGCTCGACATCGTCGCCTCGCCGATCTGGGGCGCCTCGCGCCCGGAGCCCGCGCCGCCGCCGCTCCTCGGCCAGCACACGGCCGAGGTGCTGAGGGAGCTCGGCCGCTCGGAGGAGGAGATCGCCGAGCTGGCCGCGCGCGGGGTTGTGGGGAGCTAGTGCGCCTCGCCGGCGCTTGAGGCAGGCGGCCGCGACTCCTCGGCCAGCGACGTGATCGTCAGCTCGCCGCGCGCGGCCTGCGCCATCACGTCCGTGGCTTCGTCCGAGGAGCGCGCGTAGAGCTCGACGAGCATGTGGATCACGATCCGGTCGTCCTCGTGCTTGTGGAAGCGCACGTGGGTGAAGAACTCGCGCGTGCCGTGGTCGCCGAAGGCGGCGAAGGCGAGCGACTCCGCGGCCTCGGGCCCGGAGCAGGACTCGACCTGGTCGGCGTCCACCGTGACCGTGCAGGACGCGACCCAGGGCGTTCCGGTGACCATCCGCTCCCAGCGGTCCTCCACCGGCTCGATCCGCGAAATGCGGCGGCCGTCCTCGTCGTAGAAGGTCAGCGACAGGTGGGGCTGATCGTGTAGGCAGTCGAGGCACTGGACCACGGCCTCCTGTACCTCCTCGACGGGGTCCACGGCCTCACCTGTGTCGGCGTCGACCTTCAAGATGCCCTCGTAATGAAGCTGAACCTCCAGGTTCTGCGACCAGCAGCGGTAACACCGCAGCCAGCTCGACTGGGTGCCAAGCGATTCCTGCGCCGATCCCTCCATGTCTCCATTATGGCCGTCGCCGCGCTGCTCGCCTCCGTGGGCTGCTCCGTGGGCGCCGATGAGGAGCCGAAGCCGGTGACCGGAGTGCCGAAGGAGATAGCCACAACGGTCGACCAGCTGGAGCGCGCCGTGGCCGGTCGGGACTACAAGACGATCTGCAACCAGCTCTTCACCGCACAGGCCCGGGAGCGCGCGGGAGGGGACGAGTGTGTGTCGCAGATGAGCTCGGCGGCCGAGGACGTGCGGCGGCCGAGCGTCAAGATCGAGCGGATCGAGGTGAAGGCGGACGGCGCGACGGTCGAGGTCGCCACGCAGGCCGAGGGCCAGGCGCGCGTGACCGACACCCTCGACCTACACAGAAGCGGAGGCCGCTGGCTGATCGAGGCCCTGCGCTAGCGCCTCGATCGTGGCGTCGAAGTCGGTGCCCGCGATACCGCCGATGCAGGGAGAGGTCGTGCCGCTCTCGGCGTAGCGGCGTACCGACGTCTGCGCCTCCTCCACCGATCCAACGGCGCCGAGCAGGTCGAGGAAGTCGCCGGTCGGCCCCGCATCCGGGTCCAGCCCGGAGCGCTCCAGCATCGCGCGGTAGTAGGGCAGGTTGAAATACGACTCGACCTCGCCCCGGAGCCGCTCGCGGGCGGCGGCCGGGTCCTCCGTGACCGCCGCGGGCACCGCCGCCACGATGTCGAACGCGTCCGTATCGCGCCCAGCTTTCGCTCGCCCCTCGCGGATTGTCGGCACCACGACGTCGCGGATGTAGTTGGGGTTGCAGAGCCAGAGCACCACGCCGTCGGCTATCTCGCCCGCTAGCCGCAGCATCCCGGGGGAGAGGCCGGCCAGGTAGATGGGCATGGCGGCGCGCGGCTCCCAGCCCGTGAGGCGAAAGGCCGTGCGGAACTTCTCGCCAGGGGGTGGATCCTCTCCGCGAAGGATCGCTCGGAAGATCGCAACGTACTCGCGCATCTCGGCCAGCGGCCTGTCGATCGACTGGCCGAACCAATGCTCGACCACCGGTTTGTGGGAGACGCCCAGCCCGGCTATCGCCCTGCCACCCGACAGCTCGTCCAGCGTGGCGAACGACTGCGCCATGTTGGCCGGCGTGCGGGCGTAGATCGGGATCACCCCGGTGCCGAGCCTCACGCGCGAGGTCCGGGCCGCGTATCCGGCCAGCAGCGTGATCGAGTCGCGGCCGCCGATGTGCGTGACGAACACGGATTCGTAACCGAGCTCGTCGGCCCGCCCGGCCCGCCTCAGCGCGGCGTCGAGCGAGCGTCCTGCGCCGATGAACGCGCCGAGGCTCAAGGGAGGCCGAAGGCTACTGCGGAGCGGCCGACCGGGCGGCCACGACACCAGGCTTCCGAACACGTGGATGCGCGTCCAGAGGTAGGGCTCGAGGCTCGCGCCCTTGTCCGAGTCGAACTCGGCGGTGGTCGGGCGCTCGCGGCGGGGGCGAGTCCTCCGATCGTAGGAATGCGAGGTCGTCCCACCGAAGTCCGATCGGCCGATAGCGTGCCCGGCGCTTGACGCCCGATGCTCAATTTGGGATGGAGACCGGCACGCGACGGCGAAGGGGGCTGACGACGCGCGAGCGCGAGGTGCTCACGCTGCTCGCGCGCGGCTATACCGGCGAGGAGGTGGGGCGCCAGCTGCAGGTTTCGGCGGAAACCGTGCGCGCCCACGTGCGGAATTCCGTCACGAAGCTCCACGCGCGCACGCGCCTCCACGCGGTGGTGCTGGTCATGCAGCGGGGCGAAATCACTCTCGAGTGAGCAGCACGATAAGCGTCAGGACAAATACGACCTGACCGACGCCGAACGCGACGCCGAGGTTGGCGGCGCCGAACAGCTCGGCCGCGCCGACGCCGATCGCGAACGCGGCGACCAGGATGGCGAGGTCGCGGAGGATCCCCGCGCCGACGTCGCGGTCGCGCCGGCCGGCCCGCGGGTCCTGAC
>JBKPSR010000003.1:0-24425 GCA_046735115.1 Actinomycetota bacterium
GCGGTTCCACTCACCCGAGTCGTCGCCGAACCACTCGAACATCCATTCATGGGTCCCGTCGGGGCTGGTGACAAAACCGTCGAGGGACATGACCATCTTGAGAACTACTTTTCTATCGCTCATGTCGGTAGAGACCTACCCCCTCGCGCAAATTCATTGCTCATCGGTGGATGAAGGGGAAAAGGACTGCCCCGACGCGCGAGATACCGCTGAAGAAGCGTGAAACGAGAAACGCCGCCTGAGCGAGCGTTTCGAGGTAGGAAGGAGTCGAATCTGCAGACCTTCGGGTCTTGTCGCTCAAAACGCTCGCTCTTCGCACTAAGCAGCTAGCGCTACATCACGTTGCCCCCCGTCTGCCGCCGTCCCCACACTTTGTGGGCTAATGGCAACCCCTAGTGCATAGCTCCTGCTCGGCGGTCGCAGGATTGACTGGTGGCTGGGATACACACAGGACTACGTCTACGGCCACCACCTGGCGACGTCGTCGATGGCGGATTCGGTCTCCTCTATCGCCTCGAGACCGCCGAGCGCGGCGATCAGGGGTGCCATGGCGCGGAGATACGTCACGAGCCCGCGGCGATCGCGCGTCGCCAGCACCGGGAGCCGTTCGGACATCGCCTGCTGCGCGGCGACCGGTCCCAGACGCTCGAGGCAAGCCGCCACGCTCCTGAGGCAGTCGAAGTTGATAACGCTCACGTGGGGGTTGGCGCTTGTGCAGGCGACCAGCGTGTCGACGACCTGCTGCGCCGAGGGATCCGCCGTTGCCTCGAGGATGGTGGCGAAGGCCCGGTCGCGCATCGGGGGGTCCTGCAAAGCATGCGCGATGTGGAGCGCACGCTCGACGTGCGCCCCCTCGAGCGGGCCCAGCTCTGCGAGGGCTCGGACGCGATCGTCCTCCCCGGCGGCGTCAGCCACAACGGGGAAAGCGCGCTCGTAGGCGTCTCCCCCCAGCTCCCTGGCCACCCGCGTCATCGCCGACGGGTTGGAGCGCCGCGGCGCCCAGTCGGGCAGCTCGCCCGTCATGTCGTTCAGCGATGCCTTCTCGGCGTCGGAGATCGCGAGCTCACGCAAGCGCGTCCGGTCCGACCCGTCGGCATTGCTTGAGAGGATTGCGAGCGCCTCCGCCCGAGCCGCCTGCCCACGCGTAGCTCGCGCCAGTCTCTCCAGATGCCTGAACTCCTCAGGGGTTCGAAGGTGCGGGGCGATCCCTCGCAACGCGTCCACCACGCCGTTCGCAGCCGCGATTTGGTCCACCAACGCGAGCGCGTCCGCGGTGCGCCCGAGTTGCGCCAGCCGCACCGCCACCGCTCGTTCGAAGGTATGGAGATCCGCTTCGTGCTTTCCCCTTCGAGCGGCGCCGCCGCGCAGGCGTGCCAGCTGGCCGAGGTCGACGTGGGGTGCAAGCGCGATCAGCGCCGCCTCGCGCTCGTGCTTGTCCCGGCGGCGGAGGGCGAGCTGGAGTGCGCGCTCGACAAGCGGCGGTGACAGCACCTCGGCCCATGCCGACACGAGTACTGCGTAGGACCGGTCGTCGGAGCGCCGCGCCGCGAGCTCGAGCAGCCCGCGGATCTGCTCGTCGCTCAGGCGCGGGCCCAGCGCGCGGGCCGGTGGCGCCTGGTACGTGTCCGGCAGTGCACCGAGCATCGAGACCGCCCGCGGGAGCAGTCCGTCGGGCAGGCGCGCGGCGACGGCTGCGAGCTCGGCGTCGCACACCTCGTCCTCGGCGGCCGCCAGCCGCTCCAGCGCCGCCGCGTCGCCACGAGCCGCACGCTCGGCGTCGAGCGCGGCCGAGGCGGCCGCGCGCGAGCTGTCATCGCCGATCTGCGATACAACGTCTCGCAGCTGCGCCAGTTCTCGTGCCGGAAGTTGCGGCGCGATCTCCGCGGCCGTGCTTACGTCGCCGGCGGCGCCGCTCCAACGTCTGCGGACGATCTCCAGCGCCCGTTCCGGCTCAAACCGAGCGAACGCGGCGAGCTGCTCGGAGTCGGACAAGCCCCACTCTCGCGCGGACTCGACGGCGTCCTGGCGGGCCGCTTCCCGAAGCGCATCCGGCAGGCAGGGGGCAATCAGGGCGAGGGTGATTACTCTGTCATCGCGATCCTCGAACCGGGCGGCGATCCGGAGCGCGGCCTCCGGGTGCTCGCGTGCCAGCGCCACGGCGATCCGCTCGAACTCCCACCGGCGTGTCGTGTCCGCGGCAAGGGTCGCGACTGCCTCGTCGACTCTCGTCGCGCCCCATTCGGTATCGCCCAGGCGCGCGCCGACGCCCGCGAGCGCCAGCAGCACCTTGGCGCGCTGCGCCGGCTCGCCGTCGTCGGGGCTCGGCACCAGCGCAAGCACGCGATGGCAACCCTCGACGTCGAGCGCCGGCGCAAGGCGTGCCAGCATCTCCCCCCGCGTGAACGGCGACTCGATCTCGGCCGCCGCTTCGAGCGCCTCGGCGACGTGCCCAAGCTGTGC
This sequence comes from Actinomycetota bacterium, assembly GCA_046735115.1. GTDB lineage: Bacteria > Actinomycetota > Thermoleophilia > Solirubrobacterales > Thermoleophilaceae > JACVRW01. Next base: position 2,461 of record JBKPSR010000003.1, read on the forward strand.
GAGGCGCGGGTATACCGCCGCGAAGGCATCGTGTCGCTGCCCCACGTCAACCCACCCGCGCGCCGCCGCGAGCACGTCGCGCGCTTGGTCCTCGCCCAGCTGTGGCGCCAGCTCGCCAAGCACGCGGGTGCCCAGGAGGCTGCCCCCGACCTGCTCCATCGTTATCGAGAGCGCCGCCTCCGTACGCCCGAGGGCGCCCAGGCGACTCGCGAGGGCGGCGAATACGGCCGACTTGATCGGCAACTCCGGATAACCCGGCGCAGCGGCGAGTGCGGCATGCACCTGCTCCTCGGTGAGGTACTCGGCCACGTCGTGGACCACGGTGGCCTCCTGCCCGGGCTCGACGCGCGCCAGAAGCTGCCGCACCACGTCGGCGCGTGCCTCGCGCCCGAGCACCGGCAGAAGCGCCACGAGGCGGTCGCCCGCCTGCCCTGCCCACGCGAGCGCGTTGGTCTCGGTCCACAGGCCGCGTTCGACGAGCGCGCGCACCAACCCGCCCGGAAGCTGACGATCCAGGCTGCTCATCGACACGGTGAGCAGCGCGCAGCGCAGCTCGCGGCCGATCGGCAGCTGTGCCCCAGATCGTGCCGCGGCCGCGACGCTATCCGAAGCGATCCGCCAGGCCCGCCGGACGTCTTCGCGGTAACCGGGGGCGTCGCCCAGGGCATCCTTGGCCTCATACCACGCGTTGCGGTGGCGGCTCGCGGGCAGCGCCTCCGGGGGAGCAGGCCGCGCATGCCGCCGCATCCACCATCGGTCGCGTCGCTCGGGCGTAGGCTCAGGCGCAGAAAGCATCTCAACGCGCCACTCCAACGCGAGGAGCCGTTGGAGGCCCTTCGCGTCGCCGACGGCCTCGAGGTGCTCGCCGAGATGGCGCAACTCGTAAGGAGTGAGGCCGGCGACGGGATTCGCCGACTCCACGCCCGTGCTCCCCTGCTCCGAGCTCAGGTCTCTAGGAACCCGGGGATCTTGGCCAGTGCCGTCTCTGCGATCTGCTCGTGGTACCAGCGCAGATTCTCCTCCTCGTCGAGGAACTCCGCGAAGCTGCGGTGGTAGATGCGGTACCTCGCGGGCTGCGCCTCGGGATCCTCGTCAAGGAACTCTCGCCATTCGCGGACGACGTCCTTTACGTCGCCCGGCTCCAGCCGCGTCCATTCCATGAGCTGTGGCACCGTCACCGGTTCGCGGCTGATGGCCAGGAAGCAGAGCACGGGGCGCTGCAAGGACGCGAAGCGCTCGCTGTCCGCATCCTTCATGTCGCGCCAGTGGCGCTGGTAGTAGCCCTTCAGGCCACGCGGCAGCGCCCCGACCCCCTCGCGCCCGTCCAGGCTGAGCTTGCCGCGCGCGATCTCGGGCAGAACGTGGACCAGGTACATGAAGTTGCCCTCCGAGCGTCCGACGATCGCCTCGATGAAATCCGCCCGCGCGAGCCCCGACCCCGCGATTCGATCGTTCATCGGATCCGCTTGTGCATCGAGGAAGCTCTCGACATAGCGGGCCACGTCCTGCTGGTTCGCCGGGTCCTGGTCTCGGATCCAAATCTCGCTGTCGTTGTCAACGTCGAGGCGGTAGTCGTCCTCCTCGCGGGTCGTGACGACGAAGAAGACGCCCTCGGGCAGGCTGCGGGGGAGATAGAGCCGGTTGGCGGACGGGTCGAGGCCGGTGTCCTCCGCCTCGTCGAGGGCGTCGACGACCACGACGAGCGGCTCACCGTGCGCGCGAGCCTTGTCGACTGCCTCGGCCAGCAGCTGGGATAGGAAGCCAGCGTCCTCGCCCGCCTGCGCGGGTAGCGTCGCGTGATCGAGCTCATAGCGCGCGATGAGCTGGGCGCAGACGTTTTCGAGGAACTGCTTCGGGGAGCGGATGTTCTCGGGCGCGATGTTGAAGTGGTGGACGTAGCCGCGGCGCGTGACCAGGCTCGCGGCGATCGCCGTCTTGCCGATGCCGGGCTCACCGCGGATCACCACGTAACCCGACGCGAAATCGCCTCCAGCGATGAGACGGTCGACCTCGTCGAAGACGAATTCCCGCCCAACGAAGCCCTTGGTGCGATCGTCCACGACGCTGCGGAACTGGGCGGAGCGGATGTAGGAGGCGATCGGCGGGGGGCTCTGGGCGAAGACCTGGAAGACCGTGTTGTAGTCGCCGACGACTACGCCCTTGCCGCCGGAGACTTCGACGCCGGGCCGGTCCTCAGTCACGCTCGTCGAACGTCATCGTGACCGTGGAGCGATCGCCGACGACGATGCCCTTTCCACCGCTGATGTTGACGCCGCCGAACTTGCTGATGTCGCCGTACTTGCCGGCCCGCACTCCGTCTGGATCGGCCTGCTCGAGGAGAGCCCTGGCCGCCGCCAGGAGCTCCTCGTCCCGGTCCGCGCCCTCGGCCAGAAGCCGGTCCTTGAGCTGCGTGTGATCGCCCTCGGGGTTCTGTTCGGCCTGCTCGAGCTGAGCTTCCGCGTCCTGGTCGCCGCCGAAGCGCCGGCGGATGAGCTCCTTCAGGCCGCCGTAGGCATCCTTAACAGCAGTGCCCGCCGCCTCTCGAGCCGCTGTCGACGCGCCGGCCACAACTGCAGCGACAATGAGCGAGATCGGGTCCATGCGAGCCTCCCCTGGGTTGCTGTCTGGACTGTCGTGGCCCTTATACGCCCCTGCATGCGCCGAGTCAATTGGCGCCTAGAGCCACCACCGAACGGTCCTCGGTCGCCCACCCCACCCCCACTCGACATCGCACGCAGACCACACGTCTCAGGTGGCTTGCGAGCGGTGCGGATCGCCGACGAACCCGGCGACGTGGGGATCGGATGTCGCGGGAGCGGCGCGAGCGGGTGGACGATCGCCTGCGGGCCGGCAACCTGCGGCGCCCCTCGTGGCCGCCGCCTCGCTGGACCTCGGCGCGAGAAGCTGTAGAACGTAGGCGAGTCCAGGACGGGAGCGGCAGCGATGGAGCCCTACTTCGATCTCGGCACCTACACGCGCGGGACGTCGACAGCCTCGACGAGCGCCCAGAGTTGGTTCGACCGCGGACTGGTGTGGTCCTACGCGTTCCACCACGAGGAGGCGGTTCGGTGCTTCGGGCGCGCGCTCGAGCACGACCCCGGCTTCGCGCTGGCCCACTGGGGTATCGCCTACGCGACCGGGCCGAACTACAACAAGCAGTGGGATGCATTCGACCCGGTCGACCTCGCGGCGTCGCTCGAGAAGGCATGCGACGAGGTCGCGGCCGCGCGCGCGTGCGCGGACCGCGCCGCGCCGGTCGAGCAGGCGCTCGTCGAGGCGCTCGGAAGCCGGTACCAGGCGAACGACCCATCGGCCGACCTCGTCTCGTGGAACGCCGACTACGCCGAGGCGATGCGCGACGTGTACCGCGCGCATCCCGACGAGCTCGACGTCGCGGCGCTGTTCGCCGACGCGCTCATGAACCTCACGCCGTGGGAGCTGTGGGACCGCTACACCGGCCTGCCGTCCGAGGACGCGGCGACGCTCGAGGCCAAGGAGGTGCTCGAGCACGCACTCGACCTGCCCGGCGGCCGCGCACACCCCGGACTGACGCACCTCTACGTGCACCTGATGGAGATGTCGCCGTTCCCGGAGCAGGCGCTGCCGGTCGCCGACGAGCTGCGCACGCTCGTGCCCGACGCCGGCCACCTCGTGCACATGCCGACGCACATCGACGTGTTGTGCGGCGACTACAAGAGTACGCTCGAGTCGAACCTGCGCGCGATCGAGGTCAACGAAAAGTACGTCGCGCGCGAGGGCCGCGTCGGGTTCTACGCGCTCTACCACGCGCACGACCGCCACTTCGCGATCTACGGGGCGATGTTCATCGGCCGCTCGCAGGTGGCGCTGCGCGTCGCCGCCGACCTCGAGGACTCGCTGCCCGAGGAGCTGCTGCGGATCGAGCAACCTCCGATGGCCGACTACCTCGAGGCCTTCGTCCCCATGCGCCTGCACGCGCTCGTCCGCTTCGGGATGTGGGACGACATCCTCGCGCTACCCCTGCCCGGCGACCCAGCGCTCTACTGCACCACGACGGCGATGACGCACTACGCGCAGGGCATCGCGTACGCGGCGACCGAGCGGATGGAGGAAGCCGAGGCGGCGCGCGACGCGTTCCTCGCCGCCATCCCGCGCGTACCCGACTCGCGCTACCTGTTCAACAACACGTGCCAGGACATCCTCGCCGTCGCCGCCGCGATGCTCGACGGCGAGCTCGAGTACCGGCGCGGCCAGTTCGACGCGGCGTTCGAGCACCTGCGCCGGGCGATCGCGCTCGACGACGCGCTGCCGTACGACGAGCCGTGGGGCTGGATGCAGCCCACGCGCCACGCCTACGGCGCGCTGCTGCTCGAGCAGGACCGGGTCGAGGAGGCCGAGACCGTCTACGCCGAGGACCTGGGCTACGACCCGGCGATCCCGCGCTCGTCCTGGCACCCCGGGAACGTGTGGAGCCTGCACGGCTACCACGAGTGCCTCGTTCGGCTGGGAAAGCCCGAGCCGGCGCGGATCGTCAAGCAGCAGCTCGACGTCGCCCTCGCCCGCGCCGACGTCCCAATCAAGTCGTCATGCTTCTGCCGCATGACGCACCACGCGGCCGCCGCCTAGATGTAGATCCTGAGGACGTGTTCATCCGGGGCTCCTTGTAGGAAGCGGCGGCCCGCCCGCGCGTGCCGCGCCAGCCGCCCACGAGCGCAGGCACCCGCGAAGAGCCACCGACGCCTCGCTTCCCACGAAAGCAGGAGTCTCCAGGCGATCGATTCGGAGGCGCGCAGCTCGTCGAGGCGAGCGCCAACTCCGCATCGACCGGCGCACCGCATCTGCCTCGATGCGGCAACGCGGCGCGCCGCCGCCCCGCTACTCGGCGCGCTGAGCATCGACCGAGATTACGACCCCGGGGTTTGCACTCCTGGCGGACTCGACATGTGCTCGGTGGCTGTCGCCGGAGAAGGGCGGCCGTCGGTCCGAGTCCCACCGACAAGTCCGTCCCAAGACCAACGCGGTATCTCCAAGCCGTCCGGCACATCATCTGCGGACCGCTGGTAGCGGGACATCGTGGTCGTGGTTGCCCAGCTGAAGTACTCGTGAAGCACCTGGCGCAACCTCTCGTCGCCCGCAAAGCCGACGTCTTTCAACGCCTCATCGAAGCACGCGATCGCTCGGCGATCCATCTCCTCGTGCACGCCGTTACCGCTGTGCAGCCGCACCACCGAGCTCTCGTCGCCGTACGCCGCCGAGAACGTGGTCGGCCCTCCGAGCGCCTCCGCCCAGTACGCGGCGAGACGCTCGCTGTGGTCGGGGTGAAAGCCGTGGCTGAACGCGTGGCTCACCAGCTCGTCCGCCATCACCCTGGCATGCCAAGCCCGGGCTAGTCGTAGTAAGCCCTGATCACCACCGGCGGCCTCGTAGACCGTCTGCACGGTCCGAGAATCGTATTGGAGGTGCCGCCGCGCCCACATGACGGGCACTCCCTCTCCGGCCGATACGCGAATGTGTGGGCTAGCGGCAACCCCTAGTGCCAAGCTTCCCACCCATTGCGCGCCTTTCGCTCAGGGTCGGTGGCGCTGCCGCCGATTACAGTGCCGGTCTAGGCAGTGCCTCACTGGCGCCGCTCCTGCTTTTCGTCCAAAGCGACTACTCCGACAGCCCGGCGGCACGGGCTGCTTCGTCTGGGTCGTACCAGGCCCGCAGATGAGCGATTTGACCGTTCTCCACCCGCAGGGTGTAGGTCCAGAGAAATTCCAGAGCCTCCCACTCGTCGCCGCCGAGCATCTCGATCCTGGCCTGGGCAAGCACCAGATCGCCGGCGTCGATCACGTCGCCGCTGGCAACCTTCTCGAGATGGATCAGGTCGCGGTACTCGAGAAAGCGCCGGACGGTCGCGTCCCGGCCGTAAAAGGTTCCTGCGTCCGGCCAAACGGGGTCCTCCTCGTAGACCACGTCCTCAGTTAGGTAGCGGTCCGCCGCCTGCGTGAGGCCCTCCACAGAATCCACCGAGTTGAATGCATCGGCAGCCGAGTCCAACCAGCTACGTACGACCTCGACGCTCTCGTCCGACATCGCCCGCGCAGTATCTCGCGGCGAGTGTCGCTTTCCATGCGAAGCAGGAGCGCAGAGCCACGCGTCCCACCCATTGCGCGCTTTCGCTCAGGGACGGTGGCGCTGCCGCCGATTACAGTGCCGGTCTAGGCAGTGCCTCACTGGCGCCGCTCCTGCTTTTCGTCCGAGGCGGCAGTCAGCGGCGATGCGGGGGGGGACCCTGCGGAGGGGCAGCGAGCGCGCGGCGCTCGGGCACTCAGAGGGCGCGATGTCCTGCTGCCCCCGCCTCGATCTCGCGCCTGAGCTCGTCGGCGTCGGCGTCGATCTGCTTCTCGATTAGCTTGTTGGCCCGCTTCGTCGCTTGTTCGAGCTGCTCCTCGATCTTCGACTCGCCGAGCACGATTACGGCGGCGCTGCCCTCGTCGAGCCCGTCGCCGAGGTCTTTGAGGTCGCCGCGCGAGATGCCCCGCGTGAGGTGCCCGGTCAGGCCCCCGGCGCCGGCGCCGACAACTGCGCTTCCGATGATCGCGGGCGGAAAGATGATCCCGACCAGCGCCCCGACCGCGGCCCCGGTCCAGGCGCCGTGCTGGGTGGGCTTCTCGGTCTTCGTCACGCGGACCTTGCCGTCTGCTTCCTTTCGGATCACCGCGGAGTCGAAGGTCCCGATCGCTCCGGCAGCGTGGAGGTCGAACACGGCTTCGTAGTCGGCTTCCGCGTCGTCAATCTCGTCGTAGACGGCGGCGTACAGGAATACGGGCCGGTCGGCCATTTCTCGATCCTTTCGTGCGTATGGAGTGCTCTCGTAGGGCGTCGCGCTACGCGAGAGCCTTCGCCTTGAGCGCGTTGAACTCGTCCTGCGTGATCGCTCCCTGGTCGAGGAGCTGCTTGGCCTTGGCGATCTCGTCGGCGGAACCGCCTGCCGCCTCGCGCACGTACTGGTCGAATTGCTCCTTCTGTGCCTGCGCCTGCTTCATGCTCCGTTCGCGCATCCCGTCGTGCTCGACGATCAGATAGATCAGCACGCCGAGCCACGGCAGGATGACTACGAAGATCACCCACAGCGCCTTGGCGAAGCCGCCGATGTCGTGGCGGCGGAACACGTCGATCAAGACCGTGATCACGATCCAGATCCAGATCACCCAGAAGAAGAAGATGATCATCGACCACAAGACGTCCATGAACGGATAGTCGGCCGCTATGGGCACAGTCGAGGCTCCCCTTGGTCTAGTCGCGTCGGTGGCACAATCGCCGCCGGGCGCCAGCATCGTCGCCGGCGCCGATGTCACCTTCGTCGCGGGTATGCAGAACCCTGCGTCAAGCCGGTCACGCTAGACAGCGCCCCTCTCGACGGCTCGCTCCCGCTTGCCATGCGAAGCAGGAGCGCAGAGCCACGCGTCCCAGGCGTACCTCTTGACGACGGCGAACCGTCCAGCGTTCGCCTCTAGCCAGCCGTGCGCTGCGGGTGGCCCGAGGTCGAGTTCGGTGGCGTAGTGGTGGAGGCTCGTGCCCGGCGGCGCGACCCACTTCGGGTCGGGATGTGTCAGGCGTGAACGTCGGACGCGAGGGTCCGAACCTCGGCGGATCTGAGCCCCGCGGGGGTTTCGAGACGAGAGCCAGGTTGAAGGTCACGGTGCGCATTTGGGACGCGGAGGGAGACTCGATCGCGGGCTCGCGCAAGGTAAAGCTCGGCTTGCGGCGGAAGCGGTGGCAGCACGCCCGGCGGCGGCCGGTAGTCAAGATCGATGAGAAGGCTCGTTCTTATTGCTTTGGTCAGCGCGGGTTTGTGGTCGCTGGCGCAGCACCCGCGCAGGCGCTGCGATGGCACGAGTGCAGCGAGAGCAAGGCGCGGATGAGCGACCTCAAGGTGGTGAACGAAAGGTGCCGGACCGCCCGCGTCGTCATTCGCGCATGGCTCCGGACAGACATTTGCGATGAGCGTCAAGGAGTTAGTTCAGCCTGCTGGGTCACACCACGAGGGCGCCAGTGGGAATGCATCTACACCAGGAAGCTGAAGCGCGCCCGGGCAGATCACCTGCGTCTCGGCGAAGCCATCCCTCGGTGCGAAGAAGAAGCCGATGGTCAACTTCGAAGCTAAGAACACGTGAGCGCATTCCCGTTCGCCGGGAGCTGCGGACTCGGCTCACAGGCCTGACCTGCTTGCAGATAGACGCCCCGCATCGCAGCCGACGGTCGGGGGTATGGCACCGGAGGGTCGTGGGCCGCTGCTCCGTCGTCCGGGGATCCGGGCGCTTCGCCCTTCCTTCCACGCGAATCGCGCTCACATAGGTCGGCCTTCCGCTCAGGCTCCGCGGCGTGTTCAGCAAGTCGGCAAATGCTGGAGAGAGCCCGAAAAAGGGCATAGTCTCGTACCCGCAGTGATGAAGCTGCGATCGATCCGCGGTTGGAGGCGATCGTGCCAGTTTCGTACTTCATAGGAACCGGGATCGGCGAGGTCACCGATCCGGCGGTCGGCCTGCCGCTGCAGGGCATGGCGGACCAGACCCAGATCGCGACGGGTGTCGAGTCGCCGCTTTACGCTCGCGCATTCGTGGTGGCACAGCCGCCGCCCGCGGCGGCTGGCGGGTGTGTCGTGATCATCGTCGCTGACATCTGGGCCGGTACGCGTCGCGTGAAGGACGGTGTGTTGAAGCGGCTCGCGGCGACGCACGATGGGGTGTACAGCGAAAGCAACGTTCTGCTGGCCGGAACCCACACACACAGTGCGCCGGGCGGATTCTCCGGTGCACTGCTCTACGACTTTGACTTTGAACGTGGCGGTTGTGACGAGGCTACCGTCACGTGCATCGTCGATGGCTGCGTCAAAGCCGTCGAGATGGCACATGCGAACCTCGCTCCCGGGCGTATATACGTGAACCGCGGTGAGGTCGCTGCCTGCGGGCGAAACCGCTCACCAGCTGCGTACCAATGTAATCCGCGGGCCGAGCGCGATCGCTGGGGTGCGGACACCGATCGCGAGATGTTGTTGCTGAAGTTCGTGAAGGTTGACGAAGGCGACCGGGAGCTGACGGTCGGGGCGCTGAGTTGGTATGCGATCCACCCCACTGATCGTGGCCAGAAGAACACGCTCGTCAGCGGCGACAACAAGGGCTATGCGAGTTCTCTATTCGAGCAGCGGATGGGTAGCGACCATCGGAAGCCAGAGACCTTCGTCGCCGCGTTCGCCAACGCCAACTGCGGTGATGTCTCAGGCAACGTCGAGCTCGGCCACATCCCTGACGACGTCCACGACATTGCGCAGATGCAGAAGCACGGTCGCCAGCAGTTCGAGGTAGCCGAGCGCCTGCTCTCGGCTGCGACCGAGGAGGTCACGGGACCCGTCGGCCACCGGCACACCCGCGTGGATTTGTCGAACGCGACTGTGAGAGGGGGCGAAGCGCGCACGTGGCCGGCGGCACTCGGAATCTCGTTCGCGGCAGGCAGCTCAGAGGACAGCGTCCCGGTGCCCGACCTTGGGATACGCGAGGGCATCACGGCCGCCAACATCGATGAGGGAGACGCCCTGATCGCCGGCGTCGCGAGTTTGGGTCTGAGCGCAATATTTGGCGTTTCGGTAATCGACCAGGAGACAGCGGTCGCGGAGCGCAAGGGACACTTGCCAAAGCCCGTCGTGCTGATGCCCGGCATCGACGAGCCCCCGGCCGTGCCGCAGGTGCTGCCAGTTCAGCTGCTCCGCATAGGTAGCTTCGCAATCGTCGGAATCGCGGGCGAGGTGAGCACGATGGCCGGCCGTCGCCTTCGCAGGACGGTTCTCGACGCGACAGCGACCACGGGCATCAGACACGTCGCGCTTGGCACATACGCGAACGAGTACGCGCAATACATCACGACGCCCGAGGAGTACTCCTCGCAGCAATACGAAGGTGCATCGACCCTTTTCGGTCCCCACACCTTGGAGGCCCACCAGCAGGTGGTGGCCGGGCTCGCGGCCGCGATCGCGCAGGGTACGCCAACCGCCCCCGGTCCACCGCCGACCCCATGGAGCTCCACCAAACAGCGCCGATATCGCTTTCGGAACCTGTCGAACTCGGCGGTCAACCTTCGCTTCTACGACCTAGACGATTCGTTGCAGCTGTTCACGCTGCCAAACGGCGTAAAGACGATCAACGCGGGTGCTGAAGTCGCGTACCCCGAGCGCGAGTTCACAGCGCCGCTGTTGCCCGCTATCGAAAAACTGACCGTCAAGCTGAGCGATCACATTCATGCGCCGATGTCAGCAGGGCAGTTGCTGATTATCTCGCCGGACGGTTCGATCTCCGTAGGTGATTACAGGCCGCCGCGGCGGGAGTAAGGCGAAACCTGAGCGATCTCGACGGAGAGCGGATATGCCGCTGAAGAGCTATGGCGTGCTGGCCGGACGCGCGGTCGAGCGGCGTCGTGAGGGCGCCACTGACACGCCGCATTACCAGATCCGGGTGGAGACGGGGGACGGCACGAGCTTCCGCGTCGCCGTGAACGTGCAGTCTCAGGAGACCGCGTCGGAGCTGCTGTACGTGGTGAACGAGAAATTGAACACCCGGTGACGGAGTCGCTGCTCGGCTCGAGCGATGGATGGCGGCCGCTCCCGGCCGGCCCGAACGCATCCAACCTCGACTACGTCCGAGCGAATCTGCTCGACCCTGCGACGTTGCGCGCGCTGCCGCCGGATGCGGCCGGTCCAGACAATGACCTCGCGCTGCGCTACGCGCGCGCTATCAACGGCCTGCTCGCGCTTTCACCGTGGACGGGCCCGTCACGGTCACGGCCCTGTTCAATCCGGCGCCGCCGCGCCGCCCGCCGGCACGTCCAGCGACTGGACCGGGTGCACCCCACCCGAGGCGAGCCCAACACATGCACGGTGACCATGGACAGTGACCACGAGGTCTCGGTGTCCTTCCCGTCCAGGATCGGCGCAGCGCCGCCGGTCGGCGAGGTTGCTGCTCGCCTCGGCCGACGAATGGCGCGCCCCCCAAGCCGCAGTCCAACCGCTTGACCGCTCCTTGCGCGCGCGCGTAAGGTCGGATTTGTGCCGGCCGGAAGGGACGGTTACCACCATCCAGCGAGCGAGGAGGAGCTGGTCGAGCTCGTCCAGACGGCGTATCGCGGGGGACGGCGGCTGCGCGTCCGCGGTGCGGCGCACTCGGTCTCGGACGCGATCTACACGGAGCCGGTGGGCCCGAACCGCGTCAGTCGCCAGAAGCCTCCGGCGGGCGACGACTTCAACGTGATGCTCGACCGCTACCGCGGCTGGCGCGTCAAGGATGAGGGACGCAAGCTCGTGGAGGTCGAGGCCGGCATGCACCTCGGAGCCGACCCGAGCGACCCGACCGGCACGGCGACACTGGAGTCCAGCCTGCTCTACCTACTCGCCCAGAAGGGCTGGAGCGTGTCCAACACCGGCGGCATCACGCACCAGACCATCACCGGCTTCACTGGAACCGGATCCTCGGGCGGCTCGCTGCAGTACAGCTCCAACGCCAACCTGTACGCCTTCCGGCTCATCGACGGGCGGGGCGAGGTCCACGAGTTCTCGCGCGAGGACGCCGACCCCGATCAGTTCTATGCGCTGTCGCCGAGCGTCGGGCTGCTCGGCGTGATCTCGACGATCACGTTCGAGTGCACGGATCTGTTCGTGATCGAGGGCTCGGAGGCGGTGACCACGCTCGACGGCTGCCCCGCCGATCTTCTCGGTCCCGGCGGCGGGCGGCCCTCATTGGCGGAGTTCCTGCGCGACACCGACTTCACCCGGCTGGAGTGGTGGCCGCAGCGCGGTGCCGAGCGCATCGTCACGTGGCAAGCCAAGCGGCTGCCGCCCCCGCCCGGGTTCAAGCCCAAGCCGTACAAGCGCTTTGCCGGCAGCCCCGAGGCCGCCCAGCAGACGATCTCGCTGCTGTTCACGATCCTCGGCAACCTGAACGATCTGTCCAGAGCCAAGCCGCTGCTCGAGGACAACTGGGAAGAGCTCAAGGTCGCGCTGCAGGCGCAGCCGCTGCTCGGCCAGCTGGGTGCCGCAGGCACCATCGTGGCCGAGTTCCTCAGCAAAGCTGCCGAGGTCGGGGTCGAGGTCGCGATCAGCATCCTGGAGCTCGCCGAGCAGCCGCTGCGCAAAGCGTTACCTGACTTCCTACCGAAGCTGATCGCTGCGTTCATCCCGCTCGACTCCGAGCACGGCGGGGGGCCGCAGCGATTCGCCGACTGGGGGTGGTCCGGCCTGCCGATGGACAACGGCGCGGACGACGAACTCCTTACAACCCAGTTCACCGAGATGTGGATCCCGCTCCCGCGCACGCGCGAGGTCATGCAGCTGCTGACCCGCTACTTCACCGAGCCGAGCGACGACCGTGAGGCGCTCCGGCGCACCGGCACCTACGCGTGGGAGCTGTACAGCGCGATGCCGACGCCGTTCTGGCTCAGCGCCGCGCACACGTCCGGCGACGACGAGTGGAAGGACGGGGTATTCCGCGTCGACCCGTACTGGTTCGCCGACAACAGCGAGAACCCGGCGGAGACGTTCTATGCGCGGCTGTGGGACCTGCTCCGCGACAACGGCATCCCCTTCCGCCTGCACTGGGGCAAGTTGCAGCCGGTCTACGAGCGCGGAGACCGCCGCTGGGTCGACTTCTTCCGCGCCCAGTACCCGCGCTGGGAGGACTTCCTGCGCCTGCGCGCGGAGCGCGACCCGAACAACATCTTTCTGACGGACTACTGGCGCGACCGGTTCGGGCTCTGGGACGAGCCTCAGCCGTCACCGCGCCAGTAGGACCGCGGCAGGCTTGCTGGACAGGTCTGGGACTGATGCCTAGGCTGGCTTCACGACCCTGCCGAGGTCTGTGGCGACCTTGCGCCGCTCGCCTGAGGTGTCCCGGCCTTCTTCGCGCGCGAGCAGCGTGATCGCCTGGGTTACCGCTATGTCGAGCTCCGCCCCCCACAGTGGGCGCTCGAGTTTGCTCGCCAAGCCGCCCAACATACGGCCGACGCCACGCCAGGTGAGACCGAGGCTCGCCAGGATCGTCCCGGCGCCTGCGACTATGGCGGCCTCGCTGTTCGTCAGCGCCACCAGGAGCACTCCCCCGGCGAAGAGCGCCACGATCAGAATGCACACCGCGGGGAACTGCTTCACGAGGCGGAACGCCACGCCGCGCATCCGCTTCGAGAGACGGTCGGCGGCGTCGACGTAGTCCTCGATTTCGAGCAGGTCGCTGCCCGACTTCTCGCCGGCCAGGACCGCCCGCCACAGCTCGCCCTGGCGGGCAAGCTGCAGCCAGGTCGCGGGTTCGTCAGGTGCCACCGGGCTTTCGTCCACCACCGACTTCTGCCATTCGCGCAGCGATTCGCGGACGCCGTGCCCGGCGTGGGCCGGGAGCGCCGAGCTCAAGTCGTCGATGGCTGCGAGGATCGGCGCCATGCGCGCGTCGCTGAGATGCGCCTTGAGGTCGGGCTGCTCCGGTGGGCGCGTGGTGAGGTTCATCAGCGCGGCCCCGATGCCGTAAGCCTTGCCGAGACGAAAGTCCGTCGCGCTAAGGGCCGATAGCACCTTGGCATCGACCGCGCCGGCGGCCTTGCGGCGGGCGTCATGCTCGGCGGACCGGATGCGGTCGCCCAGCTTGGCGAGCTCCTCCGCCGGCAGCGCGGCCGCCTTGTCGATCACGTCTCGAAGCTTGGCGAAGGCCACGGCGACGTGATCATGGCAATACGCGAGCATCTGGCCCTCACTGAGGGCGCCCAGGCCCATGGTGGCGCCGCGCACCGCGGCCGCGGTCTCGGTCACCGTCCCGGGGTGGGCCAGCGCGGCGAGGTACCACCCCAGCCCGAGGGCGGCGGACACCTGACGATCCGCGGAAGAGCGCTCCTGCTGGCGCACCGCGGAGACGACTGCGTCGAAGAACGCCGACCTGAAGTCGGCTGGCGTACCGGCGCCCTGGCCGTTCTCGGTCGAGCCACCTTGCGGTGCCGTCGTCGGGGGCTGCTCGCCGGTAGCCCCCGTGGTTGGCGCGGACTCTTGACCGGTCATTGGTTCTCGCTCGTCTGAGGCTCGAGGTCCACGCGCACGCTCTCCGAGGCGAGCGCGTCGGGCGTCGCCGCGCTGGCGAACAGGTCGTACCTGTGGCTTGGGTCGACGGGGGTGCTGAGCTCAACCTCGCCGGTCGCCTCGTCGATCGGGAAACGCTCGGTCATCGGCGGGTCGTGCTCGTCGGGAGAATTGACGGTCACTACCAGCCCGTCAGGCGCTGGCCCGCCCGCCTTGGGGAAGACCTCGTACTCCACCCGGATCTTGCCGTCGTGCCATTCGGCCGTGATGCGCGGCGGGGGCGGCGGGACGGGCGGCGGCCCCTCCGGGCCGGCTTGTTCCTTCGCGTGCGCGCGGGCGCTGCCCTCGAGCTTCAGCGGGTCGTCCCACTGCCCGTGCGCGCCGGGTCCGGTCGGGCTGTCGGAGTCGAGCGGGCTGTCGCCCGCGTCGGTATCGCCCCAGCGCCCGGGCCAGTAGATCCACCCGAATTCCGGCTGTGAGGTGTCCACCACTACGAGTTTCAGCCTCGGGCTGCGCCGTTTGCCGTCCGCATGGTCGAACCAGTGGCCCGTCCACTGGGTGCCCGGCTCGAAGTACGAGGCATGCGAGCCGCGTGCTACGTAGACGATCGGCCGCTGCGTTCCAGGAACGAGATCGACCTGACGCCAGTCGCGCCCCTCGGCGACCGCGTGCTGGGCGAAGACGGCGTGGTCCGGCGCCTCGGAGCTGAGATGGATCTGGATCATCTCCCAGTCCCCCTCGTGCAGGCCTGCATGTATGAACGGCCCGATCAGGTTGTAGTCGTTGTAGAAGTAGAAGAACCAGTACTGAAGCCAGACGTCACCGCCGCCGTCGGCGACGTAGTGCCCGTACACGCGATTGGCGTACTTCCGCTGCACATGCAGGGCGTGCGAGTCCTCCTCGTACTCCTTCGACGGGTCGCTGATGCGGTCCGTTTCCTTCGCGGTGCTCCCGCCCGGATAGCCCTTGCCGAGGAAGTCCAGCGAGAGCCCGTCGCCCGCGGTTGCCAGCACCTGTCCGTCGTCCCTCTCCAGGCGATTCCCGGGGTTGTCGGTCCACACTGCGGCCGAATCCGCGAAGTACGTCTCGTGCGAGTCGTACTTCAGGACGGGCCTGTGGCGCTTCAGCAGTTGCTCGGGCGTGCTCATGTCGCCTCCTATCAGCCCAGCTGGATCCTCTGGCAGGCCGCCAGCTCGCCTGTGAAAACCCGCGCAGCGGTGAGCCCGTGTCATCGGCCATTGCGTACCTCCCGGCGTTGGCAGGACGACTGTCGGGCCGACTCTCTCGCTAATGCCGCCCAGCGTCAAGGATGTCGATTAGTGGGGCTCCGGCGTCCGGAAGGAGTAGCCGGTGCAGCCAGGGCTTGGCCGCATCGATCGGCTGTTGACCGGCGAGAGGCCCCGGATCATCGGGTGCATCGACCGAGTCCTCGTCCCGGAGGACGGCGCGGCGATGGTCACACCCTGGGAGCTGCCCGGTGACCAAGCGATCCGGGAAGTTGAAGGAGCGGAAGGAGACGGCGTTGTGATCGTCTGGAGCTGCCAATCCCTGCTCCAGGAAAAGGGTCGAGGCCTGTCGGAAGAGCTGGTCGGCCGGTCCGCTGGATCTCTAAGCCGCAGCCTGAAGTCTCGATGCCTGAGGGAGTGATGCTCAGGAAACACCGAGCGCGAGGTCACGGGCGTCAGCCCCGTGCGTCGTGACCCGCTCGACAAATTTGAACGCGAAGTCCCTTTCCTGCCCGACCACCCGCGAGAGAGCTCGCCCAGGAAGTCATGTGGTCCGACGCGATCGTCTGAACCGAGGGCCGCGATCCGAGGCCTTGGATGCCGCCGGTCCGCTCAAGTGACTGTGGGCTAACGGCAACCCCTAGTGGTAGGGGCACCTAAAGCGCCTGGGTTGCTCCATGGGAAGTTGTCTGCGCGCCGGTCCCGCCAGGCCGCGAAGCTAGCCCGCAGCTGCGGGTCGTGCAGGCGCGCGCGTCAAAGCGCGCCGCGCGGCGCGTCCCAGAGGACGGCGCCCGGAGCACCTGCGCTCATGCTCTCGCACCGACGGGGCGACCCCTGCGGCTCCCGGCGGCTTTGGCCGCGGACGACCAGCGACAGCGACGCTTTTCGCGGAAGGTAGCGCTAGCTGCTGCTTCTCGCGCGTTGCGATAGTCCTGATCGTCCATCGGCTGAGTGCTTCTCTCATCGGGTTGCAGCACTCTGCGAACCGACCCGCGCGCGCCGGAGTCGCCGCGAGCGGTCGGCGCGGGAGCAGAAGCGTCGGCCTCGGGCTCCAAGTCGAGCCGGCAGCGTGAGGATTCGTCTTCGCGCGTTCCGGGCATGGCCTATGCGCGGGAGCAGGAATGCATCACGGAAGGAGCCCACGATGCGACGCATTCTCCCGTTCGTTATCGGCGTAGCTGCCCTTGCGCTGATACCACTCCCGGCCGCGACGGCTGCGCCACTGACGGTCACTGCGCCGGTCGACATCAGCATCGCGACGCCGTTCGCGCCGGGCTGCGGCGGTGCCAGCGAGGGCAGCTTCCCGGGCGCGAACTTCAACTTCCCGGACAGTGAGGTGGAGCCGTGGCTTGCGGTGAGCCCGACCAATCCAAATGACGTCGCCGCGTTCTGGCAGCAGGACCGCTGGTCCGACGGCGGCGCGCACGGGTTGGTGGCGGCGGTGAGCCACAACGGCGGCGCGAGCTGGGCGTACTCATGGCCGCACCTCAGCCGCTGCGCGGGCGGTACCGCTGCCAACGGCGGTAACTACGGCCGGTCCTCCGACCCATGGGTCTCCTGGGCGCCAAACGGCGACCTGTGGTCGATCAGCATCTCGGTCGACCGGACGACCACTCGCAACGCGGTGCTGGTGTCCCGGATGCGGCACGGCGAGTCGACCTGGAGCGAGCCGACGACGGTCCGCTTCGACTCGTCCGAAAAGACCGGGGTCCCGCTCGGCAACAACTTCAACGACAAGGAATCGCTCACCGCCGATCCCACGGATGAGAGCGGCAACCTCGTGTACGCGGTGTGGGATCGCATCGTCGCGCCCAGCTCGAACGCGGCAACTGCGGCATTCCTGCACAACAGGTTCGCCTTCCGCGGCCCGACCTGGTTCGCGCGCACCACGGAGGGGGCCGCGGCGGACCCGGATTGGGAGCCGGCCCGGAAGATCTACGACCCCGGCGAGCAGAACCAGACCATCTCGAACCAGATCGTGGTCCTCCCGAACGGGGCGCTCGTGGACGGCTTCCTCCTGATCAAGAGTCACCAGAACAACAGGCGGTCACGGGGCTTCAGCGCCGCGGTGATCCGCTCGACGGACAAGGGGGTGACCTGGTCGAGGCGCGCGTTCATCGTGTCGCACGTCGACGCGATCGGCGAAACCGATCCGGAGCCGATCAACTGCCGGCCGTACATCACCGGCAATCCGCAGTGCACGCTGGTCCGCTCGGACGGCGTGATCGTCGACCTCGCCGTCGACAACAGCGGTGGGGCGCACACTGGCCGCATCTACATGACCTGGCAGGCCCATGACGACAACCCGCACGGCGACGACCTGATCCAGGTGTCGTGGTCAGACGACGGCGGGCGCAACTGGAGCGCTCCCGTCAACGTCAACAAGACGCCCTCCAGCGCGTTCACGGACCAGGCATTCGAGCCGGCCGTGCACGTCAACTCGGCGGGTGTCGTCGCGGTGAGCTACTACGACTTCCGGAACGACGTTTCCGGCGACCGCAGGCTCACCACCGACCACTGGATCGTCCACTCGCACGACGGCGGGGGGACCTGGACCGAGGATCACCTCGGCGGTCCCTTCGACATGCACCAGACGCCGTACGCGCGTGGTTACTTTGTGGGCGACTATCAGGGCCTCGACTCGCAGGGCTCGGCGTTCCGGCCGCTGTTCACGCTCGGAAGCCCGGGTAGCGACACCACCTTCCCGAACCCGAATCCGACCGACGAGTTCATCAACAGCGCGTTCTAAGCACGCGAGGGAGAGGGGCCCTTCCCAATCGGGTGGGGCCGCTCTCCCTTCAGTTGCACGCCGCATCGAGGCCCAGTTCCGCGCGCCTGTCGCGCCTGATGTCCTGTCCCAACCGGCCACGGGCCGGGTAAGCCAGGACGATTCATGCTTCCGCTTCCGCTGATTGCGACACTCTCCGCCACCGCGCCCCCTCGTAACAGTGAATCCACAGCGGGCGGATGCGGAATTGTGGGCTAATGGCAACCCCTCAGTTCTATGGGCGCCCTTGCCGTAAACGACGCACGGACCAGGGCCCCAGACCGGCTCCTCGGGTGCCCGTCGACTAGATCCGGCTATCGCAAAGCGCGAAAAGCGACAGCACACGCGATGACCTTCTCGACGCGGCGGGCTCAGCTCGGAGCTCGCCCATTCGGGGAGCGAAGATCCGCTCCGGCGATCCAGAACTCACACGCAAGTGAATCTCGGCCGCCGGGTTCATGCGACCCGCCCAAGAACGCGCCTTGGAGCGAGGCTGGCGCGTTACGCTCGACTCTGATGACGCGCCTGGCCACGTTCGGTCGCGTCGATGAGCTCGCGGCGATCGAGGCGTTCCTTGAGCCGGTTCCCCCGGAGCCGTCGGCGCTGCAGATCGCGGGAGCCGCGGGAATCGGGAAGACGACGCTGCTTCGCCATGCGGTAGCGTCGGCCTCGCGGCGCGGGTTCACCGTTCTCCGTGGGGTCGCATCCCAGGCCGATTCGTCCGTATCGCTCGCAGTGCTTGCGGATATTCTCGGGGAGATCGTGGACGCGGTGCAGGGCGAGCTCCCGCCACCGCAGGCTCGCGCGCTCGAGATTGCGCTGCTCCGGGCCGATGTCGGTGATGGGGCAGCCGATCGTCGGGCAATCGCAGTCGCCGCGCTCGAGGCGATCCGCGCTGCGTCGCGGGCGGGGCCCGTGCTCATCGCGATCGATGACCTCCAGTGGGTCGACGAGTCCTCCGCGCATGCGCTTGCGTTCGCAATCCGCCGGCTCGAGCGCGAGCCGGTCCTCGTCGCGGCGACCTTCCGGCGTGGCGAGGGACCGGATCCACTCGCCCTCGAGCGCCTGTTTCCGACGCTCGAGCGGCTAGACGTCGGACCGCTCGACGTTCGGTCACTGAGGCGGATGCTCGAGGATCGGCGGAGGCCGGCCCCGTCGCCTGCAGGCGTCCGCCGCCTGGCCCACGTGACCGGCGGCAACCCCCTCTTCGCTCTCGAGTTAAGCCGTTCGATGGGCGACAGGGAGCTGCGCCCGGGTGAGATGCTCGATCCCCCGACAGATCTGGTCGGCGCGTTGCGCGGGCGGCTCTCCCGTCTGCCGCGGTCCGTCCAGACGTTGCTCCTGACACTGGCCGCGATCGGGCGGCCGACCTGCGAGCTCGCACACCTCGTCCCGGACGACTCAGGCGCGATCGCCCGCGCGGAGCACGAGGGCGTCCTGGAGATTGCGGGGCGCGAAGTCTCGTTCACGCACCCGCTGTACGCCTCGACGGTGTACGCGATGGCGTCGCCGGCCGACAGACGTGCCGTGCATCGGCGGCTTGCGGATGCTTCCTCGGATATCGAGGAGCGAGCCAGGCATCTGGCGCTTGCCGCCGAGGCCGCGGATTCATCCGTGGCCGCCATGCTGGACCGTGCCGCCGATGCGGCACTTGCGCGCGGCGCCCCGGACGCGGCTGCCGAGCTGACGGAACTCGCGATCCGGCTCACCCCCACAACCGTGCCCGAGGGGAGGCAGACGCGGACGGCGGCCCTGTCGGAGTTCCTCTTCCAGGCCGGGGACACCGAGCGGGCAACGGAGCTGCTCGAGGACGTCGCCGGCGCCCTGCCCGCTGGACCGGAACGCGCTGACGCGCTCTACCGGCTCGCGCTGTTCGCCTGCAACGACATCGCGCGCGCGCGCACGCTGCTCCAACGCGCGTTGGAGGATCTGCGAGATCAGCCCGCCTCGGAGCTGCGCGCCAGGATCTTCACCGAGCTCGCGTGGGGCGGGATCCTCGGCGGTGACCTTCGCGACGCCGTGGAACACAGCGAAAGCGCACGCGCGTGGGCACGCGAGTCGGGCGCCGACGTCGCTCACGGGCTCGCGCTGACCGCATCCGCTTACGCTCGCTTCCACGCCGGCCTGCCCGCGGACGGCGCGCTCGACGAGGCGCAGGCGCTCACCGACGCGTTGCGCGGAATCGATCGCCTGATCCTCCCGCGGACGGCGATGGGCGCGCTCGCGATGTGGGCCGGCGATTTGGGCGGCGCCAGAGCCCACCTCGAGCACGACCATCGAGAGATCACCGACCGCGGCCAGCTGTCGCTCTTGTGGGAGGTGCTCGTATACCTCGTGGAGCTCGAGGTCCGGGCGGGTAACTGGGACACCGCGGCTGCGTACGCAGCGGAAGGCCTTGACTCGCTCGTGGACGCCGATCTGGAGCAGGCCATGGAGGTCCATCTGTGGTCGACCGCGCTCGTCGCGGCCCATCGCGGCGAGGTGGAGCGGGCGCGCGCGCACGCCGGGCGGGCACTGGAGCTTGCCGAGGCCCACGAGGATCGCTTCCACGTCCTCACGAACCGCTCCGTGCTCGGCTTCCTGGAGCTCTCGCTCGGGAACCTCCAGGCCGCGGAAGGCTGGTTCGAGCCGCTCGAGCGGCTCACCGGCGACATGGGGCTCGAGGAGCCCGGCTCTTTCCCGTACGTCCCGGACGAGGTTGAGGCGCTCGTGCTCGCAGGGAATCTCGACCGGGCGCGTGCGCTGCTGGACCGGTTCGAACGACAGGCACAGGCGCGCAATCGAGCGTGGGCGCTCGCGACGGGCGCGCGCTGCCGGGGGCTCATCCTGGCCGCCGAACGCGATGCGCCCGCCGCGTTTGCCGCCCTCGACGAGGCCGTCGACCTTCACGTCGCGGTTCCACAGCCATTCGATCTCGGCCGCACGCTCCTGGTCCAGGGCAGGATTCTCCGTCGTTCTAAGCGCAAGGCGCCCGCGCGGGCATCGCTCGAGCAGGCGCTCGACATCTTCCGAGGTCTTGGCGCGTCGCTGTGGGTGTCGCACGCGGAGGACGAGCTCTCGCGGATCGGAGGACGCGCCTCCTCGCGCGATGAGCTCACGCCGACCGAGCGCCAGGTCGCCGAGCTCGCCGCCGAGGGAAAGACGAACCGCGAGGTCGCGGCCGCCCTCTTCATGAGCGCGAACACCGTCAACTCGAACCTCAAGCGCGTCTACCGCAAGCTCGGCCTTCGCTCGCGCACGGAGCTGGCCGCCCGGCTGACGCGCGACCGCTGACGAGGTCAATCGCACCCGCGCGGGCGATTCCAGACCGCCGTCAAGCGCCTAGTTTCGGCATCCACTCGCACCACCAACTCGCGTAAGGAGCATTGCGATGAGGATTCCGAGACTCGCCCGCACCGCAGTCATTGCGGTCGCCATTGCTGCGGTCGGCCCGACGGCCGCTTCCGGCGAGATCGTCCCCCGCCGGGACGGCTCGAAGGCGGTGTACGTCCCCGCGGACACGACACCCGGCCGGCCCACCGCCGAAGACGGCCTCCAGTGGGGCGACGCGGCGTTCGGAGCCGGAGCGACGGCCGCGCTCACCCTGGGCTGCGCGGCCGCGCTCACGGGCCGGCGGCGCCAGCAGACGCGCGGGCTCCACGTCGGGTCGACGAAATGACTCTGCGGGAGCTTCGGATGACGCGCAGGTCGCTCGCGACCATCGCCGCCCTTTTTTCCGTCGCAAGCCTGGGCTTCACCGGATGCGTGGGTTCCGACGCACCCGCCACCGCGGTCCCGAGACTGGGCAAGGCGGCGTTTGTCGCGAAGGCCAGCGCGATCTGCGCGCGGACGACTCGCGATTTGGAAGCCGCTGGCGCTCGGCTCTCGCCGGGGACCAGCGAAGCGACCTTCGTCCGGCGCGATGTTGCCC
>JBKPSR010000004.1:0-29338 GCA_046735115.1 Actinomycetota bacterium
CGCAGCGCGCCGCCGCCGCCTGCAGAGCCGCCGGCGCGCGAGCCGGCCGACGCACCGCTCGTCTCCCTCGCCCAGGCGCTCGTTCGCCACCGCTCGAACGAGTCGGGGGTGGCCGTGGAGCTGATCGCGACCCAGGCCGAGCTGGCCGCCCTGGTGAGCTCGTTGCGCCGCGGCGAGAACGACACCCACCTGCGCGTCGCGAATGGCTGGCGCGGCGAGCTGGTCGGCGACGAGATCCGCGAGCTCGTGGAAGGGCGCCGCGCGCTGAGCGTGGGCCCGGGCGGCGGGCTCGTGGTGCGCCCGGCCTGATTCGGGCGCGAGGTCGCGCCCGAATCAAGCTACCTTCGCCGCAGTGTGCAGGCCGGCTGGGTGGCGAAGCAACGCCGCTCCGACCGCGCCCGCCCGGTAAAGGGTCGCCCGCCGGCGCGCCTCGGGGCGGTCGTCAGCGCCCGTCACTGAGCGTCGGCAGCGCCAGGCCGGCCGGCAGGTCGCCCTCGTCGATCAGCCGGCGGATGTCGGCGCTTCGCCGCGGGCTCAGGTAGACGTGCCGCTGGCCCACGCTCGGCTTCTGCTCGAGCAGGCCGGCGGCGAGCAGCGACTCGCCGACCTCGTAGGCGAGCGCGCGCTCGTTGCCCGCGAAGCCGCGTGCCAGGTGGTCGAAGGCGGTGTGGTAGCTCCCCCACTTCCCCATGCCGTCGAGCCGCTGCAGGATGCGGCGGGCAACGCGGCGGACCGGGTCGGGGTCCTCGTGCGCGCGCGACACGGCCCCCGATGGCTCGAGGAGGTGGAGCAGCTGCTGCTCCAGCGCCTCCACTGTGGCCTCGTCGAGCGGCGAGCCGCCCAGGCGGGTCACGGCCTCCGCCACGCGCAGCGGGTGCGTGGCCCCGATCGGCGGCCGGAGGTCGGACACCGTCTCGAGCACGTGGCCCGGCAACAGGTGGGACCGCGCCCTCAGCCGGTCGATCCGCCTGTCCTCGAACTCGGCGGACAGCGCCTCGTGCGCGTACTCGGCCGCGTCCTCAGGCTCCACCGCGGGGTAGGCGAGAGCGAGCATCCCGCCCAGCTCGCCGAGCCGCAGCGAGAGGTCTTCGCTGGCCCCGGGCGGCCCGGGGGAGGCGCCTTCCACCACGTGCTCGACCGCGGCGGCGGCCAAGGCGCCCGAGCGGTCGCCGACCGCACCGGGATCCGCCCGCAGCTCGGGAGAGATGGGGAGCGCGGCGATCACGTCGCCGTCAACCGCCGCCACGCCCACCGCGATCGGCACGGCGTAGCCAGTCCGTGACTCGCTGAGCTCCACGTAGCCCCGGCGCAGCTCCGCGGCTAACAGGTCGCGCAGCCGAGCGGACGAGTCGCGCGGTGCGTCGGCCCCGCCGGCGTCCGCGAGGGCAAGCTCGAGCTCGCTGCGGCCTTCGGCCATCCGGAGAGCCTACGTCGGGCTGCACCGGGTACGTTCGCGGGGCGATGAACGAAAAGTACGTCCGTATCTACCTGCAGGACCACCTGGCAGGCTCCACCACCGGCCTCGAGCTGGCGCGGCGCACCCGCGGTGCCAACGAGGGCACGGAGTACGGGCCGCCGCTTGCAAAGGTCGCCGACGAGATCGAGTCCGACCGGCGCCAGCTCGAGAACATCATGCGCGATCTGGGCTTCGGGGCGGACCGCATCAAGAACGTCGCGGCGTGGGGCCTCGAGAAGATGGGCCGGCTGAAGCTGAACGGCGAGCTGACGAGCTACTCGCCGCTGAGCCGTGTAGTCGAGCTCGAGGGGCTGCTGACGGGCATCACCGGCAAGTGGGGGCTCTGGGTCGCTCTGCTCGAGATAGCGCCGAGCGAGCCGCGGCTCGATGTCGCACTTCTGGAACGGCTGCGCGACCGCGCCGAGGGGCAGCGGGCGACAGTGGAGGAGCTCCGCGAGAAGGCCGCCCGCGAGGCATTCGCGACGTGATATAGTTGCACGTGCAATCATTGCTCCTACGGCCCCGGAGGAGACGAGAGAAGGCGATATGAAGCTGAACGGCATTCACCACATCACCGCCATCACGGGCGACGCCCAGCGCAACGTGGACTTCTACGCCGGCGCGATGGGCCTGAGGCTCGTCAAGAAGTCGGTCAACCAGGACGATCCGACCGTCTACCACCTCTTCTACGGCGACGAGCACGCCAAGCCGGGGCTCGACCTGACCTTCTTCGAGTACCCGGGCGCGGCTCGCGGCCGCGCCGGCGAGGGCATGATCCACCGCGTCGTGTGGCGCGTCGGCTCCCCCGCCGCGCTCGACTTCTGGAGCGAGCGACTCGGGGCGAACGGCATAGAGTCCACCCGCGACGGCGCGACGCTCCGCTTCGCCGACCCCGAGGGCCTCGAGCACGAGCTGCTCGTCGCGGACGTTTCGGACGAGCCGCTGATCGCGGAGCACCCCGAGGTGCCCCCCGAGCATGCGTTGCAGGGCTTCCACGCGGTGCGCGCGTACTCGTCTGACCCGGACCGCAGCCGCGAGCTGCTCGAGCGGGGGCTCGGCTTCGAGCAGGACGGCGAGGCCTGGGAGGCCCGCGGCGACGAACGCGGCGGCCTGTACTTCTACGACCGGCCGCCCGCCGAGCGCGGGATCCAGGGCGCCGGTACCGTGCACCACGTGGCGTGGAACTCGGCCGACGAGGACCACGTGGCCTGGCAGCAGCAGGCGGCCGAGCACGGCGCCCACCCGACCCAGGTCATCGATCGGCACTACTTCAGGTCGATCTACTTCCGCGAGCCGAGCGGCGTGCTGTTCGAGCTGGCCACGCCCAGCCCGGGCTTCACGATCGACGAGCCGCTCGAAAGCCTCGGCGAGAAGCTGTCGATCCCACCGCGTCTGGAGGAGCTCCGGCCGCAGATCGAGGCGACGGTCAAGCCGCTCGTGAACCCGCGCTCCGCGGCGCGCACGGGCGCGTAGATTCCCGCCGGTGCTGTTCACCGGCGGAACGATCCGAACGCTGGACCCGGCTGCTCCCGTCGTGGAGCAGCTGGCGGTTCGGGGGCCGTGGATCGTCGACGACGAGAAGGCCGGAGAGGGCCTCATCGAGCTCGGCGAGCGCTGCGTCCTGCCGGGCTTCACGGACTCGCACGTCCACTTCCCCACCTGGTCGCTCGGCCTGCGCCAGGCACGCCTGGAGGGAGCGCGCTCCCTCCAGGAGGCGCTCGAGCGCGTCGTCGAGGCGCGCTCGCGCGTGACCGACGACGGCTGGCTGCGCGGCCTCGGCTGGCGCGAGGGCGACTGGACCGACCCGCCCACCCGGGAGGCGCTCGACCGCGCCGTCCCCGACCTCCCGGTCGCGCTGATGTCGAAGGACTACCACTCGCTCTGGGTCAACAGCGCCGCACTCGAGCGCGCCGATGGGCCGCTCGAAGTTCCCGGCGGCGTGGTCGAGCCGAGCGGGATCCTGCGCGAGAACGCCGCGTGGGCGTTCCGCGACCGCTACGTGCGCCCGAGCGTCGAGGAGATGCTCGAGGCCTCGCGCGAGGGAATGCGGGCGGCGGCGTCGCGCGGCGTTGTGGCGATCCACGACAAGGACGGCTGGCTCGGGGCCTTCGAGGTGTTCGAGCGCCTGCTCGAGAGTGGCGACCTGGCCGTGCGCGTCTGGCAGTCGTTCCCCTGGGACCGGCTCGACGAGCTCAGCTCGCTCGGGCTGCGCTCGGGCTTCGGCCACGACATGCTGCGGCTCGGCTACCTCAAGGGCTTCATGGACGGGACGCTCGGTTCGGCCACGGCCCGGCTGCTCGATGGCTCGGGTGTCGAGATCAGCTCGCGCGAGCTGCTCGAGGACGTGGTGCGGCGAGGCGCCGGGGCGGGCTGGCCGGTCGCAGTCCACGCGATCGGGGACGCGGCAAACCGAGCGGCGCTCGATGCGTTCGAGGCCACCCGCGATGCATGGGAGCCGGCGGGCCTCCGCCCGCGCATCGAGCACGCGCAGCTGCTGGACGAGGCGGACGTCGCGCGCTTCGCCGAGGTCGGCGTGACCGCGTCGGTGCAATTCAGCCACGCGCCCTCGGACCGCGACCTGGCGGAGCGCCTGTGGGAGGGCAGACACGGCGCCTACGCCTACCGATCACTGCTCGACGCCGGCGCGCTGCTCGCGAACGGCTCCGACGCGCCCGTCGAGGAGCTCGACCCGCTGGCCGGGGTCGCGGCCGGCGTGCTGCGCACGATCGACGAGCGCCCGGCCTGGCGGCCCGAGCAGGCCGTGACCGTCGAGGAGGCCCTGTACGCGACCTGCGTGGCGCCCGCCTGGCTGGAGCACGCCGAGCACCGCCGCGGAACCCTGCGGCCGGGAAAGCTCGCCGACCTCGTGGTGCTGAACCGGGATCCCGTGACGTGCCCTCCGGAGGAGCTGGGATCGCTCGAGGTCGAGGCGACGATGGTGGGTGGACGGTGGACGCACGACAGTATTGAAGGAGCCGACGATCCTGGATAGGGGTTGGTAGGCAACCCCTAGGCAGGATCGTCGCTGCCCTCGATGCTGTCGTTCGCCCTACAGATCCGTCTGAATCATGTGATCCGACGGGTTGATCGAGATCAGCCGGAAGCCCTCGCCGCTCACGAACGTGTGCGGTGTGCCGGCCGGCACCACGGCGATTTGGCCGGCTCGGAGCTCGACGGTCTCGTCGGCGATCGTGAAGGTCGCGCTCCCCGCCTCGACGATGAAGGTCTCGTCGTAGGGATGGGTGTGGAGGCCCGGGCCGGTCCCTTCGCGGAAGGTCCCGATGAAGAAGGAGACGCTCGAGCCGTGCTCGCGCCCCTCGAAGCGGCCGATCAGGTTCCCGGGCAGGTCTGAGACTTCGATCATGGGCAGAGCCTAAGTCGCGTGGGCCGTTGCCCGCCTGCTCGCGAGCCAGAGCGCCGGGCCCGAGACCAGGGCCGTCGCGCCGAGTGCGAGCGCCGCCACCCCGAGCGCCTCCAGGGCGACTCCGCCCAGAAGCGCCAGGCCGGCGCCGGTCAGGCCACTCAGGAAGTCGTTGAACCCCATCAGGCGGCCGCGCTCGGACGGCAGCGTGCTGTCGGCGAGCTCCGCGGTGGCCGCCACGAAGGAGAAGTTCCACCCGAGGCCGAGCCCGAACAGTGCGATCGCCGTGGCCGGCACGCTGTCGACCCAGAGGAGCGAGACCACCGAGAGGGCCATGAGGAGCAGGCCGCCGAACAGCGCGACGCGCCGGCCCATCCGGTCGATCAGCCGCCCCACGACCAGCACGAGCGCGTACATCCCGATCACGTGAGCCCCGATGATCGGGAACACGTTGTGGGCCGCGTGATGCTGATGGTCCACGACGACCGCGCCGGTCAACGTCATCACCCCCACCATCACGCCGAAGCTCGCCTGCGCCGCGAGCAGCGCCGGGATCACTCCCGGCCTGCGCACGATCTCGCTGAGCGGAACGGCGGTCGAGGGCGGCGGCTCGCCCGTATGCAGCATGTCGGCGATCCGGCGGGGGTCCGGGCGCACCATGAGCACAAGCACGAGCGCCACCGCCATGAAGCCGGAGCCGGCAAGCCAAGCGGCGCCAAAGCGTCGCCGTCCAGGTGCTTGCCGTGGAGCATCGGGCTGAACACCGCGGGCCCGAGAATCGCCCCGAACACCGCACCGAACAGGACCAGCGCGATGCCGTGCGCGCGCCGCTCGGGCGGGTACATGTCGCCCGCCGCGGTGCGCGCCAGCAGGGCGGTGCCGCTCGCGACTCCGATCAGGACGAAGGCCGCGAACACGAGCACGGCGCTCTCGGCGGCGGACCCGACCGCCGCCACCACGCCCCCCACCGCGCCGGTGGCGAACCCGCCTGCCAGCACCGGCACGCGCCGGAGGCGATCCATCGCCCGCCCGGCGAATGGCGCGGCCAGCGCGCCGCAGGCGAGCACGATCGCCGGCCCGAGCCCGAGCAGCCCGTCGATCCCGAGCACCTGCACCAGCGTGATCGAAGCCACCGCCGCCTGCAGCTGGAGCATCCCGGAGTTCGCCGCGAGCGAGGCGGACAGGAGCACTGTGTTGCGGGCTATCGGCAGGTCGCTCATCGGCGGCGGGTCAGCGTACTCGGACCCAGAGGCCCGGCCCGCACGGTTGGCCGGTGTAGCCGATTTGGCTCCCGGGAATACCCCATATGTGATGAGGCGAGAGTCATGGCTACCGGCAGCGCCGGCGGGCGTGCCGCTGGCACGCGCGGTCGTGCGCGAGACCGCTTCGGCCCTGCGCCTGGACCGCGCCACGACCTGGGAGCTCGTGCTCGCGACCAGCGAGGCGTTCGCGAACGCGGTCGAGCACGGGCGGCCGTGTGACCCGCGCGGAATCATGCTCCGCCTGGAGCGCCGCGGCGAGGAACTGCTCGTGGAGGTGAGCGACTGCGGCTGCTTCCCGCCGGAGGTGCACACGCAGAAGCGCCGCGGCGAGGGCGGCCGCGGCATCTCGATCATCGCGGCGATCGTCGATCACCTCGAAGTCGTGCGCGACGCCGGCGCGACGCGGGTCCGCTTCGGGAAGCGGCTGGCGCTCCCCTGAGCTAGTCGGCCTGCGGGGAGAGCTCGAACCAGACGCGCGTCCGGCCGTCGCGCTCGACGCCCCAGCTCTCGGCCATCGACTCGATCAGGACGAGCCCCCAGCCGCCCTCCTCGTCGAGCGGCTGATTGCGGGGCGTGTGCTCGAAGCCCACCCCCGGGTCGCTCACCTGCACGCGCACCGTGCCGCCCTCGAGGGCGCTCAGCTCGAGCTCGATGATCTCGGCCTCCGCGGCCCCGCCGTGGCGGACGGCGTTGTTCACCAGCTCGCAGGTGAGCAGCAGCAGCGTGCTCTCCAGCTCGGGCGGGAGCCACGACGCCGCGCTCTCGATCCACGAGCGCGCGCGCTCGGGAGCCCGGCTTCCTCCCGCGATCGCGATGCGGAGCCGCTTGCGGGGAGCGCCTACTTGCGTCTGTACGTTGAGTGCCTGGGAGGTGGAGTAAGCCATCGGCGGAGGAGCCCCAGGAAAGGGTCGGCCCGGGTCGAGGTCCAAGTTCCGCGTCGGCCCCTGCGCGCGCGTGCTTTAGCCCGGCGCGTCCAGGACTAGCCGCCTGTTCTAGCCGGGCGGGCCAATTACGATCCTCCTAGGAGAGATGAAGGTCGAAGACACCGAGCATGCGCTGACCGACGCGGTGTGCTCGCGCGTGCGCGAGCAGCTCGACGGGGCCGAGGCCGAGCTCGCCGAGGCGTTCGCGCGCCAGCTGTACCGCTGGGTCGCGCCCGAGGACGTGGCGGAGCGCGACGCGCTCGACCTCTACGGGCTGGCGCTCGGGCACTTCAACTTCGCGCGCGAGCGTAAGCCCGGCAAGCCGAAGGTGCGCGTGTACAACCCGCGCTTCGAGGAGCACGGCTGGCAGTCCACGCACACCGCCGTGGAGATCGTGACCGACGACATGCCGTTCCTCATCGACTCGGTCAGCATGGAGCTGAACCGGCGCGGCTGCGGTGTCCACCTGATCATCCACCCCGTGCTGACCGTGCGCCGCGACGACGCCGGCCGGCTGCTCGAGATCCTGCCTCCCAACGAGGCGCTCCAGAACGGGGCGATCGGCGAGTCCGTGATCCACGCCGAGGTGGCCCGCCAGACGGATCCCGGACGGCTCCAGGAGCTGGAGCAGCACCTGCACCGGGTGATCGCGGAGGTCCGCTGCGCGGTGGAGGACTGGCAGGCCATGCGCGGCAAGGCGCTCGAGGCGGCGGACGAGCTCCGCGGCGACGACTCGGAGGGCGCCTCCTTCCTAGAGTGGCTCGGCGACGACAACTTCACGTTCCTCGGCTACCGCGACCCTGCCGGGACCGGCCTGGGGATCCTCCGGCGGGAGCAGGAAGAGGACCCCGCGGAGGGACTCGGCGCCGACTCGGGAGCGATCACGCTCACGAAGGCGAACACCCGCTCGACCGTCCACCGGCCCGCCTACCTCGACTTCGTCGGTGTCGTCGAGCGCTGCTTCGTCGGGCTGTACACGCACACCGCCTACCGGGCGAGCCCGACCGAGATCCCGATCCTCCGGAGACGGGTGGCGGCGGTGCTCGCGCAGGCGGCCTTCCCGCCGGGCAGCCACAACGAGAAGGCGCTGCTCGAGATCCTCGACACCTACCCGCGCGACGAGCTGTTCCAGATCTCCGACGACGAGCTGTTCGAGACCGCGATGGGGATCCTCCACCTGGGCGAGCGCCAGCGACTGCGGCTATTCGCGCGGCGCGACCCGTTCGGGCGCTTCTTCTCGCTGCTCGTGTTCGTGCCGCGCGACCGCTTCAACACGGAGAACCGGCGGCGGATCGAGGCGATCCTGCGCACGGCCACGGGAGCGGCCGGCATCGACTACACCACGCGCGTGTCGGAGTCGGTGCTCGTGCGGCTCCACTTCGTGGCCTACGCCGAGCCCGGCTCGGGCGTGGACTTCGACGCCCGCGAGGTCGAGATGATGCTCGTGGCCGCGACCCGCTCGTGGGCCGACGATCTCGAGGAGGCGCTCGTCGACGAACTCGGCGAGGCGCGCGGCGGCGAGCTGTTCCAGCGCTACGGCGACGCGTTCCCGGCCGCCTACCGGGCGGACTGGGTCGCGCGCTCCGCGCTGGCCGACATCGTGCACATCGAGGACCTGCCGGAGGCCGACGGCCTCGGCATCAGCCTCTACCGGCCGCTCGAGGCTGGCCCGCGGATGCTGCGAGCGAAGCTGTTCCGTGCCGGGCGGCCGCTGATGCTCTCTGACGTGCTGCCGCTGTTCGAGAACATGGGTGTCGAGGTCGCCGACGAGCGGCCCTACCCGATCGTGCCGCGCGGGCGCGACGGCGTCTGGATCTACGACTTCGGCCTCACCTATCCGGGTGAGGGCGACCTCAGCGTCGACGGCATCCGCGAGAGCTTCCAGGACACCTTTGTGCGCGTGTGGCGCAACGACGTCGAAAACGACTCCTACAACCGGCTCGTGCTCGGCGGCGCGCTCACGTGGCGCGAGATCACGGTGCTGCGTGCGATCGGCAAGTACCTGCGCCAGGCGCGCATCACCTACAGCGACAGCTACGTCGAGCAGGCGGTCGTGGCGCATCCGGACATCGCCCGGCTCCTGGTCGCGCTGTTCCAAGCGCGCTTCGACCCGCGCAGGACCGACCGCGAGGACGCGGACGAGGTGGCGGCCAGCATCGAGGAGGCCATCGACGCCGTCGAGAGCCTCGACCAGGACCAGATCCTCCGCATGTTCCTGGGGGTGATCCGGGCGATCCTGCGCACGAACTACTTCCAGACCGGCCCGACCGAGGCGGCGAGCCACCTGTCCTTCAAGCTCGATCCCACCCAGCTGCGCTGGCTGCCGCAGCCGTGGCCGCGCTTCGAGATCTTCGTGTACTCGCCGCGCACGGAGGGGGTGCATCTGCGCGGCGGCTCCGTGGCTCGCGGCGGCATCCGCTGGTCCGACCGGCGCGAGGACTTCCGCACCGAGGTGCTGGGGCTGATGAAAGCCCAGATGGTGAAGAACGCCGTGATCGTGCCGGTTGGCGCCAAGGGTGGCTTCGTCGTCAAGCGGCCGCCGCGGAAGCGCGAGCAGCTCCCCGAGGAGGTGGTGGCGTGCTACCAGACCTTCATCCGCGGGTTGCTCGACCTGACCGACGACATCGACGGCGGCGAGGTCGTGCCGCCCGCGCACGTCGTGCGCTACGACGGCGACGACGCCTACCTGGTCGTCGCTGCGGACAAGGGCACCGCGACCTTCTCGGACATCGCGAACGGCATCGCGCTCGAGGAGGGCTTCTGGCTAGGCGACGCGTTCGCCTCAGGGGGCTCGACGGGCTACGACCACAAGAGGATGGGCATCACCGCCCGCGGGGCCTGGGAGTCCGTCAAGCGGCACTTCCGGGAGCTCGGGAAGGACGTCCAGTCGGAGGACTTCACCGTCGTCGGCATCGGCGACATGTCGGGCGACGTGTTCGGCAACGGCATGCTGCTCTCGCGCCACATCCGGCTCGTCGGCGCGTTCAACCACCGGCACGTGTTCATAGACCCGAGCCCGGATCCCGAGCGGAGCTTCGAGGAGCGCCGGCGCCTGTTCGAGCTGCCGGCGTCCACGTGGGACGACTACGACCGCGAGGCGATCTCGGCCGGCGGCGGCGTGTACGACCGCGCGGCGAAGCTCGTGCGGCTGTCGCCCGAGGCGCGCGAGGCGCTCGGCATCGAGGAGGAGTCGCTGAAGCCGAACGAGCTCGTGCGGGCGCTGCTTCGGGCGCCGGTCGACCTGCTCTGGAACGGCGGGATCGGAACCTATGTCAAGGCCGGGTCGGAGTCGCACGCGGACGCCGGCGACAAGGCCAACGACGCGGTGCGGGTGGACGCCTCGGAGCTGCGCGCGAAGGTGATCGGCGAGGGCGGGAATCTCGGTGTGACGCAGCGGGGCCGGATCGAGTACGCGCTGGCCGGCGGGAGGGTGAACACGGACGCGATCGACAATTCGGGCGGCGTCGACTGCTCCGACCGTGAGGTGAACATAAAGATCCTGCTCGACGCTGTGGTCGAGTCCGGCGACCTCACCGAGAAGCAGCGCAACGAGCTGCTCGTCGAGATGACCGACGCGGTCGCCGCCCTAGTGCTTCAAGACAACTACGAGCAGACCGAGACGCTCAGCCTCGCGCAGGCGAACGCGTCCAGCATGCTCGACGTGCACCAGCGCTTCCTGCGCTTCCTCGAGACGCGCCGCAACCTGGACCGCGGGCTCGAGGCGCTGCCGGACGACGAGGAGATCGGCGAGCGCAAGCGCGACCACGGCGGACTGACTCGCCCGGAGCTCGCGGTGCTGCTCGCCTACAGCAAGATCGACCTCGACGAGGCGCTGCTCGAGTCGGACGTGCCGGAGGATCCCTACCTGTCCGCCGAGCTCGAGCGCTACTTCCCAGCGCCGCTGCCGGAGCGCTTCGGCGAGCAGATGCGCTCGCACAGGCTGGGGAGGCAGATCGTCGCCACACAGGTGGTGAACAACATGCTCCACGGCGGCGGCACGACCTTCGCCTTCCGGCTGCACGAGGAGACCGGGGCGCCCGCGTCGCAGATCGCGCGCGCCTACGCATGTGCGCGAGAGATCTACGAGATGCGGCCGCTGTGGGCGGAGATCGAGAACCTCGACAACACCTGCGACGCCTCCGTGCAGATCGACCTGCTGCTCGAGGGCCGCCGGCTTGTGGAGCGCGCCTCCCGCTGGCTGCTCGGGAACCGCCCGCGCCAGCTCGACATCGCGTCCACGGTTCGCCACTTCCGCCCCGGTGCGATGGGGCTGTACGCACAGGTCACCCGCCTGCTGTCACCGGAGGATGCCGAGCCGCTGGCGCGGCGCGCCGACGAGCTGCGCGAGCAGGGCGTGCCCGAGGACCTGGCCACGCGCGTGGCGGCTCTGCCGATCATGTTCTCGGCGCTCGACATCGTCGTCGTCGCCGACGAGCGCAAGCTGGACGTCGACCAGGTGGCGGCCGTTCACTTCCGGCTCGGCAGCCGGCTGGGCCTCCACTGGCTCCGCGACCAGATCGTCGCCCTGCCGCGCGACAACCGCTGGCGCGCGCGCGCCCGCGCGGCGCTGCGCGACGACCTCTTCGCGATCCACCGTGAGCTCACCTCGGAGGTCCTGCGCTCTGCTGCACCCGGCGCCGACCCCGAGACGCTCGTCGACACCTGGATCGAGTCGAACCCCGCCTCCGAGCGCACGCTGCAGACGCTCGGCGACGTGCGGAGCGGTCAGAGCTACGACCTGACGACGCTTCCGGTCGCGGTGCGCGAGATGCGCAACCTCACGGAAGGCCGGTGACCTCGGCGCTTACCTCCCACAGGCGCCGGGCGCTCTCCTCGTCGCGCGCGACCCGGTTCGGCCGCGCGATCGTGGGGTGGCCGCGGTGCTCGCCAATGCCGTCCGGCCCGACGTACGTGCCGCCCTCCAGCCCGGGCTCCGTGGCTGCATAAAGCACCGGCAGCGCGCCCATCTCGTCGTCCTGGGCCACGACGGCGTTCCCGACCTTCATCACCAGGCGGTCAACCAGCGGAGCGGTGGCGCTCTGCAGGTTCGTGGCGGCGTAGCCGGGATGCGCCGCGAGGCTCTTCACCGTCGAGCCGCGCGCCCGCAGGCGCCGGTCCAGCTCGAGCGCGAACAGCAGGTTCGCCAGCTTCGACTGCCCGTACGCGTTCCAGCGGAAGTAGCGCCGCTCGCCGTTCAGGTTGTCGAACGCGATGTGGCGAACCGTCTTGTGCGCATTGCTCGACAGGGTCACGACGCGTGCGTCCTCGCGGCCCTCCATGTGCGGCAGCAGCCGATTGGTCAGCGCGAAGTGGCCGAGGTGGTTCGTGCCCAGGTGCAGCTCGAAGCCGTCCTCGGTGAAGCGGCGCGGCGCCGCCATCACGCCGGCGTTGTTGATCAGGAGGTCGAGGCTGTCGTGGGCCGCCCCGAACCCCTCCGCGAACGACTGCACCGAGGACAGGCTGGCGAGATCGAGTTGGATGAGCTCGGGGGCCGGGCCCGATGCCGCTGCGGTGACTTCGGTGAGTGCGGCCTTGCCCTTCTCCATGTTCCGGCAGGCGAGCACCACGAGCGCGCCCCGGCGGGCGAGCTCGCGCGCGGTGACGAGACCGAGCCCGCTGTTCGCGCCCGTTACGACCGCGATGCGTCCGCTCTGGTCCGGGATGCGCTCGGCGTCCCACGCGTCGGCCATGCCGCGAACGCTAGTTGACCGTGATGCGCGCGCTCGCCCTGACGAAGACGGTCGAGCCGTCCTTGCCGCTCTCGCAGCGCATGCGGACGACCAGCCGCCAGCTGCCCTTGCCGACGTTCTTGTTCTTGGGGATCCAGCGGAACGTGAAGCGCCCGTCGTCGCCGATGTGGCGCTGCGCGATCGGCACGGAATTCTGAGCGCTCCGCACCGACGCGCGGACGGTGCGCGAGCAGAACTCGATGACGGGCCAGCCGCGGCCGCGCACGGTCTGGACGTCGTTGCGCTTGACGGTCTTGGGGGTGGCGGTGATGGTCTGGGCGGCGTCGGCGATCGGCGTCAGCGCGACGGCTAGCGCGATGAGAACGACGGCGGTGAGGGCGGTGATGGGGCGCATGGGCTCGATGCTGCCATAGGTTCCGGCTACGGCGGATATATAACCATTTGGTAATATATGCCCTCGTGAGCGCGACCACCGCCGCCGCCCCCTTCGGCGCCCTGTCCGACCCGGCGCGGCGCCTGATCCTCGAGCTCCTGCGCGAGCGCGAGCGGCCGGTGAACGAGCTCGTAGAGCGGCTGCGGCTCAGCCAGCCCGGCGTGTCGAAGCACCTCCGGGTGCTTCGCGAGGCCGGCCTTGTCAGCGTGCGGCCCGACGGCCGGCGGCGCTGGTACGGGCTGCGCGCCGAGCCGCTCGCCGAGCTCGACGCGTGGCTCGCTCCCTACCGGGGGTTCTGGGGCGGCCGGCTGGACGCGCTCGAGCGACATCTCGACGAGGAGGCGGACAGATGACGGATGGAACCCTCGAGCGCCATGGCGACAAGCAGCTGCTCCGATTCGAGCGGCGCCTGCACCACCCGGTAGAGCGCGTGTGGCGCGCGCTGACCGAGCCCGACGAGCTCGCCGCCTGGCTCGCGCTCGCGGAGCTCGAGCTCACCGAGGGCGGCCGCGTGGTGCTCACCTGGCAGAACACCGACCCCGAGGGCAACACCGCGGTGGCGCGCGGCAGCGTGAGCGCGCTCGACCCGCCGCGCGTGCTCGAGCTCGACACGGACATCCACGGCCGCCTGCGCTGGGAGCTCGAGCCGGACGGCGACGGCACGGTCCTCACGTTCACGGCCGATGCGCAGCTGCCCCAGGACTGGGAGCTCGAGGTCCTGGCCGGCTGGCACATCCATTTGGACCACCTGGAGCACGTGCTCGACGGCGGCACGATCGACTGGCCCAACTG
The DNA here is from genome assembly GCA_046735115.1 of Actinomycetota bacterium. Taxonomy (GTDB): domain Bacteria; phylum Actinomycetota; class Thermoleophilia; order Solirubrobacterales; family Thermoleophilaceae; genus JACVRW01. The sequence continues at coordinate 13,918 of JBKPSR010000004.1, forward strand.
GAGCCAGGAGCACATGCCCGACTGGGAGCGGATCCGCGCGCGCTACGAGGCGGCGCTGTCCAGCGCCTGATTCCGAGCTGGCGCAGCGAGTACTGCCGCCACGATGGCGAATCGCGGTCCACGAACAGCGTCACGCCCTCCAGCGGATTCGGCTCGGGCGCCTCGGAGGCGGGATGCTGCCGGCGGAAGCCTGAGCGTTCGCTCAAGCGCACAGCTCGCGGGCGGCCAGCACGAGCCCCTCGGCGCAGGCCTCGACACTCGGCAGGTAGACCCATTCCTCGACCGCGTGGGCGCCCTCGCCACCCGGCCCGAAGACCGCCGTGGGGATGCCGGCCGCCTGGATGAAGGCGGCGTCCATCCAGTAGGTCTCGCCGTAGAGCTCGGCCGGCCGGCCGGTCAGCGCCTCGGCTGCGCGGGCGACCGCCCGGACGACCCCCGCGTCGGGGTCCACGCTGAAGGGCTCCCGCACGAGACCGAGGCGCGCCTCCGCCCCCTCGATGCCCTCGACGAGCGCCTCGCACTCGCTTCGCACGTCCTCGGCCGTCTCGCCCGGGACGGTCCGGCGCTCGAGCGAGAGGAGGCAGCTTGCGGGATAGCTCGACAGCTCCTGTCCGCCGTCGATCAGCGAGGCGTGTACCGAGCCCGGGCCGACGAGCTCGTGGCCCGCGGTCGAGCCGAGCGCGGACTGGAGCTCCGCGAGGCGGGTCAGCGCGGGCGCCATCCGGGTGATCGCGTCCTCGCCCTCGGCGGGACGGGAGCCGTGTGCCGCGCGCCCGGCCGTCTCGACCTCAGCCCACACGAACCCCTTGTGCGCGACGCAGACGCGCAGCGCGGTCGGCTCGGTGACGATGGCCGCGTCGGCGCGCCGGCGCCTCAGGACGGACCGGACGCCGATGCTGGCGTACTCCTCATCCGCCACCGCCGTGACGACCACGTCGCCGGCCAGCCTCTCGGGACGCAGCCGCTCCGCGGCCAGCATGCAGGCGGCGAGGCCCCCCTTCATGTCGTAGGCGCCGCGCCCGTAGAGGCGCCCGTCTCGCACGACCGGCTCGAAGGGGCGCTCCATCCCCTCCACGCCCACGGTGTCGAGGTGTGCGTTCAGCATCAGCGAGCGGCCGCCGCCCGTCCCCGGCGCGACAGCAATGACGCTGGGCCTGCCGGGCGCCGCCTCGTCTAGCTCAACCTCCAGTCCGGCGTCCCGGAGCCGCTCGGCGACGAAGTCCGCGATCCGGGCCTCCCCCGCCCCACCGGGCACGAGATCCGGGTTCACGGACTCGATCGCGACCAGGGACGCGACGAGCTCCTCTGCGCTCATCGGCTATGCGACCACGCGCAGGTGCCGGAACGGCCGGCCCCTCAGCTCGCGCACGACCGCGTCGACGAGGCGCTCCTCGTCGCGCACCTGGCCGTCCGTGACCGCGTCGATCAGGCTGCGCTTGCGCTCGAGTAGCTCCGCCATCGTCTCGTCGATGGTGTCCGGAGCGAGCAGATACCAGGCGGTGACCGCGCTGTCCTGTCCGATCCGGTGCAGGCGGTCCTCGGCCTGGTCGTGGCGGGCGGGCGTCCAGTCGAGCTCGAGGAACGCCACGTTGGAGGCGCGCGTGAGCGTGATCCCCTGCGAGCCCGCCTTGAGCGAGCAGACGATCAGCTGCGGCCCGTTCTCGTCCTGGAAGCTGTCCACCGCCCGCTGACGCGCCGGCGCCGGGTCGCTGCCGAGGATGTGCAGCGCGCTCGGGAAGCGGTCGAGCACCGCCCGCTGAGTTGCGATGTGCTCCGCGAACACGACGAGCGGCTCGCCGGACTCGAGGAAGTCGGCCACCCATGCAAGCGCCGTCGGCAGCTTGCCGCGGGCCGCGAGCTGGCGCAGGTTGTTGAGCCGCACCAGCTGCTCGGCGCGCAGCGCGGCGGCGACCTTCGCGTCGATCGTCCCCAGGTCGAGCGGAAGCGTCTGTAGCCAGGCGATCACGTCGCGCTCGGCGAGCCGGTACTCGTGCTCGTTCGAGAGCAGCACCGGGACGGTGTCGTGCCTCTTCGCGGGCAGCTGAGGCAGCACCTGCTGCTTGGTCCTGCGCACGTAGCAGTGGGCGCGGAGGTTCCAGTGGAGGCGGTCGTCGCTGCCCGCGGCCCGGAAGCGGCGCGTAAGGCGGGCGCCGCTGCCGAAGTCCTTCAGCCGGCCGATCACGCGCAGCTGCGAGACGAGCTCCTCGGCCCGGTTCAAGATCGGCGTTCCGGTGAGGGCGAGCCGCAGCGCGCCGTCCGGCAGCTGGCCCGCCAGCTCGAGCGCCGCCCGCGTCCGCGCGGCGCGCGCGTTCTTCACGTAATGCGACTCGTCGAGGATCAGCGCGCGCGGCTCGAGCTCCACCAGCTTGTCGAGGTGCCAGTCGAGGATGTCGTAGTTCAGGACGACGATCTCCGCGGCCGAGGTCTCCTCGGTCCAGGTCTCGTCGGTCCTGCCGCCCAGCACCGCCACCTTCCGGCGCGGCAGCCAATGCTTCGCCTCGCGCTCCCAAACCAGCTTCATGCTCGCCGGGCACACGACGACCGTCGGGAACGCGTCGTCCGCCTCGATGGTCGCGAGCGCTTGGACGGTCTTACCGAGACCCTGTTCGTCGGCGATGAACGTGCGGCGCCGTTCGAGCGCGTAACGTACCCCCGCGCGCTGGAACGGGTGGAGCACGCCGCCCAGTCCGAGGTCTTCGAGCTCGGCATCCTCGGCGTACGAGAGCGCGACGGTCTCAGCTGCCCGCTCGTACTCTGCCACGAGCTCCTGCAGCAGCTCGCTGGCGGGCTCCTCCACGTGCACGCCGGGATATGCCTCCAGGTAATCCGTGAGCTGAGGCGTGAGCGCGGGGTCGGCGGGCACGGTCACCCCCCAGGGCGCGTCGCGCAGGAAGAAGCGACCTGGCCGGTGAACGGGGTGCGCCTCGGACAGCTCGCGGAAGGCGGTCGCCGGGGCGCGGTCCCAGATGTGGAAGACCGTGAAGTGCGGCTCGCCGTCCTCCCCGATCTGGAGCGTCAGCTCGGCGGGCGGCGGCGTGTGCCCCGTGCGGAGCGAGCGCGCGCACGCGGTGGCGAGGTCGTCCAGACGCAAGCCCTCGAGCTGCTGAACGAGCGCGGCGTTCTCGGCGCTGAACGGAAACAGCACCCGGCCGTCGCCGGCGTCGGTCCCCGCGCTCAGCTCGTCCGGCGTCTCGCCCTGGAGCGTGCGGACCAGAAAGTGGCCGCGCCCCTCGCGCGCCACGACGGTGCAGACGGCGCGCCAGCGATCCGAGTCGCTGAGCCAGGCGAGCACGTCGGGGCTGGGCACGAGGTCCGGGAACTGGGCCAGCAGCGCCTCGACCGCCTTCGCCACGCGCGGCCGCGCGGGCACGCGCCAGTGCTTGCGCCGCCAGTCGAACCAGCGCCCGGGCAGCTGCTTGACGGCCTCGTTCAGCTCCTCGTGAAAGCGGAAGTCGAACACCAGCTCGGCCTCACGCGGATTGTCAGCGAGCAGCCAGATCTGGCCCGACGCGGGCCCGGACTCGTCCTTGAGAGGGTCGACGGCCAAACAGACGAGCTTAGCGGCGATCGAGCCTTTCCAAAAGGCCCACCGCGGCATCGACCGGAGGTTCCGCGCGCAGCTCTTCTGCGAGCCCACGGGCCCGTTCCCCGTAGGACCGCTCCTCGAGGACCCGGCCGACGGCGTCGTGGAGCGCGGCGGCCGTCGCGTCCGGATCCTCGCGGTTCGGCTCGACCGCGAGGCCGGCGCCCACCTCGGCCACGCGGCGTGCGTTCTGGGGCTGGTCCGCGAACAGGGGAACGACAACGAGCGGCACGCCGGCCGCGATCGCGCCGAGCGTCGAGCCGGAGCCGCCGTGCACCACCGCGGCCGCCGCGTGGCCGAGCACGTCCTGCTGCGGCACCCAGCGCTCGACCCGCACGTTGTCCGGCGCCGGCGGCAGTGCGCCCACGTCCAGCTCGCGGCCGACGGTCAGGAGGACGCGGACGGGGAGCTCGGCGAGTGCCTGGAGGGCCACTCCATAGACCGGGAGTGCCTGAGGGAAGCTCCCCGCCACGCTGCCGAAGGTCACATAGACGAGCGACTGGTGCTCGCGGCCGGGCCACCAGCGGGGAAGCTCCCGGGGCGCCTCGTCCCAGGAAGGATCGTGGAAGCGATGGGTGTCCGGCATACGGCCCTCGTCGAGCGACGCCGGGAAGACGCTCAGATAGGGCGAGCCCCGTAGGCGATCGGCGTCGGGGTCCGGTGGCAGCCCCTCGGTCCGCCGGATCGCGTCGATCGCTCCCGCAGCGATTCCGAGCCCGAGCTCCTCGCTCGAGGCAAGGCCGATGGCCACCCGCGCGTGGGGCACGCCGTGCTGCTCCGCGGCGAGCGCCGCCGCGTATTCGTTCGGGTCGCGCAGCACGACGTCGGGTCGGCACTCGTCGAATGCGGCGCGAAGCCCGGGCAGCGCTGCGGTGGTGTTGAGCCGGCCGAAGAGCTCCCCCACGACGACCTCGTTCGCCTCCTCCGGCGACAGCTGCGGCACTCGTGCCCAGAGCGCCGCCGCCTGGTCCTCGGGCGGGGGGTCGAACCGCCGGAAGGCGAAGCCGGCGCTGTCCACCGGGCCTGCCAGGTCGGGTGGCCCCGCGACGATCACCTCGTGCCCCCCGCACGCGAATGCGCGCGCGAAGGGCACGAGAGGGTTGAAGTGGCCCGCGCCGCGGGTGGACGAGAAGAGGGCGCGCACGCGGGCAGTCTTGCGCTTCAGGCGGCTGGGCTCGCCGGAGCCGCCGCCGACTAGGCTACGCCGATGGCCGCCGCGAGCGTGCGCTACCTCACTCGCGCGGACGTGGAGGCGGTCGGCCCGGCCGGCACGGAGGTGATCGAGATCCTCGACGCCGCTTTCCGCGCGAAGCGCGAGGGCGCGGTCGAGATGCCGCCCAAGACCGGCGTGCACCCGCGCGACGACGCGTTTATCCACGCGATGCCGGCGTACCTCGCGGACGCCGACGCGGTGGGCCTGAAGTGGGTGGCGGGCTATCCCGCCAACCAGGACCACGGCCTGCCCTACATCCACGGGCTGTTCGTCCTCTCGGAGGCCGCCACAGGACGTCCGCTCGCCGTGATGGACGCGACCTGGATCACCGAGGTGCGCACTGCCGCGGCGAGCATGCTCGGGATCCGGGCGCTCGCGGAGCGGCCCGTCGACGCGCTCGGCATCATCGGGTGCGGCCGCCAGGGGAGCGTCCACCTCGAGCTCGCGCAGCAGGTCCTCCCCGCGCTGCGGCGCGCCATCCTGTTCGACCGCCACCCCGAGCGCGCCGAGGCGCTCGCCGCCGCGCACCCGGAGCTCGACGTCCAGGTCGCCGGGGCGGCCGAGGAGGTGGCAGCGGGCACGCAGGCGGTGGTGACCACGGCCGCGATCGTGCGCGATCCCGAGCGCCCGCTCCGGCGCGCTCACCTTGCCGGCGCGACCGTGGCCTGCGCGATCGACTTCGACGCCTCGCTCGCCGAGGACGTCTTCGAGGACGCGGCGCTGTTCGTCGTCGACGACGTCGCCCAGTACCGCTACTACCGCGAGCAGGGCCACTTCGCCGGCTACCCCGACCACCCCGCGGAGCTCTGCGACGCGCTCGACCCTACGGCCGGCCACCCACCCGGCCTGCGCGTGCTCGTGCCGCTCGGGATCGCGCTGGAGGACGTGGCGGTGGCGGCGGAGATCGAGCGTCGCGCCGCCGAGCTCGGCGTGGGGACCGAGCTCCCGCTCTAGTCGATCAGGCGCTTCTCCATCCGGTGCACCGCCACGCGCCAGAGCGCGAGCGCAACGACGATCAGGAACGCCACGCGCAGCACGTCGGTGGTCTTGAAGCCGAACGACGCGTGGCGGACGAGCTCGACGAGTTGGTGCAGCGGGTTCAGCTGGGACGCGATCTGCACGCCCTCCGGCAGCTGGTCGATCGGGAAGAACGTGCCGGCGACCAGGAACAGCGGCGTGATGAAGAGCGTCGTGACGTAGTTGAACTGGTCGATCTTCGCGACTGTCGCCGCCACCGCGATGCCGAACGCAGAGAAGATCAGCGACGTAAAGAAGGCGAACAGCGGCACTAGCAGCATCCCGGGCGCGGGATCGAGCCCGAACCCAAACGACACGATCAGCGGGAAGCAGCCGTAGACCGACGAGCGGATCCCGATCCACAGCATCTCGGCCGTCACCAGCTCCTCGACGTCGACCGGCGCAGCCAGGATCGCGTCGTAGGTGCGCTGGAAGCGCTCCTTCACGAACGTGCCGAACATCGCGGGGAACGCGCTCGAGAAGATGACCGCGGTGGCCACCATGCCCGTGCCCACGTACTCCACGTAGTCGAGGCCGTCGACCCGGTTCACGAGCGTGGCGCCGAGCCCGAGGCCGAAGGCCAGCAGGTACACGATCGGCTCGAGCAGGCTCGAGAAGGTGGTCGCCTTCCAGAAGGTGCGGAAGTTCGCCACCTCGCGGCTCATCACGCCGCCGATGGCGGCCGGCTCCAGGCGCCGCATTTGCGGACCACGCGGTGCGTGCGCTGCCTCCTGAGTCACTCGGCCTCCTCTCCCGTGAGCAGGACGAACACGTCCTCGAGCGAGGCGGCGCGGCGCACCGCGTCCGGCGGCACCGCCCCGTCGGTGGCCTTCTCCGAGCCCACGATCGCGATCGCCGGTCCGGCCGGGCGCACCTTCAGCCCCTGCGCCTCCGCCCTCGCGCGCACCTCGGCGAGCCGGGCGGGCGCGGCATACACCTCGGCGGTCTCCTGCCCGGCGTGCTGGGCGACCAGCTCGGCGGGCCGGCCGCGGCTGATGATCTTCCCGTGCGCCATGACGGCCACCTCGTCGGCGAGCCGCTCGGCCTCCTCGATGTAATGGGTGGACATCAGGATCGTCTTGCCGCGCGAGCGCAGGTTGTCGATCAGCGACCACAGCTGGGTGCGGATCTGCGGGTCGAGGCCGACCGTCGGCTCGTCCAGGAGCAGGAGCTGCGGGTCGTGCACGAGCCCGCGCGCCAGCAGCAACCGCCGCCGCATCCCGCCGGAGAGCTGGTCGACCGGGTCACGGCGGCGCCCGTCGAGGCGCGCGAGCTCGAGCCCGTAGTTCACCGCCGCCTTCACGTCGCGCACGCGATACAGACGTGCGAACACGGCCAGGTTGTCCTCGACCGACACATCGACATCGAGGTTGTCGAGCTGGGGGACCACGCCCATCAGGGCGCGCGCCTCCTTCGACTCGGCCGGCAGCTCGTGCCCGAGCACCGTGATCCGGCCCTCGTTCTGGCGCGCCTGGCCGGTCAGCATGCGCATCGTCGTCGACTTGCCGGCCCCGTTCGGGCCGAGCAGGCCGAGGCAGATGCCCTGCGGCACCTCGAGGTCGAGGCCGTCGACCGCGGTGATCGGCCCGAACCTCTTCACAACTCCGTGTAGCTCGATCGCTGGCAACGGCTCCTGAGACTACGTACTCGACAATGGGCGAACGCTCTTTGCGGATCTTTAGACAGCGGTACAAGGAAAAACTGATCGCTCGCGGCTAGCTTTGCCCTGCCCGGAACCCGCCAGGAGGCTCGCTCACGACATGCCGCGTACCCGCCAGCACAACATCACCGCCGCCCAGTGGAGCCCTAATGGAGGCTCGCTCGGCAGGACGGACCTCACCCAGCCCTCGAACTACCCGTTCGGCGACGACGTCTTCTCGGGCACGGTTCAGCGCCAGCGCCTGCCGAAGGAGGCGTACCGGCGGCTCCAGCAGGTCCTCGAGCAGGGTGAGGCGCTCGACGCGTCGCTGGCGGACGCCGTCGCGCTCGCCATGAAGGAGTGGGCGCTCGAGAAGGGCGCCACGCATTTCACCCACGTCTTCCAGCCGCTCACCGGCCTCACGGCCGAGAAGCACGACTCGTTCTTCGCCCCCACGATGGACGGCGTCGCACTCGCGGAGTTCTCGGGCAAGGAGCTGATCCAAGGCGAGCCGGATGCCTCCTCGTTCCCGACCGGCGGCGTGCGCGCGACCTTCGAGGCGCGCGGCTATACGGCCTGGGACCCGACGAGCCCGGCGTTCCTCCTGCAGAACCCTAACGGGGCGCTGCTGTGCATCCCGACCGCGTTCGCCTCGTGGACGGGTGAGGCGCTCGACGCGAAGATCCCGCTGCTGCGCTCGATGGACGCGCTGTCGCGCTCGGCGATCCGCGCGCTGCGGCTGCTCGGCGACGACACGGCGACGCGCGTCTTCACCACGGTCGGGCCGGAGCAGGAGTACTTCCTGATCGACCAGCAGTACTACTTCGAGCGCCCCGACCTGATCAACACGGGCCGGACGCTCTTCGGCGCGAAGCCCCCGAAGGGGCACGAGCTGGACGACCACTACTTCGGCTCGATCCCCGAGCGTGTGCTGGCCTACATGATGGACTGCGAGCTCGAGCTCGCGCGCCTCGGCGTGCCGGTCAAGACGCGCCACAACGAGGTCGCGCCAGGGCAGTACGAGATCGCGCCGGTGTTCGAGAACTCGAACGTGGGCTCGGACCACCAGCAGCTCACCATGCAGGTGATGCAGCGGGTGGCGCGCAAGTACGGGCTCGTGTGCCTGCTGCACGAGAAGCCGTTCGCGGGCGTGAACGGCTCGGGCAAGCACAACAACTGGTCGATGGGCACGAACACCGGCCACAACCTGATGGACCCGGGCGAGACGCCGGCGGAGAACATCAGCTTCCTGTTCTTCTGCTCGGCCGTGATCAAGGCCGTGGACAGGCACCAGGGTCTCCTGCGCGCGTCCGTGGCGAACCTCGGCCAGGACCACCGCCTGGGCGCCAACGAGGCCCCGCCTGCGATCATCTCGATCTTCCTCGGCGCGGAGCTCGAGAAGGTGTTCGATGCGATCGCGTCGGGCGAGGGCGACCCGCATACGCCGGCGTCGGTGCTCGGCCTGGGCACGCCGGTGCTGCCGCCGCTCCCGATGCACGGCGGCGACCGCAACCGCACCTCGCCGTTCGCCTTCACCGGCAACAAGTTCGAGTTCCGCGCGCTCGGGTCGAGCATGTCGCTCGCGTTCCCGAACACCGTGCTCAACACGATCGTGGCCGAGGCCATCGACGACCTCGCGGACCAGGTCGAGGCCGAGCTGGGCAAGGGCGGCTCTGACCTGGCGGAGGCCGTGAACGCCGTCGTCAAGGACGCGTACACGCAGTCGAAGCGCGTGATCTTCGGCGGCGACAACTACGCCGAGGAATGGCACGAGGAGGCGGAGCGACGCGGGCTCAGGAACCTGCGCACGACGCCGGACGCGCTGCCCGAGGTGATCTCCGATCAGACGGTGAAGGCGTTCGAGAAGTACGAGGTGCTCTCGCACCGCGAGCTCGATTCGCGCTTCGAGGTCTGGTCCGAGCAGTACACGATCGGGGCGAACATCGAGGCCGAGACCGCGGCCATGATGGCTCGCACGATGCTGCTGCCGGCGGCCCTGCGACACATCGCGCTGGTCGAGGCGGCCGGCATGGACACGCTGGCGGGCGAGGCGCGCTCGCTCACCGGCGAGTTCGCGGACGCCATCACGGCGCTCGAGGAGGCGAACCAGTACCCCGACGGCGTCGAGGGCATGGAGCTGGCGATCTACGCGCGCGACAACCAGCTGACGGCGCTGGCCCGCGTGCGCGAGCTGGGCGACCAGCTGGAGAAGATCGTGGCCGACGACCTCTGGCCGCTGCCCAAGTACAGCGAGATCCTGTTCATCAAGTAGCGACCGCCTCAGACGGCCGAGGCGGCCGGCTCGCGCGCCGCGCGGCCGGCCGCCAGCTCGTCGACCGTCTGAGCGCTGAAGCGGTGATCCCCGATCGCGCTCAGGAAGGAGTCGCGGTCGAGCGCGAACACGACCGCGTCGGTCCGCGCCGTGACGGTGGCGGTTCGCGGCACGTTGCGCAGGAGGGCGATCTCGCCGAACACGTCTCCGCCGGTGAGCGGCGGAAACGCGCCGCGCGAGCAAGTCACGTCGAAGGTGCCCCTGTCGATCACGTAGAAGCACTCGCCGGGCTCGCCCTCGCGCACCACGGCCTGCCCGGCCGGCACCTTCGTTTCCTCGAGCCGGCGGGCGAGGTTCTCGAGCGTGCCGATCGGCAGCGGAGCGAAGAGCGGCACGCGCCGGAGCAGCGCGAACGCGTGCTCCGGGATCGCGGCGCCGGCCTCGTAGCGCGCCAGGCTTGCCCAGCGCAGCGTGACGATGAGCGGCAGGCAGCAGCCGATGGCCACGAGCGCGCCGCGTATGCCCAGGAGCCCGACGAGCGCGGGCGCGATCATCGCCCCGAGCCCGGTGGTGATCCAGTAGCTGCTCTCGAGGACGGCGAACGCGCGTCCGAGCAGGTCGTCGGAGGTGAGCCGCTGGAGCAGGGTGAGATTGGCGGTCTCGATGAGGCTGTAGCCCGCACCGAGGATGAGGAGCGCCGCCACCGCCACCGGGACATGCGGCAGAGCCGCCACCACCACCAGCGGGACGCCCACCATGAGACAGCCGCCCGCGAGACCGGCGGCGAGCCGTCCGCGTCCGAGCAGCGAGATTGCGGCGGCGCCGCCGACGATGCCGCCGATGGCCCAGGCGCTGTTCAGCCAGCCGACCGCCGCGTTGCCGAGGTCGAGCAGCTCGATCGCCACCAGGACGACCATCACGTCGACCGCGCCCTCGACGAGCGTGGAGCTCGCCGACACGCCCACGAGCAGGCGCAGGCTCGGGTCGCGGGCCACGGTGCGGAAGCCGGAGACGAGCTCCTCGAGCGCTCGCTCGCCCTCATGAGCACTCTCGCGGTGGACGGGGACCGGATCCCGGGGGATGCGGGCGAGCGGCCAGGCTGCGACCGCGAAGATCGCGGCGTTGGCGACGAAGGCGGCCTCAATGCTCGCGGCGGCGATGAGGGCGCCGCCGAGGAGCGACCCCGCGAGAAAGCCGATGTTCTCGCCGGCGGTGATGACCGCGTTCGACGCGGCTATCTGCCGCGGCGTCTCGGCGAGGGCCGGCAGCAGCGCGGCCTGTGCCGGCTTGTGCGCCGTGGCGAGCGCGGTGAATACGGCAGCGAGCGCTAGTACGACCGCGAGCGGCGCCTCCGCCGCGACCGCCGCCCCGATGGCGCCCAGGAGGAGCGCGCGGCCGATCACGCTCCCGAGCAGGACATCTCGGCGCGAGCGCCGGTCCACGATCGCTCCCGCCAGCGGCGCGGCCAGCCCGGCCGGCACCATGCGGGCCAGCGCCGCGACGCCGACAGCGGCCGCCCCGCCCTCGTTGTAGGCGTAGACGGCGAGAACGATGAAGAAGGTCCAGCTGCCGACCGAGGCGGCGGTCCAGTTCAGCTGCAGGCGTCGAAGGTCGGCGGTGCCGAGCGCGTCCGCGAGCGACCGCTGGAACGACGCGCGGCCCTGCGAGTCGGCCACCGAGCCAGCCTAACCCGGATCGCATAGCGTTTCCCAGCGTGGCGAGCTGGTCCGAGTTCGAGGCGGAGGCCCCGGAGCTGGCCACGCGGGTCCGCGAGCGCCTCGACGCACACGCCCACAAGACCATCGCGACGCTCCGGCGCGACGGATCGCCACGCATCTCGGGAACGGAGACGGAGCTGAGCGAGGGCGAGCTCTGGATCGGGTCGATGCTGGACGCGCTCAAGGCGCGCGACCTCCAGCGCGACCCCCGCTTCGCGCTCCACAGCGCCTCGGAGGACCCCGACGTCTGGGCGGGCGACGCGAAGCTGGCCGGAGTGGCCGAGGAGGTGTCTGCCCCGGACGCGACCTCGCACCGCTTCCGCCTCGACCTGCAGGAGGTCTCGACCGTCGGTCTTGACGAGGCGCGCGAGGCGCTCGTCATCGAGGTGTGGAAGCCGGGCGAGGGCGTCCGGACCATCAAGCGCGCGTAGCGCCCGCCTAACCGGTATTCCGAAGGCCTGCAGCTATCCCGTTGACGGTCAGGAGCAGCGCGCGTGCCAGGTCGGGGTCGGGCTCGCGTCCGGCCTCGCGGTCCGCGCGCCTGCGCTCCGTCAGCGCCACCTGGAGGTAGTGGAGCGGCGCCAGGTAGTCGTCGCGCACGCGTAGCGTACGCTGCAGCACCGGGTCGTTGCCGAGCAGCTCGTCCTCGCCGCGCAGGCGGAGCAGTTCCTCCATGGTGAGGTCGTGCTCGACGCGGATGTCGTCGAGCGGGCGCCGCAGCTCGGGCGGGGCCAACCGGTCGACGTAGTGGCCCGCGATCTCGAGGTCGGTCTTTACGAGCGTCATGGCCACGTTCGACAGGAAGTTCCGGAAGAACCACCAGCGCTCGTGCATCTCGCTCAGCCGGTCGCCGAGCCCGGCCTCGCGGGCCGCGGCGAGCCCCGAGCCCACGCCATACCAGCCCGGCACGATCTGGCGCGACTGGGTCCAGCCGAACACCCACGGGATCGCGCGCAGCCCTTCGGTCCCGGCGCCCGCTTCCGGCCGCCGCGACGGGCGCGAGCCCAGGTGGAGCTCCGAGAGCAGCTCGACCGGCGTCGAGGCGAAGTAGTAGTCCGGCAGCTGCGGGTCCTCGACGAGCGACCGGTAGCGAAGGAGGGAGGCCTCCGAGACGAGGTCCATCGCCTCGACCCACCCGGCCAGCGCCTCCGGGGACATGCGCGGGCGCCGGTGAAGCACCGTGGCCTCCAGCGCGGCGGCCAGCATCAGCTCGAGGTTCTCGCGCGCGAGGCTCGGCACCAGGTACTTGTCCGAGATCACCTCGCCTTGCTCGGTGAGCTTGATCTCGCCATCGAGCGTGCGCGGCGGCTGGGCCAGGATGGCGTCGTGGGCAGGGCCGCCGCCGCGGCCGACGGTCCCGCCGCGGCCGTGGAAGATCCGCAGCCGCACCCCAAACTCCGCCGCGGTGTCGCGCAGGCGCTGCTGGGCCCGGTGGATCTCCCACTGACTGGCCGTGATGCCGGCCTCCTTGTTCGAGTCCGAGTAGCCGAGCATCACCTCCTGCAGGTCCCCACGCTCCCCTACCAGCGCGCGGTAGCTCGCGTCCGACAGCAGCTCGGAGAGCAGGCGGTCGGCGTGGCGGAGCTCGTAGATCGTCTCCAGGAGCGGGACGAAGCCGATGTCCGTGATGCCGGCCTCACGAGCCAGCAGCGCCGCGGCGAAGATGTCGTCCGCGCCGCGGCACATCGAGACGATGTAGGACTCGATCGTGTCGCTCCCGTAACGCTCGCGCGCGGAGGCGATGGACTCGAACGTGGCGAACGTGCGCATGCCCGCCTCGTCGAGGTGAGGCGGGCGAAACGCGAGCGGGCGGCTGGAGGCGAGCTCGCGCGCGAGCAGGTCGCGCCGCTCGAGGCGCGAAAGCTCGGAGTACGGCGCCCGCGAGGCTTCCAGCCGGTCCATCAGCTGCCCGATCGCGTGGTGGTGGGCGTCGGCGTGCTCGCGCACGTCGAGTGTCGCGAGGTGCAGGCCGAAGGCGGCCAGCGTGCGCATCGCCCGCTCGAGGCGGCCGCGCGCGATCAGGCCGCCCCGGTGCGCGAGCAGCGAGTCCCGCACGAGTCGCAGCTCCGCGAGGAGCTCGTCCGCGCCGACGTAGTCGCGGCCACCCTCGCGCGGCCGTCCGTCCGCCAGGCGGAGCCGCGTGTTCACGAGCTTCTGCTGGATGCAGGTCAGCTTCAGCCGGTAGGGCTCCTCGGCGTTCAGGCGCAGGAAGCGCGGTTCCACCTCGGGGAGCAGCTCGAGGTCGCGGGCGAGCGACTCGCGGAGCTCCGCGGTGGCGCCCGCGATCCGCACCGAGCTCGACAGGTCGCGGCGGAGGACGTTCACGACCGCGATCGCGTCGCGGAGCCCGTGGTCGTGCTGGAGCCCGAGGACCCGCTCGACACTGTCCGGCCCCACGTTCGGGTTGCCGTCGCGGTCGCCGCCGATCCAGGTTCCGAATGCGAGCGGGCGGCGCGCCGGGTCCGCGTCGAGCTCGAGGCGCCTCAGCTCGTCGGCCAGCTGCTCGAGCACGTCGGGCACCGCGTCGGCGTGGAGGCCGTCGAAGTACCAGACGGCATTGCGCGCCTCGTCGACCACGTTCGGCCTGGCGATGCGGAGCTCGTCGGTCTGCCACAGCAGGTCGATCGTCTCCTCCAGCCGAGCCGTGACTCGCGGGCCGCCCTCCGAGAGGAGGTCCGCTATCTGGCGGAGCTTGTAGAGGACGGTCCGGCGCGCGGCCTCGGTCGGATGCGCCGTGAACACGGGCCGGACCTGGAGACGCCCCACCTCGTCCGCAAGCGCGTCACGCGGGATCCCGGCGGCGGCGATCCGGTCGATCGCCTGCGTCAGCCAGCTCCCGTCGCGCTCGCGCAGCGCGGCCAGCTCGCGGCCGCGGTGCACCTGCTCGGCCACGTTCGCAAGATGGAAATAGGTGGTGAAGGCGCGCACCAGGCGGGTCGCGGCGGCGGGCTCGAGGTCCGTCAGCAGCGCGGCGGCCTCGACGCGATCCGAGCGGATCAGGGCGCGCGTCCGCTCGACCAGCTCCAGTAGCTGCTCGCCCTCCTGCCGCACGAGCGTGCGGCCCAGCAGCGCTCCGAGCTCCCGGATGTCGCGGCGGAGGCCGGCGTCCCGCTCAGTCGCGTGCGTAGCGATAGCTGCGACCGCCCGCGTACGAGGCGAGGTCGGCGAGGAAGGCGAGCACCACGATGAACCACTCGAACCCGTTCACGTCGCGCGTGCCGGTGTCCCACATCACGGCGTAGGCGAGCGTCGTCCACGGCAGCAGGAAGAAGCCGATCAGCGGCAGCAGCCAGCTGTCGAAGGCCCTGCTCAGCATGTCGCTAAACAGGAAGATGAAGAACAGCGCCAGCCTGGGCGAGATCAGGGCTAGCAGTGCGATCAGGCAGGGCATGGGTGCAATCTAGACTGCGGCGACCGTGCGCGCCCCCTGCCTGAAGCCCTCGGAGCGCACACGCTGGCGGCGCGCAGGGTTCATCAGGTCACCGCCGATCGCGTGCGCGCACTCGGCGTCCGGCGCGACGATCTCCACGCTCGCGCCGCCCCTCCCGGCGGCGGCCGCCTCCACCGACGTGGCGAGCCGCCAGCCCGCCGCCAGGCTCCGGAGCGGAAGCGGGGGCGCGCTGCCCATGACGGCGGTCGGGACCAGGCACAGCACGCGATCCCCGTTCGTTGCCCGCGCGAGATCCAGGTTCGTAGGGCTCCACACGCCGCCGTCGACGTACTCGCGGCCGCCGATCTCGATCGGCCTGAAGTAGCCGGGGATCGCGCACGACGCGGCCACCGCGTCGGCGACGCTCGCCTCCGGGGCTCCGTTGGCGCCGAAGGCGACCCGCCGGCCCGAGCCGCGGTCGACCGCGACGATCACGAGCCTACCGTCGAACTTCGGCGCCAGCGCGTGCACGCGAGCGCGCAGGTCGCGCAGCTCGATCCGCCCCGGCGGAACGCGCGCGAGCACGGCCGCCCGGGCGAGCGCGCCGCC
>JBKPSR010000005.1:0-10040 GCA_046735115.1 Actinomycetota bacterium
CCCACGGCTTCGAGCGCGTCCTCGACGCTCAGGTACTCCCGCCCCCGCACAACCTTTCCGTCGCGGAAGGTGCTGACGACGGCGTAACGCAGGTCGGTCTCGGTGCCGCTGAGCTTCGCCCTGCCCTTCAGGCGCTGAATCTAAGGACGCGGTCAATCCCCGACGTCCCGCAGTTCCTCCACCACGACGCTGAAGTCGTCGAAGGTGTCGATCCAGTCTTGGATATACCGACGCACGGCGACCTGCCCGTGCATCTCGCCGACGTCATCGATTGCGCCCTCGGCCGCCCGCCAATCGATGTCGGGGTCCCAGAACTCGGCCATCGCATCCAGGCCTCCGTCGGCAAACGCTCGGAGCATCCTGCGCACCACCTCCGCGTTCTCCTCCGACATCGCCCGCCCAGTATCCCGACGGGTAGGCGAGGGTGCCAGAGCCCCCGGCCCGGGCCAGACCCCACCGCCGAGTGGGTGCTTGTTGCACGGCCCGATAGCCCTTTGCCGCTAGCGCCATGGGCCGCGCCCGGCGCCCTTTCTCGCGGGACGGAGCCGCACACGGCCGGGTCTGCTGACGTGGGACGCAGGTGATGCTGGTGTCTACCGCAGAGCGTTGCGGTCCAGCCAACTGAGGGCAAGAACGCTACTAAGCAGCACGAGCATTGTGAGGATCAGTACGAGCATGCCAGCACTCGAACAGATCCTGGGGTTGCGGACTGTGAATTGCCTCACACCGATGCCGCATCCCGCTCGGTCTAGGCTCCGCCGGGATGGCGAGCGCCGAGCTGAGCCGCCGCGTCGAGAAGGTCGTCGGCTACCGCCACTCTCCGAGATGGGCGACCTCCAGCGGCGCGAGTTCCATGAGGCGCTGCTTGACGCCGCCAGCTTCGAGGATCTGCCGGGGAAGTGGCAGGCGGCGATCCTGGAGGCGGAGCAGAACCGGCCAAAGCTGCGGGTCGTCGGGGACTGATGTTTAGCCGAGTCGTCCCGGGAGCGGGAAATGAGACCGCCGCGACTAAAGACAGGACTCAAATGGCCTCACGTGGGACCCTAGACCGGACTCGGGAGTTGGACCGCGAAATCGAGCGATACCGCAAGGCCGCCACTCTGGCCGTGGAGCAACTTCAGTCGTGCGTCAGCTACCTCTACAGGCTGCAACGCCCTAAGCTCGCCCAGTCGCTAGATCGAAACCGGGCGCAGATCATCGAGCGCGCCGGGTTGTTTCGCTAAAAGCTGGGCGTCGCGAGGAGCGACTAAGTCCGACCCTCTCGACGCGACCGCTCAGCTCCGGGCTCGCCAATCAGCGGAGCCTAGATCGTCGAACGGGATACGGGGAGTTCAATGCCGGGCATGATCATCCTGAAGGCGGCGTTCGGTAGCCGCCGCTCCACGTCAGTCGGCGTCGAACTCGCTTCGCCGCGTCAGCGTCTCCGTCACGGTGTACCGCTTGAGCTTCACTCCGTCCGGCTGGTGGTTGTCGCCGGCGGGCGCCGCTGATCCATCACTGCCCGTGCGGTCGGGTGGTTCAGAGCTTTCCGGGGCGGGAGCATCGTGGGCCGTCGTCTCGGGTCGGCGTTCTGTGCCGGCCCGGCTCTCCGCGACGCTCATCCCGTAGTGGCGCAAGATGGCCGCCTGATCCCGCTCGGGCACCCAGCCCTCAGAGTCGATCGTGGGGGCCGTTTTCACCTGCTGCTTGGTGAACGGGACTCGGATGCTGTTGCCCTCGGATTGGGCGAGGGCAATCGGCACGACCCGCGACCGGCGTAGCCCGAACGTCCCCGCCTTTACTGCGGCCCAAGCCGGCTCATCGGTGCCCTCGTCGAGATAGATCTCCTCGAAAGTCCCGATCTTCTGGCCGTTCCGATCCACGACCGCGCGACCGCGCCAGTCGAGCACCTTGTCTATCTGGATGGGCATGGCGAGCGCCTCCGTTGAATTGGGGCTCCTTTCGCGGTTACCCCCGGCCAGGCGGGGTAAAACGCCCGCAAGGAGCGCGGTCTTCCGCCGCGAGAGACCATGGAGCGGTTGAACACCAGGAGCGCGCAGTGAGCACCATCTTGCTGGTCGTATTGGTCCTGGTCGTGGTGCTCATGGCGGCCGGCGCCGTCACCCTGCTGCAACGCCGGAGTCGGGAGACCCGTCAGGCGCGGGTCGAGGCGGCGGCCCGGCGGGCGGAGGCGGGCAAGCTTTTGCAAGCCGCAGAGCGCGAGCGAGCGCTTGCGGAGGAGCAACTCGAGCGCGCGGACCGAGTCGATCCGGGAGGCGCATAGGTGGACGCAATTCGTAAACCTGACTGGTCCTTCTTCTACGACCAGGTTGGCAGTGCTAGCTTCCGGCGTCGGCTGTTCGGTTACCACCCTGACGATGTGGACGAGCACCTCTACCGTGTAAGCACCTGGTTCTCGCTCGCCGGCGTCGACAAGCTTCTGGAGGAACGCGCGGAGGAACGGCTGCAGAAGCTCGCCGATCAGGCCGATCAGCGACGGGCCGAGGCAGAGGCGGAGGCCACCCGAGTCTTGACCGAGGCCCGGCGGGAGGCGGACGCGATCCAGCGCGCCGCCCAGGAGGCATCCCGGGCAATCCTTGAGCAGGCGCGCCGCGAAGCTGCGCTCGAAAGACGCGGCAGGTCGCGCCTCGGGCGCCCAGTCGGCGCGCGATCGGACGTTCGCTAGCTGAGGCCCGCCCCCTACGCCGTTGCGGTTTACGGTCCCTGTCGAAGCAGCTGCGTACGACCGCAAGCCGGCGGCGCCGCCCGCGCTTAGCGGATGCTCTTCAAGCTCCGCTGTCGGTTGCGGTCAACTGCGCGAGCGACGACCTGCGCGGACCGCCGATTCCGGATTTTCTCCAAAGTCCGCTTGCGGGCAAGCGCCCGGGCGACGGTCGGCTTCCCAATCCCGTAGAGATATCCCTGGGTCCAAGGCGCCTGTGCCAATGCGTCACGGGCGGCCCGCCGATACCGCTCAACCTCCCGCTCTGGCGCACGCCGTCGGCTGTCACGGTCGGTTTCGATCGTCAATCACCTCCGCCGCGTTATGTCTACCAGTGATCGTCCCCGGACCAAGGACGACCCAATCCGCGGAATCCACAGACTTAGAAGAGATGACGTACTGCCTCCGAACCGAAAGCGGACGCCCCCACCGCCGGCCCTGGGACGACCTGGGCGGCTCGACTCGTGTGGGCACGGCAGCAGGGCTACACATCAGCAAAGGCGCGGCGGTCGAACATGTACTTCGACGTGTTCGAGGTCTCCGTCACGCCTGCGCCCCATGAACGCCGAAACGTGGGTGCTGTCGACCAAGGCGCTCGACGAGCTCGATCAGGTTCGCGACCAGTAGCGCGATGACATATTCGCCTGGTCACCGCCGCGGACACGAAGGCCGCGACCCCGAGTCGCAAGGCGACTGCGCCGGTCCAGATCGCGACCTTCGAATGTGAGCGAGCTACTCCCGCAGCCGGGCGGCTTCGAGGGCTTCCGTCTCGCTGCTGCAGGTGCACCACCAAACGACTTTCTCGTCACGCATCTCGGCGAGTATCCAGCTCACCTGCTCGACCATGGGCGCGGCGCTGTCCATGCCGTGCGCCCCATGTGCGGTAATGCGCGCGGAGCCGAGCGTGCGGTCGCCAAGCTCGCGAACCTCATCGACGCGGAAGCTGAAGTCGGGAAAGGCACCGAAGAGGTCCCCCCACCACTCGCGCACCCCGTCGTGTCCGTGGTAGTCGCCACTAACAGCGGCGAGCAGCGGCTGGATCTCGCAATCCGGGTCGTGGAACGCGAGGAACGCGTCAAGGTCGTGCCGGGCGAAGGCATCAAAGGCCCGGTACGCAAGCTCGACGTTCTGCTGCGACATCGCCCGCCCAGTATCCCGCGGGGAACGGGACGGTCACAGTCAAATATCGCTCCCGCGTTACGCGAGCGCGGCGCATACGGCGTCGAACACGGACATGTCTCCGTCGATGAACGCATCGAGGAAGGGCTGCTGTCCCGCCCGGAACTCGAGCGTTCCGTCGGCCCCGAACACCACACGGCCGGTGCTGCGCAGAACCTTCTTGTGCGTCACCGGGTCGGTGTAGATGTTCTCGCCCACGGTCGTTTCGGTGGCCGAGTCGAAGTCGCCCGGCACGGCGAGCACCGTCGTGATCTTGCCGGTCTGCGTGTACGGCACCACCTTGCCGCTGAGCGGGTTGCTCCAGAAGGCGGGCTTCCAACGCTCATGGAGGACACGCCGCGTCAGATTCCCGTCGGCGTCGTACCAACGCGTCGCGCGCTGGTGCAGGACCGCGTTGTCGTGGATGACGAACGCGTCGGCGCCACTGCCGCAGACGAGCTCCGGCTGCGGCTCGGCGACCTTCACCTCCTCGCGGCTCCCGGTGCAGATCGTTCCGGCGCCGAGCGGCTTGCAGGTGAGAAAGTCGGGAGGCGGCGGGTTGAGGTCCTCCGGCGTCGGAGGGGCGGCAAGGACAGTCGGCGCAAGCGCGAGGGTGCCGATCGCGCCCGCGGCGAGCGCCCACCCGGTGAAGCGGAACATGGAGGCTCCTTCCTGGAGGGTCTGCGCAGCTCGGGCCACGAGGTTGCGCGCCTTGCATCTATACCGGTACTCGGAGCTAGGCGCTAGCTGTGACCAGGGCCAAATTCGGACCGTCGTCTTGAGCGCAGGACGAGCTCGATGTTCTGCGGCGACATCGCCCGCCCAGTATCCCGCCGGGAACGGGACGGTCACTAGCCATGTGCCGTGCGGCGAGCCGACCGCCGGGAGTTGCGGGGATCACCCATCCCCGGCCGCTGTGTGTGGACGTCCGGCGTATTCCTCGAAGCGAGAGAGCATCATCAGGATCATCGCCGGAATCATCAGGGCCATCTCGAGCGGAAGCACGACGTCTGCCGAGACGATGCCTAGCCAGAAGGGCACGAGGCACGCAAGCGCGAGGACGAACATCGCGGCTGCCATCTCGCCACCGCGTTCCCAACTGTGGCCGCGATGGTGCATCCAGGCGACCATCGGCAGCGTCATGTTGAAGGTCATCGCGAATACGGCGAGCTCCGTGTGTTCGCGCCACGCTTCATCGAAGCCGCTGCCGAACACCGCAAGGTGGACTCCCCGGAACGCCATAGCGAGGACGCACATGCCGAGCATCATTGCGACGGTCATTTCGAGGAGATGGCGCAGGAAGGCCCTCGTGCGTGACGAGCGGCGGGTCGCGAAACCCACGCCGAGGTGTCTGACGCTCATGTTCATGAGCCCTCCTTTGTTCGCTCGAACAGAGACTTGCGCCGGCTGGAAAGGCAAGCAACCGTGAAAACCCACCTCCCGCAGCGGAAACACCGCAGAGCTGAGTCGAGTGGTCGGCGGTCGTCACGGACGCACATGGGAGGGTCTGACGACAGCCGGCAGTGGGGGCCGCCGCGCGGCGCTCCCGCTTTTGCCTCAGAGCGGTAGGGCCGTCACCGGGGGCTCACTCGCCGCGCGGGCTACTCCTCCTCGCGCATTGCGCAAGCGACGCTGTTGGAAGCTCCGTCCTCTCCGGACTTGACGGTCGCTGACGCGGTGCCTTGCACTGCGTCCACGGAGTCGAGCGGCGTCGCGCTCCCGTCGTGCTCCCTAGTACTCGTACTCCAGGTGAACGGAAAGCCACTTGCCGCGTCGGTCGCGGGCTTGGTACTGCATCGCCCGGTAGCGCCAGCGGCCGCCAACGTGCTCGCGGTAGACGCGCGTCCAGCGTCGCCCAATGGCCCGCAAGTGATACGGAAACCCTGATGCGCGAGCCAGGTGGGCATGCGGATTCGGACCCCGTCTGGGTCCCTGTGGCCCCTGTGCGGGACAGCGATTGGCCCGCAGATTGGCCCGCAACACGATCGCGCTCGCGGTCGCCGGCGCCGCGTCAAGCGGGAGCTCGCCATTTAGCGCGCGTTACAACCTCGCAGCGGAGGAGCGTCCCGGGCGGGGGTTTGGCGGCAAGGCAACGAGTCGCCCGAAAGGGTCCGAAGGGGCAATCCGCGGACGGGGAGGGTGATCGGCAGAGACCGGCCCGCGATTTGGTTGGGGAGTAGGCGCGAGGTACCGGACCGTTGGGGGAGCCGCCGGACCGGAGCTACTGCGAGGCACATGCTGGAGCCGGTCCTCGCCAGGCGCCACCGAAAGGGGCTCAGCCAGGGGAGGGCAGTGCGCCCCGAGCCGGCCCTTGTCCTCGAACCCACCGGAGGGGGTTCATGCGGAAGCGAGCCGGATCGGTCCGCGTTGTTCGAGTGGGGCGGTGTGGGTCCCGGCAGCAGGTGTCCCCGCACCTGGCGAATCCTGTGGTTCCAACCCGCGTGGGACCGTCAAGCGCCGCCCCCCTTGAGCGCGATGTCGAGAGAATTCCGCAATTGAACGACGAGCTCGAGGAGCCGCTGCGGATCGTCAAGCTCGGCGGCACGCGGCTCTACATCGCGCCCGTGGGACTCGGCAAATATCTGCTGCATTTCTCGGACGGCCGCCTGATCGCGGGTCCATTCACCCGGGTCGAGGCGGGCCGATTTGCGCAGGACCTGCTCCGGTGGGCTATTGAGGCGGACAAGCAGGATTAGAGCCAGCCGTTGTCCTCGAGCGCACGGAGGGGTGACCGACTGGCTATCCGCCGGGGACCGGCAGAGGCGGACAGGCGCCGCGATCCTGGTGTGAGTAGCTGCTGACGTTCTGGCCGTAACCCGGGCCGGCGAAGAACGTCACGAAATCGGCGACCTCCGTCGGGTACGAGTTCTGGCCCCCGGCCGCTTGGCCGACACACGACGGCGCTGCGACTGCGCTGCTGGGCACAGCGAGCGCCGTTCCGGCGGCGGCGACGGCGAGCGCTGCGATAACACGCGTGCGCTGCATGAGGGTTCCTTCCTGCGGGGGCAGAGGTGAGGTCACGCTACCGTCGAGCGCGGGGCCCCGCAAGGCGGAGTTATGGGGGTGTCCGGTCATGCCAAGCCGTGGTCCTCGAACCCAGCCGGGGGGCTGGACATGAGCTAGCGAAACGCGATTGCGGGGCGTAAAGTCGAGGCATCCTCAACCTCCGGAGGTCAGTCGTGGCTGAGCAGAACGAAGCAAAGCTCGGTTGGGTAGAGCGGAGGCGCGAGAAGAAGCGCCTAGAGCGGGAGCGGACGGGTCCGTCACCGGAGAAGATCGCCGAGCGGGCACGCAAGGGCGGCCCCCCGCCCGAGGAAGCCAGCGCACTGGAAATGCTCGGCAGTCCCCGGAACATGTGGCAGCACCAGGTCGGGCGGGACCCGCGCGACGCCAAGAAGCGCTAAGCGGCGAGCGCGCGCTCTCGCGAGGGCGCATGCGACCTTGGCGAGGATGGTGAAACGGCGTGAAGCTGTCCCGCGCCCCGGTTTGCCTGCTCCCGGCAGTAGGGCGTACGCCAGAGCTAACGCAGGGAGGCACCGGTCCGCACTGGCGGGGGTTCTTCCCGGGACACCCACCCTGCGAGTTCGCGGCCGGTGCTGAGCAGCGCGCCTACCGGCGCCCTTCCGGACACGCTAAACCGACGCCTCGAACCCTACGAATGGGGCCGTGCGCCCCGTTCCCTGGTTACCGCAGTCATCTATCTGTCGGCATAGATTTCTCTCTATGCGTTGTCTCGGCGCCACCCATGTTCGTGACACCCGCCCGGCGGGCGACACCATGACCCGCCGGCGCCGAGAGTGTTTGCGCTGCCGCCACCGTTTCACCACCCCTGAGCGCAAGGCGGTTGAGCAGCTACCGCTGCGGCCGAGGGTCGCCGCGTGCAGCGCGAAGCGGAGCAAGCCGAACGTGCCCGAGCCGCAAGGCGACCGCACCCGTCCAGATCGCGACATTCGAACGCTGACTTTCGAAGCGGGTCCGAGCTCTAGCACTCCTCCAACGGTTGGTGGTACTGGCTGAACCCGCTCTGGAGAACTCCGGGCGGCACCCCGTATGCCGCTGCATCGGGGAACGTGTAGAGGAATTGGATCTCGGCACGGGCTCCGGCCTGACCGGCAACGCTGGCGTAGACCGTTCCGGCACAGCTGGCGTGCGGATCAGCGGTCGCAGCCGAGGCCGGCGCGACCAACGCGAGCGACACCACCGCGGTGGCAAGTGCGGCTGGCTTTCGCATCCTGGCTCCCTTCGTAGTTGGACCTGGTGGCCCACGCTACGTCCGCATGCCCGGCCGTCCAACACGGCTGGCAACAGTCTTCGATTCGTGCTGCCACGGATCTTTCGGCGAGCAGTGAGGACTGGGCTACTCCCGCAGACCGGCGGCTTCGAGGGCTTCGCCGCGGTCCTCATAGTTGTCCATCCGGGTGAGCTTGCCGTTGCGCAGCGTCGCGAGCATGGCCGTCTCCATCTCCATCGCAAGGCCACTCGTACGGCCTTTTCCTCGCTGCAGGATCAGACTCAGCACGCGCCCATCCGGGACGGCCATGACGTCTTCCACGCCGACCTCGTATTCGTCCCAGACCTCGAGCCACTCGGTTAGGAAGCGCTCGACACCCTCTATCCCGTAATACGCGGATTCGGGCCAATCATGAAAGTGACTCGTGTCCCAAACGATCTCGGGATCGCAAAGCCGAAAGAGGCCGGGCAGGTCTCCTCGAAGCCACGCGTCCCAACCTTGGCGGACGACTTCCACGTTCTCCTGGCGGACGACTTCGACGTTCTCCTGCGACATCGCCTACTCGGAGAGTCCCACAGCTTCGAGGGCCGCGCCGCGGTCGAGGTACGAGAAGCAGCGGACGACCTTGCTGTCGCGGAGCGTGAAAGCCCACCAGGCCGAGAGGTCGAATTCGGCTCCGCTGGCGGTGCCGCGACCGTGGACCAGGATGTTCACGCCCACGTTGTCGCCCGCCTCGACCGTCTCGCCGGGACCCTGCTCGTAGCGGATGGCCGAGAACTCGGCGAGGAAGTGACGCGCATACGCCTCCCATTCGTCGCGGCCGCGGTACACGCCCGCCTCGGGGAAGGACGGGTCCTCATGCCAGACGAGCTCAGGGTCGAGCAGCGGGCGCATCGCCTCGATACTCCCGTCATGGAAGGCCGCGGCCAGCCGACGCACGATCTCCACGTTCTCCTGCGACATCGCCCGCCCAGTATCCCCGGGGGAGGGTCGTGGCACCAAGCGCAGCGAGCCGCAGACCGCCGGCTGGGTCAGTTCAAGGAACAGCACAGACAAAGAACCCCCAACTGACCCCTGACAGCGGCAACGGCGGCAGCGATCTCGCCCCCGAGAAGGTTGCCGAGCTGCGGCGGCTGGCGCGCTCGAGGCCCGCGTTCGACCGTGCGGCGGTGGCGAAGGCGTCCGCGCTCCGCACGCTCGAGCGGTTGAACCGGGGAAGCGGCAGCTGCCACCGATGCCGGACGGCTGGTATCCGCATCAGCCCGGCGACGCGTTCTACGAGCTCGATTGGGAGTTCCTGCGCGGGCACCCGGACACCCTGGAGCGCCATTGGGAGCTGGCGTGGCGCGAGGGGCGAGCGTGGGGCGGGGTATCGCGTGACCGCCCGGACCGATCGAGGTCGTCGGCATCACTGCGATGGTGGTCTCACCGTTATCGCTTTTCGTCCAACTCAGCGCTGCTGAAGCGGGTCGCCTCGACTGCTGCTCTTGCCTCGACGGAGCAGCGCCGGTGCGTATCGATCTGCTCCGCGCTGCCCTGCCAAGATTCGTTCAAAGGTGGCACGAGCCGGGGCCCTGCCCCGCTCAGCAATCAGTCACCCGCCGACCTTGACGAAGGCCCGGTACAGATAAGCGGAAGGCAGGGCTGTCAAAGACGTGCTCGATGTAGCGGTCGGGATCGGCAACGATGGCCGTCTGATACCGGCCGCCAGCATCGGGCAGCGCCAGTGAGGCACCTGCGTCGACACTGGCAGAGCTGTACAGCGTGTCGCCTCGCTCGGGGGCGGTGGAAGCCGCGAGCTAACCAGCGGACGGGTGCGTGAACGACGCCTTGCCTTCGGCGTCGGTCGGAACGAGCCACCAGCCGGCGACTTGCGCAAGTCGGATGCGAAGCAGCGGCACTTCGTAGCGCGGCGACCCCGGAGGAAACACGGTCGCGTCGGTCAGTGTC
>JBKPSR010000006.1:0-15782 GCA_046735115.1 Actinomycetota bacterium
CGGGGGCGGTGGTGTCGGTGCCGGCGTCGACCAGCGGGGCGGTGGTGTCGGTGCCGGTGTCAACCAGCGGGGCGGTCGTGTTGGTGACCGTGTCGAGGGCCGGCGCGGTTGTGTCGGTGACAGTGTCGACCAGCGGGGCGGTCGTGTCGGTGACGACGTCCGGGAGCGGGGCGGTCGTGTCGGTGACCGTGTCGACGACGGGGGCGGTTGTGTCGGTGACCGTGTCGACGACGGGGGTGGTCGTGTCGGTGACGACGTCCGTGAGCGGGGCGGTTGTGTCGGTGACGGTGTCGACCAGCGGAGCGGTTGTGTCGGTGACGGTGTCGACGACCGGGGCGGTTGTGTCGGTCGCGGTGTCGACTACCGGGGTGGTCGTGTCGGCGGGCGCGGTGCTCGTATCACCGGTCGAGCCGGTGCCGTCGGCGGTCGGGGTGGTCGGCGTCTGGTCAAGCGCGCCGGTGGTGCTGTCGACTGTCCCGCCCGTCGTGTCGCTGGAAGGTGTGGCGTCGGTCGTATTCTCGACCGTCGGAGATGTCGTCGTGCCGGTGTCGGTGGTCGAGGGGCTGTCGGTGCCGGCGGGGCTCGTGGTCCCGGTCGCGCCGGAGGTCGTATCGCTGCCGGCCGCCGTGGTCTCGTCGACGGTCGAGGCATCAGTGCTCGGGGGGTCGGTCGTGCTGGGAGTCGTCGGAGCCGTCGTGTCGGTCGCGGTGTCGACGACGGTCGTCGTCGTGTCGGTGGCCGGAGCCGTCGCGTCAGTCGTGGTGTCGACGACGCTCGTTGTCGTGTCGGTGGCCGGAGCCGTCGTGTCGGTCGCGGTGTCGACGACGGTCGTCGTCGTGTCGGTCGTGGTCACGGCGCCGGCGGCGGTGCCCGTTGTGGTCGTCGTGTCCACGGGCAGCTGCGCCATCGCCGGCGTCCCGCCAAGGGTCCAGGCGGCTATTGCCAGAAGCGTTCCGAAGAGCATCCTCGAACGCGCGTGAGGGGAACGTCCGGAAGGTGAACCAGGACCTGAGCATGAACGGGAGCGGGCGCCCGTGTGCTGGACATGCGATGGCATCGTTGCGCTGGGTCCACGTGTCGAACTTCCGGGCACCTTGCCGGATCGCTACCCGGAAGCTGCGTATAAACCATCTCGAAGTTCTGTTTCGGGGGCAAAAAAGCCGCAATTTGCGGCTTTCCTCATGGCTCTCAAAGCAGATTTCGCCGCAAATTGCGGCGGGCGACGCTCACCAATTGGTGTAGGACTCCGTGTTTTTTGACACCCGATTCGGTGGCTTTTGACACCTGGGTTCGCTCCGACATCGGGTGTGCCGGAAGGGCCACTCAGCGTGCGGTCCAGAAGCCTGAGAGGTGGCGCCAGCGTCGAGCAACAACATCATGGGGGCGAAGAAACGCGACCGGCGAACTTAGACTCGCGTGGACGAGCGACGTCTCATCTTGGTGGTCGAGGAGGACGACACGACCGCGTGCATTCCTCATGGCGAACCTTGCCGCCGACGGCTTCCGCGTGGCCGGCGCCTCGAGTGCGGGCGAGGCGTTCGCGGGATCGAGGTGCGGCGGCCTCACCTGGTGGTGCTCGACCGCGCGCTCGAAGGCTGCCCGCGCTGCGCGTGAGCAGCTGCAACAGGCACTATCTCGGGCAGTCGGCGGACGGATCGCAGGAGCCGACGCTCACGTTCCCCGCCGCCAGCGTCAGGCCCTCGTCTCGGGTTGGGCAGCCCGAAGGGCGGCGTCCGCCTGGTCTCCCTCGGCCTCGTGGGGCGGCTCGGTCGTGACCGGATCGAGGTAGTCGGCTTAGTTGTAGATCCGGAGCGGACCCGGCTCGGCATTCCGGCCGTCCTTGACCGGCTTGTTGTCATCGGTTATCGCCCAGGTGACGGAGTTGTCCGTACGCGGCAGCGGCAGGCCGGCCGGGCCGGTCGGCTTCTGGACGACGAGCTTCGCGGCAGCTCCGGTCGGGCCGCCGGCCGCCTCCGCGCCCACGGGGGTCGTCGTGTTCTCGCATGCCGCAAGGCCGGCAGCGACGCCTGCACCCGCCACCGCCCCGGCTGCCCCGCGCGCCAGCTGACGGCGGGTGATGCCGGATCGATCCTTCGGGTGCTTCGCTTCGACCCCCTCTCGGCTCGGGCGTGGCAGGCCGGAGTTCTGGGTTCATGTACGTTTGCTCACCTTTCGATGCCCGAGCGCTATGACGTCATCGTCGTCGGCGGCGGTTTCGCCGGGGTCACCGCCGCCCGCGAGTGCGCACTGCGAGGCCGCCGTGTGTTGCTGCTCGAGGCTCGTGACCGGCTCGGGGGTCGCACGTGGAGCTCCCAATGGAACGGGTTTCCGATCGAGTACGGCGGTGCTTGGGTGCACTGGCACCAGCCGCACACCTTCTCGGAGCTGACCAGGGCCGGGCTTTCGGTCACCGTCAGCGGGGACGCCGGGCGAGCACATTGGCACGTCGGCGCGGAGCGCCGCACGGGCACGATCGAGGAACGGGACGCCATCGCTCGCCGCGGCTGGGACCGCTTCGTGGACGGCGTCCGCGAGGCACTGCCTCAGCCGCACGCCCCGCTGACCGCGCTTCCCGAGCTCGCCCGGTTCGATCGGCTGACGATGGCCGAGCGGCTCGACGAGCTCGAGCTCAACGAGGAGGAGCGCGACGTGCTGGCCGGCGAGGTCGAGTCGGTAGCCCATGGCCGGCTCCCCGAGGCCGGGGCGGTGTCGATACTTCGCTGGCACGCCCTCTCGGGCTACAGCCTGGAGCTCACGCAGTTCACCGGTGGCCGCGTGACGATCGACCGCGGCACCGGGGCGCTGCTGGCTGCGATCGCCGACGCCGCCATGTTCGACCGGCGGCTTGCGACGCCGGTCGCGGCGGTGGCCCGCCACCGCGGAGACGTGGAGGTCCACACGCGCGCCGGCGAAGTGTTCGTCGCGCGCGCGGCGGTCGTCGCCGTCGCGTTGAACGCGCTCGGTGCAATCGAGTTCCGCCCGTCCCTCCCGGAGGACAAGCGAAGAGCTATCGAGCTCGGCCAGGCGAGCCGAGGAATCAAGGTGATGATCCACGCGCGCGGCGAGGACGTGAGCCAGAACTCGTTGCGCTTCCGGCATCCGTTCGGCTACCTGAGCAGCGAGATCCTGCGCGGCGACGGGACGCAGCTGATGATCGGCTTCGGTGGCGATGCCGAGCGCTGCGATCCAGCCGACCTGGCCGGGATGCAGGCCAGTCTCGACGAGACCCTCCCGGGCTACGAGGTCCTGGACGCCACGGCACACGATTGGCTCGCCGATGAGTTCTCGCGCGGAACCTGGGCGATCCACCGCCCGGGCTGGTACGAGCACTATCACGCCGCGATGCGCCGACCCGAGGGCAACGTCATCCTCGCCGGCTCCGACCTGGCGAACGGCTGGGCCGGCTTCATCGACGGGGCCATCGAGTCCGGCGTGCATGCGGGCGCCTGGGCGCAGGCGCTCGACTAATCCGGGGAGCTCGGGGGCGAGAAATTCGGCCGCCGGACTCCACCCTGGCATGGACGAGCAGCGGCTGATCCTGGTGGCAAAGGACGACGAGGCCACCCGTGCATTCCTCCTGGAGAACCTTGCCGCCGACGGCGTCCGCGCGGCCGGCGCCTCGAGTGTGGGCGAGGGCGTCCGCGGGATCGAGGTGCGGCGGCCTCAGCTGGTGGTGCTGGACCTCGCGCTCGAGGGCGGGAGCGGGCTCGAGCTGCTCGACCGGTGCGGCACGCCGATGGCCTCGCGTCGCGGATCGATCCCGACCTGCCGGTGATCGTGCTCAGCGGGATGGCGGAGGCAGACCGCATGCGGAGTTTCGCGCGTGGGGTCGACGATCACGTGTGCAAGCCGCTGTGTCGTTGTCCGCGGCGCGCATTCCCCGGGCGTGCACCGGGCTCGGCTGATCTGGCCGATCGGGCTCCACCGCACGTGCGCCCCCTTCATGCGGCAGGAAGATACGGCGGCGTGAGAGCGCCGCGCCGATGGTCTCGGCCGGGGCGATCGAGACACGCAATAGGATCAGCGCCATGGCTGACGCCGTGGTCATCGGGGCGGGCCACAATGGGTTGGCCTGTGGCTGCTATCTCGCCAGGGCGGGCCTGGACGTCACGGTCTTCGAGGAATACCCCGCCGTCGGCGGCATGACCCTGACCGAGGAGCTTGCCGCGCCCGGGTTTCGGTCAGACGTCCACGCAAGCGGCTACCAGCTCGCGAGCTTGTCGCCGACACCCCATGAGCTGAACCTCTTCCACCACGGGCTCGAGCTCATCGAGCCCGAATATGCCTGGGCACACGCTTTTCCCGGCGGCGGATGCATCGCGGTCGGCTCGGATCTCGAGCGCGCACGCGAGAGCATCGCGCGCTACTCGGTTCGGGACGCCGACACGGCGGTCGGGCTGTTCAGGCGCTATGGGGCCGAGCGGGACCAGATCGTCCGCTCCCTCTTCTCGCCTCCAGAGCCGCTGTCGACCGCGATTCACCGAATGGAGGACGCGCCGGGCGGACTCGACCGCTACCGATTCAGCCTCCAAAGCGTGCGCTCGTGGTGCGACGAGACGTTCGAATCCGACGAGGCGAAGTGCTTGTTCGCTGCATTCGCGCCGTTCGTGGGCCACGGCCCCGACGACGCCGCGGGAGCCGAGATCAGCTGGCTGTTCGCGAGCGTCCTCCAGACCGACGGCAACAAACTCGTCCGAGGCGGCATGCACCAGGTGTCGCTGGCTCTGGCGGCAGAGCTGGAATCCCTTGGCGGCACGATCCGAACCGGCACGGCCGTTGACCGCATCGAGGTCGAGGCGGGCAGGGCGACGGCGGTGATGCTGGAGGGCGGTGAGCGGGCGGCCGTCGGCACGCTGGTGGCGGCGAGCGTCGACCCGGCACAGCTCGCTCTGCGGCTACTTGGCGAGGAGGTCATCGGCAGGGAGGCCGCGGAGCGGGCCTCGAAGATCGAGTGGGGCGAAGCCGTCCTCCTCATCTATGCGGCGCTGGACGGTGCGGTCGAGTACGCAGCCGGAGCGGAGGCTGGTGCGGCGGCTCACGTCCACCTCTCGGCGGCCTCCCTGGACGCGATGGCGAGGGCCACCGACGAGTGCCGCGCCGGGAAGCTTCCGGCGGCACCGGTAATCGTGAGCTGGAACGACTCCGTTGTCGATCCAGGTCGTGCTCCGGCCGGGAAGCATTTGAAGAAGTTCGTCGTGCTCGGCGTCCCATACGAGATACAGGGCGATGCGACGGAGCGGGTAGGCGTTGGCGGCTGGGACGAGGTACGCGACAGGTACGCGGACTACCTGATCGAGTTGATCTCGGACTCGTACCTGCCGGAGCTGAGGAATCGGCTGCTGGCTCGCGCGGTCCACTCGCCGCTCGACATCGAGCGAAAGCTCTCGAGCGCCGTGCGCGGGACGATCCCGCACGCGGCGATGGTTCCCTACCAGAGCGGCGCGATGCGTCCCACGCCAGACTTCGCCGGCTACCGCTCGCCGGTGGAAAACGTGTACCTGTGCGGATCGGGCTCCTACCCGGGCGCAGGAGTTTCGATGGCACCGGGTCGCAACGCAGCGCAGGTGATCTGTGCCGACCTCGGCGTGGGCTTCGACGCGTTGCTAGCCCGGGCATAGCGGCGCTCACGACGGCTGGCCTGGACGGCCGTTGCCGAGCATCGGGGTGCTAGGCGAAGGTCACGCGATCAGCCCCGCCCTGAGCAGGCGAGGTAGTGGACGACGAGATCGACCTGTTCGGCATCAGGGAACGCGAGGCGATCGCCCGGCTCGTGGCCGACCCCGCGGTAGCCACCGGCCAGCGCGCCGCTCACCCGGTCCGAGCTCGCGCCAGCCGAGCGCGCGGTGGGGCGAAACGATCGCGACTTCGTCCGGCGCGGCATCGAGGCCGATCCGGAGCAGGTCATCCAGCGGCGCGGCAGGGCTTCGAGGCGGGCACCCTCGAGCTGCATTCGCTCGATCCTCCGCGAGTACCGCCGTCTTTCGGAAGGCACGCCCTTCAACCCCGCGGAGAAGCGAGGCCC
Source organism: Actinomycetota bacterium (assembly GCA_046735115.1). GTDB lineage: Bacteria > Actinomycetota > Thermoleophilia > Solirubrobacterales > Thermoleophilaceae > JACVRW01. The sequence goes on from JBKPSR010000006.1 coordinate 6,023, forward strand.
TAAGCGACCACGAGCCGACGGAGACCAGCACCTGGTCTCTGTGAAGGAGTTCGATTGCTTCAGCGCCGCCGCCCAGCGCGGTTGCGGCCCGGCGACAAGGTCGGCGCCCGGGGCGAGATTCTCGCTCGCGCTCCTTCTTGGGGATGTGGACGAACAGCGCTTGATCCTGGTTGTGGAGGACGACGAGACTACGCGGGCGTTCCTGCTCGAGAACTTCGCCGCTGACGGCTTCCGGGCGGTGGGGGCGACGAGTGCTGGGGAGGGCATTCGGGGGATCGAGGTGCGGAGGCCGAGCCTCGTGGTGCTCGACCTCGCGCTCGAGGGCGGCAGTGGTCTCGAGCTGCTCGACCGGGTGCGTCACGCGGACGGGCTTGCGTCGCGGATCGATCCCGATCTGCCTGTGATCGTCCTGACCGGGCGGGTGGGAGAGGCGGATCGCGTGCGCACCTTCGCGCGCGGGGCGGATGACTACGTTCCAAAGCCGTTCCTCTACGCCGAGCTGCTTGGTCGAGTTCGCGCGGTATTGCGGCGTGCGGAGGGTCGGCGGCGGCAGGGGCTGCTCCGGGTGGGGGAGCTGACCGTCGACCCCAGCACCCGCGCGGTGCGGCTCGCGGGCAGGAAGGTCGAGCTGGCGGCGAAGGAGTTTGCGCTGCTGCACGCGCTCGCGGAGGACCCCACGCGCGTATACGGGAAGAACGAGCTGCTGCGAGACGTGTGGGGCTTCCAGAGCCTCGGCCGGACAAGGACGCTCGACGCGCACGCCTGCCGGCTTCGGAAGAAGCTCAGTCCATCGGCACGGCCGTGGGTCGTGAACGTGCGCGGCGTGGGCTACAAGCTGACGGAGGCGGTGTGACCGATCCCGAGCTCGTCGCGCGCGCCGAGCACGAGCTGCGTGGGGCGGCAACCGCGCTCGCGCTCGCATGCGAGGCGCTGCGGCGGGACCCGGCCGCCCGTGGGCACGCTGCCGTGATCGACGCGCAGCTCGACCGCCTCGGGGCCGGCCTCGAGGACCTCCGCTCCGCCCGGGGACACAGTGGCTCGTCCGACGACGCGCCCGAGGACGCCGTTGAGCTGTCGTCCTTGGTCCGCGCCGCGGCGCAGCCGTGGGACGGCGCCTTCGAATGGGAGGGCCCGCCGCTCCGTACTCAGCTCGACCGGCGCAGGTTCGCGAAGGCGCTCGGCAACGTGCTCGCGAACGCGGCGAAGCACGGCGCCGGAGACATCCGCGTGACGGGCAGGGCCCACGACGGCGGCGTTCGGCTTCAGGTCCGCAACCGCGGGCGAGGATTGATGATCGCCTCCGAGGCGGCCGAGGCGCTCGGCGGATCGCTCAGCTTCGAGATGGTCGACGACACCGCGGTCGCGACGCTGGACCTGCCGGCGGCGTGACGGCGAGAAGGCGGCGCGGGTTGCTGTTGCTCTCCGTGGGCCTTGCGAGCGGCGGGCTCGCTGCTTCGCAGGTCCACGAGCGCGAGCGCAGGGCGGCCGAGCAGCTCGGCCCTTCGGTGGCAGTTCTGGTGGCCGCGCGGGATCTGCGCGCCGGCGCGCGCGTCGGCGCCGAGGCGGTCGCACTGAGGAGCGTGCCCGCGCGCTTCGCTCCGCCTGGCGTGCTCACCTCGGGCGCCGGCGTCGTCGGCGCCCGCACCGCGGTGCCGGTCGCCGCGGGCTCCTATCTGAGCGAGGCGGTGCTCGCGGGCGCTGAGGAGCAGCAGGGGCGTGGCCTGGGTCGCGGCCAGCGTGCCGTCACCGTCGAGGTCGCGGGCGGGACCGCCCTCGCGGGCCTGGCGCCGGGAGCGCGGGTAGACGTCCTCGTCTCGACCGAGGCCGCGGCCGACGGCGGCCGTACCTCGATGCCCCTGGCGGGAGCCGAGCTTCTGCGGCTCGACGAGACGACGAGCGGGGGATATCCAGACGCGGACGGAGATCCGGACGCGTCGCGCGGGCAGCCGGCGCTCGCCACGCTTCGGGTTTCCCTCCGCCAAGCGATCTACCTGACCGCCGCCGACAACTTCGCCCGCGAGATCCGGCTCCTGAGCCGTCCGCCGCGCGATCATTCGGGCCCGCCTCCCGCTGTCGCGCAGGGGCAGCTCTAGGCCCGGCGCGTCACGGCCGGGGCGTAGCATCGCGAGGTACTCATGTTCGACTGGCTGCCGAACCTGCCGGTGGTTTGGATTGGGCTGATCGTGCTCGCCGCCATGGCGCTGCTCACCGCGGCAATCTATCTGGTCGTCATGCGGTTCGCCGGCGGTGAGCGCGCCGACGCCCTTAAGGCCGTCTCGCCCGGAATGCTGCCGCCGATGGGCATCCTGTTCGCGTTGATCGTCGGCTTCCTTGCCGTGGGCGTCTGGGACAACGTCGACCGCGCCGAGGAGGCCGTGGCCGACGAGGCGAGCGCCCTGCGCTCGGCCGTCCTCCTGAGCGACGAGCTGCCGCTGGACCAGCGGGTACGCATGCGCGCGCTGATCCGGCGCCAGATCCAGAACGCGGTGAATGAGGAATGGCCGGCGATGGAGGAGCAGCGTGCCAACCTGACCGCGATTCCCGCCGCGCTGGCGGACGCGCTCCATCTGGCGGTCGCATTCGACGCTCGGAGCGACGGCCAGGCGGTTGCCCAGCGCGAGCTCGTCGCTGCGCTTCAGGCAGCCTTCCATGCGCGGCGCCAGCGAATCGTCGTAAGCGAGTCGAGCATCAATGCCGTCAAGTGGGGCGGGCTGATCGCGCTGGCGGCGCTCACGCTGTTCGCGATCGGGCTCGTCCACAGCGAGAACCGCACCGCGGCTCGCCTCGCCATGGGCGTCTTCGCGGCGGCGGTCGCCGTGGTGATCACGATGCTGGCATCGCAGGACGAGCCCTTCGCCGGCCAGTTCGGCCTCGACCCCGACGTGCTCGAGCAGGTCCTCCCGCGCGGCGGCTGATCCCGGGCTAGCCGCGCTCGAGGCGCTCCACGCTGCCGTCGTCGTGGCCGAGCAGCGCCGTGTCGGCCATGTCGAGGAAGAGCCCGTGCTCTACCACGCCGGGCTGTGCCCGCAGGCCGGCCGCGAGCTCGGCGAGCCCGGCCGGATCCGTCGAGGGCGGGATCTGGGCGTCGAGGATGTAGTGACCCTCGTCCGTCACGTACGGCGAGTCGCCCGCCGGTCGCAGTTCGGCGTCCGGGAGCAGCCGCGACAGCCTCCGGCGCGTGTCCTTCCAGCCGAAACGCACCACCTCCACGGGGAGCCGGAAGCGCTCTCCGAGGCGCTCCACCTTCTTCGCCGCCTCGGCAACGACCACGAAGCGCCTGGCGGCCGAGATGACGATCTTCTCGCGAAGCAGCGCCCCGCCGCCGCCCTTGATGAGGCCGAGCCAGCCGTCGACCTCGTCGGCGCCGTCCAGCGCGAGGTCGAGCTCGAAGCTCCCGTCCAGCTCCAGCACCTCGATCCCGACCCGGAGAGCGAGCTCGCGCGTGCGCTCGGACGCGACGACCGCCGGCGTGCCGGCCGGCAGCCGCTCGGTGAGCGCCCAGACCGCGCGTCCCGAGCCGAGGCCGATGGTCATGCCGGGCTCCACGAGCTCTGCGGCCGCCGCGGCGGCGGCCTCGCGGGCGGGGGACGACTCGGCCACGGCGGCAGCTTCGCACGCCGTGCGGCGGTTCGGACGGCACAGGCTTACCATCCCTATACTCACTTACATTGAGTAAGCACAACTCACCTCATCTGAGAAACATGAACTTGGAGAACGAAATGGAGACGATGCTGCTGGTCCCGGTGGACGACTCGGTCGTCTTCCCGACCATGACAGTCACGCTGGCGATCGACGTCGGCACCGAGGAGCGCGTCGTGCTCGTTCCCCGGAAGGGCGACGAGTTCGCCCCGGTAGGCACCGTGGCAACGGTCGCCGACCATATCCGCCTGCCCGGCGGCGGCCGCGCCGTGGCGCTCGAGGGCCTCTACCGAGGCCGGATCGGCGCTGCCAGCACCGCCCCGGACGGCACCCTGCGTGTCGACGTCGAGGCGCACCCCGACGACGAGCCGGTCGACGGCAGGACGCGCGAGCTCGAGCGCGAGTACCGCGCGGTCGTCGAGGAGATCCTCGAGATTCGCGGTGACGATGGCCGCATCGCGGCGTTCGTCCGCTCGATCGGCGAGCCGGGCGCGCTGGCCGACACGGCGGGCTACTCGCCCGACCTCACCTACGACCAGAAGGTCGAGCTGCTCGAGACTCTCGACGTGACCGAACGCCTCGAGCGCGCGCTGGCGCTGCAGCGCGAGCGGCTGGCCGAGCTGCAGGTCCGGGCCCAGATCCGCGACGACGTGCGCTCCGGCGCCGAGAAGCAGCAGCGCGAGTACTTCCTGCGCAAGCAGATGGAGTCGATCCAGAAGGAGCTCGGCGAGGACGACGGCTCGATCGTCGAGGAGTATCGGAAGAAGATCGCCGAGGCCGGCATGCCGGACGAGGTGCGCGAGCAGGCCGAGCGTGAACTCGGGCGGTTCGAGCGCATGGGCGAGCAGTCGGGCGAGAGCTCGATGATCCGTTCCTACCTCGACTGGCTGATCGCCGTGCCGTGGTCGGAGCGCTCCGACGAGCGGCTCGACCCGGTACACGCGCGTGAGGTGCTTGACGCCGACCACGCGGGTCTCGAGGACGTGAAGGACCGGATCGTCGAGTACATCGCCGTCCGGAAGCTCCGGGAGGAGCGCGGCATCGCGGAGGACAAGCGGAGCGGCGCGATCCTGACGCTTATCGGCCCGCCCGGCACGGGCAAGACCTCCATCGGAGAGTCGATCGCCCGCGCGACCGGACGCGAGTTCGTGCGCATGTCGCTCGGCGGCGTGCGCGACGAGGCCGAGATCCGCGGTCACCGGCGCACGTACATCGGCGCGCTGCCGGGCCGGCTCGTCCGCGCCCTGCGCGACGCCGGGACGATGAACCCGGTGATCATGCTCGACGAGGTCGACAAGGTCGGCGCCGACTGGCGCGGCGACCCGAGCGCCGCCCTGCTGGAGGTGCTCGACCCGGCTCAGAACCACTCGTTCCGCGACCACTACCTCGACGTGGAGCTGGACCTCTCGGAGGTCGTGTTCATCGCAACGGCCAACATGGCCGAGACGATTCCCGCGCCGCTGCTCGACCGGATGGAGGTCGTGCGCTTCGACGGGTACACGACGGAGGAGAAGGTCGCCATCGCGAAGGGCTACCTGTGGCCGCGCCAGCGCGACCGCAACGGCCTGCGCGAGGACGAGGTTCAGATCGGCGACGACGCGCTCCGCAGCGTGGTGACCGAGTACACCCGCGAGGCGGGCGTCCGGAACCTCGAGCGCGAGCTCGGCACGCTCCTGCGGAAGACCGCGACGAAGATCGCGTCGGGCAAGGTGACGGCTCCGGTCGGGATCGACCTGGAGCAGGTGCGTGACGCCCTCGGGCGCCAGCGCTTCTTCCAGGAGTCAGCCGAGCGCACGGCGATCCCGGGCGTGGCCACGGGCCTGTCGGTGACCGGCGCCGGCGGCGACGTGCTGTTCATCGAGGTCACCTCTATGAAGGGCAAGGACGGCCTCGTGCTCACCGGACAGCTCGGCGACGTCATGAAGGAGTCGGCGCGGATCGCCCTCTCCTACGTGCGCGGGCACGCCGAGCCGCTCGGGATCGACGAGGACGCCTTCGACGGTCGCGAGTTTCACGTCCACGTGCCGGCGGGAGCGATCCCGAAGGACGGCCCGAGCGCCGGGATCACGATGACGACCGCGCTTGCGTCGCTCCTGAGCGGCCGGCCGGTGAAGCACACGGTGGGCATGACCGGCGAGGTCACGCTGCAGGGACGGGTGCTCCCGATCGGCGGCCTGAAGCAGAAAGTGCTTGCCGCGCACGCGGCGGGGCTTACGGACGTGATCCTGCCGGAGCGCAACCGCGCCGACCTCGACGACGTGCCGGAGGAGGTCCGCGACGCGATGACCTTCCACCCGGTGATGACGATCGACGAGGTGCTGGAGCTGGCCCTCGAGCCGACTCCGGCCACCGCACTGGCCGCCTGAGCGAACGACGGCATTGAGGAGAGCGACAATCCTGGATTAGCCACCTATACGGTGGTCTATCCAGGATTGCTCCTCAGTCGAGGCGCGTCATCTTGACGCTGACGTCGTGCTCCGCCTCGCCGCCGGACCCGCGGTAGACGCCCTTGATCGGCGGCACGTCGCCGTAGAAGCGGCCGTGGCCGATCTTCACGTGCGTCTCACCCGCGAGCGTGCGGTTCGTGGGATCCGCTCCGACCCAGCTGGGCGCTCCACCGTTCTCCGCGGGTAGGAGCGCCTCCACCCACGCGTGGGTGTCGACCTCCACCGAGTCGGTCCCGCCGTCCTCGGGTGCGGCGAACAGGTAGCCGGAGACGTAGCGCGCGGCGACGCCGTGGCGGCGCAGCAGGATCAGCGCCAGGTGCACGAAGTCCTGGCATACACCGCCGCCCGCCTCCAGCAGGTCGTCCACGGTCGAGCCGACGAAGGTCGCGCCCGGGCTGTACTCGAAGCGCTCCGGGATGAGCTCGCAGACGGCCTCGAGAGTCGCGCGCGGGTCGCTTCCACGCGCGTTCTCGATCAGTCCGTCGAGCGTCCCGTTCGGGGGCTCGTCGTCCGTTCGCAGCAGGAACTCGCCGCCCGCGGTGGTGTAGGCCTCGCCCCGGGCACGCTCCCAGCCGCCGCCCGGCGGCTCCGGCGGCGCCTCGGTAGTGACCTCGCCCTCCGCGGTGATGGCGAGCCGCTCGTGCTCGCCGGGCACGTTGAAGTCGATCACCTCGGTGCCGAAATAGTCGCGGTAGCTGCGGGTGCGCGCGCTCGGGTCGACGGTCAGCCGGAAGTGCCTCACGCGCTGCGACGCGCCGCTCGCCGGCTTCACGCGCAGAGAGTTGTGCTGGTCGAACACCGGCCCGCTGTAGCGGTACTCGGTCTGGTAGCGCAGCGCGAACCTCATCCTGTAACCGTCTGAGTTACCACGGAGCTTGGATGGAAGAAGCGGTCGTGTATCTCGGAATCGAGCAGCTCGAGCTCCTGCTGGATGGGGCGCAGCTGCGGGGTGACGGCGTCGGGGCCAGGCGATACCCGTGCCCGGAAGTCCATGTCGGCAAGCATCCGGCGCACGCGCAGGACGGGCGGCGAGTCCTGCGGCTCGCCCTCGACGCGGTCCAGTGCCGCGGCGAGCGACTCGAGCGACGCCGCGACCGAGTCGGGGAACTCGCGCTCGTAGAGCATGAAGTGCGAAACCGGCGCGGCGTTCGGCGGCTGTGCGGCGGCACGCATGAACGCCTGGAAGCCGCCGACGGCCCTCAGCAGCGCGAGGGCGTTGCCGTCGCGGCGAGGGGCCTCGGGGCCCTCTCCGTCGGCGCTGGGCGCCGTGGGCAGGGCCACGCGCAGCATCCGCAGGACCATGTCGGCCGCCTCCAGCCGGCCGCCGGCCACCAGGAACGCGCGCGCCTCGTCCTTCTGCATCGTCCGGGCCGTGAGCCCCCAGAAGAGCGCGCTCCGCTCCTTCACGAGGCTGTAGATCGAGTAGGGCCCGGTGTGCAGCCCCGCGTCCAGGTCCTGGCGCAGGAGGCGCAGCTGGAACGTGTTCACGGATTCCCACATCTCCGCCGATATCGTGTCTCGGAGCGTGCGCGCGCCCTCGCGGGCGGCGTTCGTGGACGAGACGATCGAGACCGCGTTAGCCGCCGTTGTGGTGAGCAGCCGCACCACGTCGTCGCGCTGTGCCGGCCGCTTGGCGGCGGGCGCCGCGCCCATGATCGCCAGCAGCGCGTCCCACGAGAGCGTGACCGAGGCGGGGTCATCCGGCCGCCCCTGGAGGTCGGCGTGGAACAGGCCGTCGAGCATGCGCGCCGTGTGCTCGGCGCGCACGAGGTGGCGGCCGAGCCAGTACAGGTCGTGGGCGATGCGCGCCAGCATCAGCCGTGCGCCTGCTGCTGTTGCTGCTGCTGTCCGCGCCAGCCCGCCTGGCGGAGGCCCGGCAGCTGCGGCGGCAGCAGCTCGCCGCCGGCCTGTCGCACCTCGCCGGCCGCGCCCGCGCCGGCCAGGACCCAGGTGTCCTTCGAGCCGCCGCCCTGCGAGCTGTTGACGATCATCGAGCCCTCACGCAGGGCCACCCGCGTCAGGCCTCCGGGGACGATCTTGATCTCGTCCCCGAACACCGCGAACGGGCGGAGGTCCACGTGCCTCGGCGCCAGCGAGCCGTCCGGCAGCGCGGTCGGGACGGTGGAGAGCGCGACCGTCTGCTGCGCGATCCAGCGCTCCGGCGCCTCCGCGAGCACGAGCCGCAGAGCCTCGAGCTGCTCTTCGCTCGCCAGCGGGCCGATGAAGACGCCCTTGCCGCCGGACTCGCCGGTCGGCTTCACGACCAGCTCGTGCAGGCGCTCGAGCGCGAACTCGCGCTGCTCGGCGTCGGCGAGCAGCCAGGTCGGGAGGTTGTCGAGGATCGGCTCCTCACCGAGGTAGAAGCGGATCATCTCGGGGACGTAGTGGTAGACCGCCTTGTCGTCGGCCACGCCGGTCCCCACGGCGTTGGCGATCGCGACGTTGCCCATCCGGTACGCGCCCATCAGCCCCGGGACGCCGAGCAGCGAGTCGGGGCGAAACTCGAGCGGGTCCATGAAGTCGTCGTCGATCCGGCGGTAGATCGAGTCGACGCGCGCGAGCCCGCGGGTCGTGCGCATGTAGCAGAGCGAGTCGCGCACCACGAGATCCGAGGCCTCGACGAGCTCCACGCCCATCTGCCTCGCCAGGAACGCATGCTCGAAGTAGGCGCTGTTGGCCGAGCCCGGGGTCCATACGACGACCACCGGGTTCTCGCCGCCGCCGGGCGCGGAGGCCTTCAGCGCCTCGAGCAGCAGCGCGGGGTAATGGCTCACGGGGCGGACGTCGTAGCTCGCGAACAGCTCTGGCAGCAGGCGGCTCATCGCGATCCGGTTCTCGAGCACGTAGGAGATCCCCGAGGGAGTGCGGACGTTGTCCTCGAGCACCTTCCAGCGGCCATCGGCGTCGCGCACGAGGTCGCAGCCGGAGACGTGGCACCACACGCCGCCCGGCGGCCGGATCCCGTGCGCCTGGCGCGCGAAGTGCGAGCGGGTCAGGACCAGCTGCCAGGGGACGATGCCCTCCCTGATGATCTCCTGCGCGTGGTAGACGTCCTCGACGAAGGAGTTGAGGGCACGCACGCGCTGGGCGAGGCCTCGCTTGACGTGTGTCCACTCGTCGGCCGGCAGGATGCGCGGGACGAGGTCGAGCGGGAACGGGCGGTCGCGGCTCTGGCTGCCGTCGGGGTCGGAGGCGTCGAACGTGATGCCCTGCTGGACGAAGATTGCGTCGCGGCGCTCGCCGGCGGCCTGCAGCCGCTCGCGTCCGAGCCGGGCGAGGGCGTTCGTCAGCGCGGCGGCCGCCGGGCGTGGCGTGCCGGCGGAGTCGAAGAGCTCGTCGAAGAAGCCCTGCGCGGGCGCGTAGTCGAGCCGCGTGCTGGGTCCGGTCCCCGTGGTCACGTCCCCTTGGGTTTTACCTGTCCTGGTGTTACAGGGCCAAGGACAGCACGAGCGCGGCCACCGCCAGGATCACGATGAGCGCGGCGAGGGCCGCGAGGCGAGGACCCCAGGCGTCGAGGACGCGCCGCCAGCCGGCCCGGTTCAGGGGGTCGCCCACCGGCCCCGGCGGAGCGGGAAACGGCCGCTCGCCGATTCGGATGGTGCGCCGCTCGCGCGGAGGCGTTGGCGGAGCCGCGAGCGGGGTGTCGCGCTCGGCAGGAGCGGGCTCGAGCGGGT
>JBKPSR010000007.1:0-63357 GCA_046735115.1 Actinomycetota bacterium
TGTCCTGGATCCGCGCGATGTCGTTGAGGCAGCTGTCCAGGCCCGCCGCCAGCTCGCGATGCACCGCCTCGCGCTCGTCTCCCTCTACGAACACCGGGGCGTGCCCATAGCCCTCGAGCAGCGAGCGCAGCTCGTCGTCCGGGATCCGCGCCAGCACGGTCGGATTGGCGATCTTGTAGCCGTTCAGGTGGAGCACGGGCAGCACAGCGCCGTCACGTGCGGGATTCACGAACTTGTTCGAGTGCCAGCTCGCCGCAAGCGGGCCGGTCTCCGCCTCTCCGTCGCCGACCACGCAGAGCGCAAGCAAATCCGGGTTGTCGAAGATCGCGCCGTACGCATGCACGAGCGCGTAGCCGAGCTCGCCGCCCTCGTGAATCGATCCAGGCGTCTCCGGCGCCACGTGCGACGGCACTCCGCCGGGGAAGGAGAACTGGCGGAACAGCCTCCTCATACCCTCCTCGTCCTCCCCGATGCGCGGATAGATCTCCGTGTACGTGCCCTCCAGGTAGGTGTTGGCGACGAGGCCGGGGCCGCCGTGCCCTGGTCCGGTGACGTAGATGGCGTTCAGGTCCCGCTCGCGAATCGCGCGGTTCATGTGCACGTACAGGAGGTTCAGGCCCGGCGTCGTCCCCCAGTGGCCCAGAAGCCGCGGCTTCACGTGCTCGACCCTCAGGGGCTCGCGGAGGAGCGGGTTGTCCAAGAGGTAGATCTGCCCGACCGACAGGTAGTTCGCTGCCCGCCAGTAGGCGTCGATCAGTTGGAGGTCGTCGGTGGTGGGGGTCGCCATGCCCGCTTAGTCTCGCGCAGTCCGGAGCACCAAACATGCTCGCGCTCTGTGAGGGCCGTCATCTGGTAGACCCGTCTCATGACCCCGCTCCAGGAAGTCGAACCCGGGGCCGCGACGCTCCAGCGCTTCCAGTCGGTACTCAGCGCGGAGCAATGGCAGCGCCTCCAGCGAGCCGCCGAACGCGCGCGAGCGGACTTTCAGGGACGGGTGATCTGGAACGTCAACTCAACCGCGCGCGGGGGCGGCGTGGCGGAGCTTCTTTCCTCGCTCGTCCCCTATAGCCGCGCCGCCGGCGTGGACGTGCGCTGGCTGGTCATCGACGGGGATCCGGCGTTCTTCCAGGTCACGAAGCGAGTGCACAACATGCTCCACGGGGCAGCCGGAGACGGCAAGGGTCTCACGCCCGCAGACGACGCGACCTACATCGCGACGACCGAGCGGAACGCCGCTGAACTCGTCGAACTCGTTGCGCCCGACGACCTCGTCCTTCTCCACGACCCCCAGACCGCGGGCCTGGTGGAGCCGCTCCGTCGGACCGGCGCCCACGTCGTGTGGCGCTGTCACGTCGGCGTGGACACGCCCGACGACCTGGTCTTTGCCGCATGGTCATTCCTCCTCCCCCACGTGCTCAATGCCGACCGGATCGTGTTCTCCAGGGCCGCCTTCGTCTGGGATGGACTGGACCGGTCGCGCGTGACCGTGATTCCGCCCTCGATCGACGCCTTCACGCCGAAGAACCAGCCGCTCCCGCCAGGCTCTATCGAGGCGATTCTGCGTGCAACCGGGATCCACGAGGGACCGACGGACGGAGAAGCCGCGTACAGCCGTCTCGATGGGACTCGGGCGCGGGTGATTCGCTCCGTGGAACGGAACGGTTCGGCCGCACTGCCCGCGCCCGCGCCGGCGCTCGTACAGGTCTCGCGATGGGACCGGCTCAAGGACCCCGCCGGAGTCCTCACGGCATTCGTGGATGGGATCGTCCCCTTGACCGACGCGCACCTCGTCCTGGCGGGGCCGAGCACGGTCGCGGTCGCCGACGATCCTGAGGGCGCCGCCGTCCTGTCCGAGATCGTTGCTCAGGCGGATCGCCTCTCTGCGGACGTGCGGGCGCGAGTGCATCTGCTGTCACTTCCAATGGACGACCTGCAGGAGAACGCGATCATCGTCAATGCGCTGCAGCGACGAGCCGACGTGGTGGCGCAGAAGAGCCTGGCGGAGGGGTTCGGGCTCACCGTGGCGGAAGCCATGTGGAAGGCCCGGCCTGTGGTGGCCTCCACGGTCGGCGGGGTCCAGGACCAGATCGTCGACGGCGAAAGCGGAGTGCTTGTCGAGCCCGACGACCTCGACGGCTTCGCGCAGGCGGTAACCGGTCTTCTCGGGGATCCGGCGAGGGCGGAATGGATGGGATACAACGCACGCGAGCGCGTCCGCGGCGCCTTCCTGGGTGCCCGCCATCTGGAGCAGTACGTCGACCTCTTCGAGGGAGTGGTCGGCTGATGGCAGAGGCTCTTCTCGACCGGGAGGTGGCAACGGAACGCCGCTCCGGGTGGATCACGGATCGCGGGCTGCGGACTAGATTCCGACCACGTCCCTTCCGAAATGCGAAAGGAGCGCCACGTGAATGACGACCACCCCGTTCGCTTCTCGGTCGAGTACCCCGACCGTCCGCTGGACCGCCTGTCGACCGCCTTCCGCCTCTTCACGGTGATCCCAATCGCCATCGTGCTCGGCACGATCAGCGGGTACACCGGCGGCGGCTCATACGGCGGCGACGAAGCCACTGTGGCCATCGGCGGCACCGGCCTCCTGTTCCTGCCGCCGCTACTGATGATCGTCTTCCGCGAGAAGTACCCGCGCTGGTGGTACGACTGGAACCTCGAGCTGCTGCGCTTCACCAACCGCGTCGGGACCTACTTCGCGCTGATGAACGACCGCTACCCCTCGACCGATGAGGTGCAGTGGGTGCGCCTCGACTTCCCCTACCCTGACCCGAAGCGCGATCTCAACCGCTGGCTGCCGTTGGTCAAGTGGTTTCTGGCCATCCCGCATTACATCGTGCTGTTCTTCCTCTACATCGCGGTGATCATCGTGGTGATCGTCGCCTGGTTCGCGATCCTGTTCACCGGCCGCTACCCGCGCGGCATCTTCGACTTCGTCGAGGGAGTGATCCGCTGGCACAACAGGGTGGTCGGCTACGCGTTCATCATGGTCACGGACCGCTACCCGCCGTTCTCGCTGGAGCAGCACGAGGCCGCGCCGCCGGCGCCGCCCGCCCCCCCGACTCCCGAGCGGCCGGAGGCGTAGCGCGCAACCTGGAGTCCCGAAGACCAGCCTGGGGCACGGCCACCCGGCGGCGGCTGAAGCGAGTCGGTCGGGAGTCCGGCCATGGCGATCGTCCATGCGATGGCCGAGTTCGAGTTCCACATCTCACCCGCGTGAAGCTCGTCGCGTCCCCAAACAGGAGTCGGGATGGTCGCGAGGACGTCCAGCAACCGGCGGGCCGCATGAGGATCGGTCGTGAGCCGGCGCGGCACGCCGACGGCCTCGGCCAGGTCCGGGATCGAGCCGCCGTGCCAGCGGCGCACCTCGTAGCGAAACAGCCGCCACCAACCGAGATAACGGCTCCCGACGGCGCCGCTGGCGACCACGCCTCGGCTCACCCCGTCGTCGTCCGGGGACGGCGCCACCTCGATCGTGTAGCGCTCACCCGCCAGCTCGACGACGAGTGCGCCGTGATAGATGTCGTAGCGCGGCCGATGCTCGCGCGCGGCCGCGAGCGCCTCGAACACACGGCCGTTGAAACGGACCGAGTGCCCGCCCGCGCCCAGCGGGATCCAGAACAGGTCAACGGCGGCGGGAGCCTCGTCCTCGGTCACGTGGCCGTGACCCGCTCGCCGGTTGCCGAGAGCTGTGCGGCGACCTTGGCTGCCCAGCCGCGGATCGTGTCCCAGTCCCGCAGGTCGCGGTGCTCCTGCGCTGATCGCCGCGCGATCCCGCGCTCGAGGAAGTTCGCGGGCTCGAGCGGTACCCGACCCCCGAACACCACGTGATCGCGCGCGCCGAGGCGCTTGGCCGCCTTCTCGATGCCGGGAGGCGCGGCCCAGCTGGGCTCGGCCTGGCCGCATGGACCCGAGCTGAACAGCCACACCGGTCGCTCGGACAGCTCCCTCGCGGCCCGCTTCAACAGGCGACGCGCTGCCGGGCGCCAGCGCGCCATGTACACGGCGCTGCCGATCACGGCGGCGTCATACGAGCCAAGTCCGGTCACGCTCTCGGCGGAGAGGCACTCAACCGAATGGCCGGCCTTGCCAAGCTCGTCTGCTATCGCCCGTGCGATCTCCTCCGTGGCTCCGTGCTTGCTCCCGTACGCGACCAGTACGTTGCTCATCGCTCCTCCTCGTCCGGCACAACGAGCACCGGCCGGTGGCTGTGGTGCACGACACCGTCGGAAACGCTTCCAAGCGCCGCCGAGAACCCCGTGAGCCCCCGGGAGCCGACGACGATCGCGCCACACTGATTTCGGTCCGCGACGTCGAGAATCGTCTTCCAGATCGGGCCGCTGGCCTCTTCCGACAGGCCCTCCGCGTCGAGGCCCGCGCGGGCGGCCAGCTGCGCACCGTCGGCCGCGTGAGCCTCCGACTGCTCATCCGCGACCTCGTCGAGCTGCGCAGCGATTCCCTGAACCGTGGCGCTCGCGCCCGCCAGCGCCGGTGCCTCTGACTCCCAGGACTCCCAGACGTGCAGGATCAGGGCGCGGCGCGGACCGAGGAGCTCGCCCGCGACGGCTATCGCGCGCGTGGCGCCATCGGAGGCGTCATACGCGAGGAGGACCGGGTTGTCCGAAGTCATACGAGCAGCCTCGCGCGCGGGGCGCCCTCTCACATCGGGCCGCCACCCGGAGCGGCCTCAGTAGTCCTCCGCAGGAAGCCTTCGGGATCGGGCCGATGGCAGCTCGCGCCGTGCCGCTACGGTGGCGCAATGACCAACTTTCGCGTAGTGATCTGTGGCGGCGGCATTGCGGCGGTGGAGGGGCTGCTCCGCCTTCGCCGGCTCGCCGGCGACTCCGTCGACATCGAGCTGGTTGCGCCCGGCGACGAGCTCGTCTATCGCCCGTCGGCCGTCCGCCAGCCCTTCGCGTGGGGCCCGCCTCGTCGCTACCCGCTCGCGCGGATCGCTCGTGACACCCAAGCGGAGCGGACGAAGGAGGCGCTCGAGTGGGTCGACACCGACGCCCAGGTGGTACACACGTCAGCCGGTCACAAGATGCGGTATGACGCACTGCTCGTCGCCGTGGGCGCTCGGCAGGTCGAGGCCTACGACCGTGTAGCGACCTTCCGCGACGCGGATGCCGACGCGACCTACCAGGGAATCGTCCAGGACGTCGAGGGCGGCTACACGCGCCGCCTCGCGTTCGTCCAGCCGGTCGGGCCGGTGTGGCCGCTACCGCTCTACGAGCTCGCGCTGCTGACCGCCGAGCGTGCGGCGAGCATGGACATCCGCGGCATGGAACTCTCGCTCATCACTCCCGAGCCACGTCCACTCGCTGTGTTCGGAACCACCGTCAGCGACATCGTCAATGACCGCCTCGCTCGAGCCGGGGTGAGGCTCTACACCAGCTCGCTCGCGAAGGTCACAGGGGCACGCAGGCTTTCCATCCAGCCGCAGAACGTCGAGCTCGAGGACCAGCGCATCGTCGCCATGCCGCGCGTCGCCGGCCCGGCGATCCGCGGTCTGCCGGGGGGCGGGGCACACGGCTTCCTGCCCATCGACAAGCACTGCGCCGTGCAGGGCACGGGCGGCCGCGTCTTCGCCGCCGGGGACGTCGCGAACTACCCGATCAAGCACGGCGGCCTTGGCGCGCAGATGGCCGACGCCGCCGCCGCGGCCATCGCGGTGCTGGCCGGCGCTCAGGAGCGCGCCGCCGCCTTCAGCCCCGTGATCCGCGGGAAGCTCCTGACCGGCGCAGAGCCCGTCTACATGAGCGCGCACCCGGTCGGGGCCGAGAGCTTCGAGTCGGAGGTCTACACCGAGCCGCCGTGGCCGGCCGAGGACAAGGTGATCGCGGAGGAGCTCGGGCCTTACCTGTCGGAGCTCGACCGGGCGAGCGCCGAAGCGGCGCTACGACCTTGAGCGACTGGCTCCTCGTCGTCGCGACGATCTTCGGCGTCAACCTGCTGCCCGCGTTCGGCCCGCCGACGTGGGCAGTGCTCGTCTTCTTCCGGCTCAACTCCGATCTGCCCGCGGTACCGCTCGTGCTCGTCGGCGCCCTCGCTGCCGCGTCGGGGCGGCTGGTTCTCGCCGCCACGACGCGCCACTTTCGGGGTCGCTTCTCCGCCAAGCGCCGCGAAAACCTCGAGGCGGCTGAGCAGGTTCTGGTCGGTAGTCGCGCGAAGGCGCTCGCCGGCCTTGGGCTCTTTGCGCTCTCGCCCGTTCCGTCGGCTCAGCTGTTCGTGGCCGCCGGCCTCCTGACCGTCCCGCTGGTGCCGCTGACCATCGCCTTCTTCGTCGGACGGCTCGTCTCGTACTCGATCTACGTCGCGGCCGCTTCGGCCGCGAAGGAGAGCCTCGGCGATGTGCTCGGCGACATCGTCGGCTCGCCCCTCGGAATCGCGCTCCAGGTCGCGATGCTCGCCGGGCTCGTCCTGCTCCTGCGCGTCGATTGGGCTGCCCGTCTCAAGCCGCCGCTGCGGACTTCTACGGATTGCGTCAAGTAGCTCCGGCCGATGTGGGCGGGCAATCGCAGACCGATGATCAGCTCGGCACGAAGCATCAGAGGAGGTTCGTGGTGAACAAGCTCTACATCTACGCCGGCGCCGCGGCCAGCTGCGTGATGATCGTCATCGGCGTCGCTTCCATCGCCGTCGGCCTGAACGGCCGCTCGACGGTTCGCGACGAGCTCGCCCGCGAGAACATCGTCGGCACGCCCGACATGAAGAAGGTGGCGAACGAGAAGATCGACACGGGCCAGGAGGCGCGTGACTTCGCTGCGGGCATGCGAGTCCACACGCTCGAGGCCACGAAGGGTCAGACCTACGCGGAGATGCCGAGGTTCCTGGACAAGAACGGCAAGCCCACCGCCGACGAGCAGGCCGCGGCAATCGATCCCAAGTCAGGCGAGCCGGTGAGCAATCCGGCGCGCGAGATCTGGGTGACCGAGACGGCGCTCGCAACGGCTCTGAACACGTCGTACTTCGCGGAGAACGTGGCGACGTTCGCGACCGTTATGGGCCTCGCACTGCTGCTCGCCGGAATCGGGTTCCTCGTTCTGACTCTGCGGCTCCCGTGGCGCAACGAGCGCAGGGAGGCGGTCTCCGACCCCACCGCCGGCCAGCCCGCGATGGCGGGCTGACACAAACCTCCATGAGCACGCGAAGTGCCGGATACTTCCGCTGCGCGATGCACGCGACGGACAGCATCACGATCGTCCTCGCCGACGATCACGCGGTGGTTCGGTCCGGCCTTCGCATGCTCCTGGAGGCGGAGTCCGACATCGAGGTGGTGGCCGAGGCCGGCGACGTCGACGCCGCGCGGCGCTACACGCTCGGGTACAAGCCGACGGTCCTCGTGCTGGACCTCAACATGCCGGGCGGCTCGAGCCTCGAGGCGATCCCGGAGATCGCCGACGCGTCGCCCGGCACGTCGGTCGTGGTCCTCACGATGCAGGAGGATCCGGCGTTTGCTCGCGAGGCGCTGCGCGCCGGCGCGCGCGGGTACGTGCTGAAGCATTCCGCCGGCGCCGAGCTCGTGCAGGCGATCCGTGCCGCCGCCGGCGGAGGCACCTGGCTCAATCCCGACCTGGGCGCGCGGATGGCCGCCAGCCCCGACGGACCGGTCGGCGCCCTGGCGGAGCTGACGGATCGCGAGCTCGACGTGCTGCGGTTGATCGCGCTCGGACACACGAACAACGAGATCGCGCACCAGCTCTTCCTGAGCGTCCGTACCGTCGAGACGCATCGAGCCCACATACAGCAGAAGCTCGGCGTCTCGACGCGCGCCGAGCTGGTCCGCTACGCGCTCGACAACGACCTGATCGACCGCTAGCCGACCATGGAGGTCGCCGTGCTCGCGCTGGCCGGGGCCGCGACCGCGCTTGCCACCGGTCTGGGCGCGGTGCCGGTCATCCTGCTCGGGGAGCGCGTCGGGCAGCTCAGGCCGTTCCTGTGGGGAGCCACCGTGGGACTGATGGGCGTCGCGGCCGTGGTGGGCCTGCTTCTTCCCGCGCTCGACGAGGGTGGCCGCTCGACCGTGGCCGCGGGCTTCGCCGTCGGCGTGCTGTTCCTGCTCGCGTCGCGCCGGCTGCTCGAGGGGCGAGACGTCCACGTCGGCCGGCTCAGCGGAGCGGGGGTCCGGCGCTCCGTGCTCGTCTTCGGCGTCCTCCTGGTCCACAGCCTGCCGGAGGGCTTCGCGATCGGCAGCGCGTTCGCATCGGACACGGAGGGCCTCGCGCTCTTCATCTTCCTCGCGATCGCGCTTCAGAACGTCCCGGAGGGAACGAGCGTCGCGATCCCGATGGAGAGCGCGGGCTTCGGTCCCGGCCAGCAGTTCTGGGCCGCCGTGCTCACCAGCGCACCGCAACCGGTGGGCGCCGTGCTCGCCTACCTGGCCGTCGAGGAAATCGCCGGCCTCCTCGCATTCTCGTTCGCATTCGCGGCCGGTGCGATGCTCGCGCTCGTGCTGACCGAGCTCGTCCCGGATGCCTATGCGCGCGGCGGGCGCGTCGCGGCCGCCGGCGGGACGGCATGCGGGGCGCTCGTCATGCTGCTGCTCGCCGCCGTCCTCGGCGTCGAGGGCACCTGACCCGAGCTGCGATGCGGGAAACCACTGAGCCGGGGAAGTGGCTACCCCCGATGTGAGTCGGGCGCCGCCGGACCATGATCGTCTGGGTATGCAGGCGGCTCGGACAAAGGTCATGATCGCGGGCGGAGGCGTGGCGGCGCTCGAGGCGCTGATGACGCTCGACGAGCTCGCCTCCGACCGCGTCGAGCTCGAACTCGTGACCCCGACCCCGGAGTTCGCCTACCGCCCGCTGGCGGTCGCGGAGCCGTTCGGGTTCGGCGACGCTCACCGCTTCGACGTGGTCCGCATAGCGAGCGACCATCGCGCCGCCGTCCATCTCGCCGGAATAAGGAGCGTGGACCCGGCGGCGCATCACGTCGTGACCTGGGACGGCCGCGAGCTGCCGTTCGACCTTCTGTTCGTCGCGATCGGAGCTCGATCGCTGCCGTCGCTCCGCGGCAGCGTGACTATCCACGGGCCGGGCTACACCAGCCGCTTCCGCGCCGTGCTGCAGGAGCTCGAAGAGGGACAGGTCGGCCACGTGGCGTTCGCCGTCCCGGCCGGCGAGTCCTGGCCGTTGCCCCTGTACGAGCTCGCGCTGATGACGGCCGCGCGCCTCGCCGAGCGCGGCCGGCGTGACGCCCGCGTCTCGCTGGTCACGCCGGAGCGGTCGCCCCTCGAGCTGTTCGGCCGCGAGGCCTCCGAGGCGGTGCAGGACCTGCTGGACGCTCACGGGATCGAGCTGCACACGTCTCGCTACCCGACCAGATTCGAGAAGGGCGTCCTTTCGCTCATCCCAGACGAGCGACTGTCCGCCGAGCGCGTGGTGAGCCTCCCACGGCTGCTCGGCCCGTCGCTTGCGGGGCTGCCCGCCGACCCCGACGGCTTCATTCCGGTCGACGACGACGGCCTGGTGCACGGCGAGTCGGATGTCTACGCAGCCGGAGACGCCACGACCTGCCCCATCAAGCAGGGGGGCGTCGCCGCGCAGCTCGCCGATGCCGCGGCGGAGGCGATCGCGGCACGGCTCGGCGCGCCCGTGGAGCCGCAGCCCTTCCGCCCCGTGCTCCGCGGGCTCCTGCTCACGGGCTCAACGCCCCGGTACATGCGCGCCGAGGTCGGCGGTGGGCGCGGCGAGGGCTCGCGAGTCTCCGATCACGCACTCTGGTGGCCGCCGAGCAAGATCTCGGGGCGCCGGCTCGCTCCATACCTGGCGCTGCACCACGAGGAGCTCGAGGACGAACCGAGCGGGCTCGCCGTCAACGTGGACGTGCCGGAGGCTCAGCCGGCTCCCCGCTAGGGGCGGACAGGTGGAGCGCCGGCAGCTCGGCCCACACCACGGTGCCGCGCTCCGGATCGGAGTCGATCGCGAGGCGCCCGTCCACGAGCTCCACGCGCTCGCGCATGCCGACGAGCCCGAAGCCGCCATCCGCTCGCTCCGGGTCGAAGCCGGCTCCGTCGTCCCGGACCGTCAGCCTCAGTCGCCCGTCCGCCTCAGCGACCTCCACCGAGAGCCGCTCGGCCTGGGCGTGCTTGACGGCATTGGTGATCGCCTCCTGCACGAGCCGATAAGCGGTGCTCTCGATCTCGGGCGTCAGGCGTTTCGTCTCGCGGCCGCCCTCCAGAGCGAGGTCGAAGCTCGTCTCCACCTGGAGACCCGTTCGCTCCGCCGTGCGGCGCGTCAGGGCTTCGAGCGCGGGCTGGAGGCCGAGCTCGTCGAGCGACGCAGGGCGGAGCTCCGTGATCAGGGCCTGCAAACGCTCGATGCTGGAGCCGAGCTGCGCCAGGGCGTTCTCCACAGCGTCCTCGAGCCGCTCCGGCCGACCGCTCCTGTGGGCGGCCTCGAGCAGGAACTTCAGCGCGCCGAGGTCCTGAAGCGTGTCGTCGTGCAGCTCCCGCGCCCAGCGCCGCCGCTCGGATTCGGAGGCGCGGATCGAGTGCTTGAGGCGCTCGGCCTCCACCGACTGGGCGGTCGCGATCGCGATCGCGGCGCTCGCGCCGAAGGACGTGAGCAGATACTGCTCGTCGGCATCGAAGCCGTGCGGAAGGCGGGCGCTGTCCAGCGCCAGCAGCAGCCCGCGAGCACGGTCGCGGAAACCGAGTGGCACGACCAGCGCACAGGCGGCGTCCCCTGCCCCGAGATCCAGCCCGTGGCCCACGCTGTGCGCCAAGCTCGAGACTCGCTCCGGCTCGCCGCTCGTCACGACGGCGCCGGGGAGGGTCCCCGCCACGGGGACCGTGGTGCCCACCGCCTTCGCACCCACCACGCCGGCGGTCGCGGCCACCCGGAGCTCGTCGCCCTCCTGGAGCATCACCAGGAGCGAGTCGGCCTCCATGAGCGCGCGCCCTCGCTTCGCGATCAGCTCCAGGACACGGTCGAGGTCGGTCTCGAACCCGACCGACCGCGCGACCGTGGCGGTGGCCTCGAGGCCTCTGACGGCTCGTTCGAGCTCGGTGCGGCGCCTGGCCACGTCCTGGTAGAGCCGCGCGTTGCCGATCGCGATCGCGGCCCAGTCCGCGAGGATGACCGCCGTTTCCTCGTCCCGTGCGTCGAACTGCTCGCCGCCGGCCTTGTCGGTCAGGTAGAGGTTGCCGTAGGCCTCGCCCCGGACAGTGATCGGCACGCCGAGAAAGGTGGTCATCGGCGGATGGCCCGGTGGAAAGCCGTACGAGCGCGGGTGTTGGGTCACGTCGGCGAGCCGCAGCGGCTCCGGGTGCCGGATGAGCTCCCCGAGCACGCCGCGGCCGCGCGGAAGCGGGCCGATGAGACGGCGCGTCTCCTCGTCGATCCCGATGAAGACGAACCGCTCGAGCTCGTCCTTGTCATCGTCCAGGATGCCGAGCGCGGCGTATCGCGCGGCTGTGAGGTCGCGCGCCGTTTCGAGCACCGTTCGGAGCACCGCCTCCAGGTCGAGCTCGGCGACGAGCGCACGCCCGACGTCGAGGAGACGCCGGAGCTCCGCCCCCGTGAGATCCCGACCCAGGTTGGACGCGGACTCAGCTCGCCGCGCGTTGCTCTCCATGGCCTGGAGAGAGCCTAATGCTGCTTACTTCACCTCGAGCTCGCGGATGCCGGCCCTCTCACCCTCCGGCCGCGTGAGGTCGACGCGCACGTAGCGGGCCTGCACCGTGTTCTTCAGCATGCCGGTGGAGTCCGCGGCGGGCGCCTCCGTCCACGTCTTCCCGTCCAGCGAGGTCAGGACGCGGTACGACGCGGGCTGAGGGTTGGTGAAGCGGGGCAGGATGCTCTTGACCTGGGTCCGGCCGCGCAGGTCCACCGTCAGGCTGCCGCTCGTGGCGTCGGGTGCCCAGATCGTCGCGGAGCTGCCGTCGACCGCGGCCTCCGCGTACAGGCCGGACTCCTCCGAGGTGGCGGTGGCCGGCGCGCAGCGCGCGAGGTTGTCGGTGGGCGCGAGGTCCGGCCGGCGCGTCGGCACCGTGAGCGAACCGCTCACGGTGTGCGTCCCGTCCGGAGCCTCGACCGTAAGCGCCGGGCCGGCGCGCAGCGTCAGCGTGGTGCTGCTGGCGCCGATCTGGATGTCGAAGGTGCGGCCGCGCCAGTGGAGGCCCTTCAGGGTGACCCCGCCGGACAGCTGCGGGGGCAGCATCGGGTCGATATGGATGCCGTCCGCGCGCCAGCGCAGGCCGGTCAGGCCGAAGGTGAAGACCTGGCTGAAGCCTCCGGAGCCGGTCAGGAAGTTGTACGCCGGCGAGCCGGCGAGCGGGTCCTGGGAGCCGGCCTTGTCACCGCGGGCCTCGGCGAACTGGGCGTACGGGTCGCGCACGAATGGCACGACCGAGCGCATGAGGTAGGTGTGGGTGGCGCAGCCGGGCTGGCCTATCTGGGCAGCGTCGACCGCGTGGATCGCGTCCGTCATCGCCGGACCGTCCGGGTCGGTGCGCTCGGCGTAGTAGTCGAGCGTGTTGGCGGCGACCTGCTTCGACATGGGCCACTCGAGCGGATAGATCAACAGGACGGTGTCGGCCTGCTTGATCAGGCTGCCCTGGTAGCCGTCGTACTGAAGGAAGACCTGCTGCGCGGCGTCGAAGGGCATGCGCAGGTGGTCGGCGATCGCAGTCCACTGCGCCGGCGCGGGCTCGCCGAGGATCTGCGCGGCGCGCGTGGCGTTGCGAAGCGCCGTCGCGGCGACTCCGTTGGTGAAGACGCCGTCCTTCACGCCGTTGCTGTACTCGTCCGGCCCGGCCACGTTGGTGATCGAATAGGTGCCGTCGCTGTTGGCCGTGACCCGGCCGGCCCAGAACTCCGCCAGGCCCTTCATGATCGGCCAGCCGCGGTCGCGCAGCCAGGCCGTGTCCCCGGTGGCCAGGTAGTACTGCCAGGCCGCGAGGGCGATGTCGCCCTGGAGGTGGATCTGCGTGAGGCAGTGGGGCGGATTCCAGCTGTGGCACTCGGACTCGAGGTCGCCCGTGCCGGCGCCGTTCCAGGGGAAGAACACGCCCTGGTAGCCGTAGGTGAGCGCGTTGGTGCGCGCACCCGGGAGCGTCTTGGTGCGGTACGCGAGCACGGACTCGGCGACGTCCGGATGCATCAGCAGCAGGCTGGGATACATCCAGATCTCCGCGTCCCAGAAGATGAGCCCGGCGTAGTTGTCGCTGCTCAGCCCGGTCGGCGCGATGCTGTTGTCGGTCGCCGGCCGGATGCTGGACAGCAGCGCGTACGTGTTCGAGCGGAGCCAGTCCTGCAGCTCCGGCCGCCCGGACACGACTATGTCGCTCTTCCACAGGTCCTTCCACGCCGCGGCGTGTCCGGCGAAGAGCTGCGACCAGCCCTCGGCGGCCGCCCGCTGGGACGCGCTGATCGCGGAGGCCTCCGGCGTGGACGACGTGAGGGCGGTATCGACCCCCACGAATTTCACGAACTCGTAGGCGGTGCCGGAGTGCGCACTGAAAGTGACCGTGTGGCTCGCCGACAGGTTCTCCGCGGCGGCGCTGCGCTTATCCGCGGAGGGCTTAACGCCGTCGGGCAGCTTCAGCGTCGAGGCGACGGCACCCGCGGTGTTCGTCGTCTCCGTGGCGAAGCTCACGTCGATGGTCGGATCGTCAGCCACGGCTCCGCCGCCCGTCTGAACGACTCGGCGCGCCCCGGCTCCGTCGATGAGATCCGTCACCGTGGCGTTCCCGCTCCAGTGCGGAACCATCGTCATGCGCACCGCGCCGACGTGCTGGTCCTTGCGGTCCGCGATCACGTCGTAGACCAGGTCGGTGGCGCGGCCGTTGCTCGTCGTCCACGTGAGCGAGGTCCTCAGCAGCCCGCAGTCGAAGTAGAGCGTCTGATCGAAGTTCGAGATCTGGCCGGCGGGCGTCGCCGGCGTGTAGGTCTCGGAGCCGGCGCGGACGGTCAACGTCGACCACGTCGGGATCGCCGCGATGGCGGCCCGCCCGTCGGCGAGCGCCGGATCGGCAGCGTACAGACCGCCGACGAAGGCACCGTCGTAGCGCGGCGTGTAGAGCGGCCAGCCGGTCTTCTCGCCGGTCGAGACATAGCCCATTCCGTTCGGCGGAACGCGCTGCGACAGGTACCCGTTGCCGACGTACGGATGGCGGGTGTAGTGCGGATCGAAGGTCGTCGTGCCGAGCGACCACCCGGGACCGCTGCCTCCGGTGTCGCCGGGACACGGGCCGGCGGCCTGGGCGGCCGGTGCCAGCGCGATGGCGGCCGCGATCAAAATTCCCGCAAGCGCCCCGAGTGGGCGGATGGAACCGACACGTCGCATCGAGGCGCTCCTTGCCTCCGTGACTTTCGGAACCGGCCGAGCCGGCGGTAGCCGCCTTACCCGGGAGCGCTCGCGGGAAACGCGCGCCTGAGTTTCGTCAGGCGCGCTTGTGGCCGAGCGTGATGAGGTACTCGGCGTGCATGAGCAGGCTGCCGTCCGTCGCCTCGTTGTGGCGCTCGGCCAGGGCGTGGAGCTCCTCGCGGAGCTCGGCCCAGCGTCCCTCCGCCTCGAGCCGCTCGCGCGCCTTCAGCGTCGGGCCGTAGTACGACTCGAAGAAGAGGACGAAGTGCTCCGCCGAGTCGAACCGCCACGGGTTGTGGCCGCGCACGAACTCGAGGTCCACCTCGGTGTCCTCGAACAGCTCGCGGACGTGGTCCTCGTTGCCCCAGAGCGGCGGCGGCGAGGCGTAGTCGGGCGGCGCCGGGAGGTACTTGCCCATGATCTTGAACATCTCGCCGATCAGACCCTCGGGCGTCCAGTTGACCAGGCCGATGTCCCCACCGTGCCGCACGACGCGCGCGAGCTCGTCCGCCACGACCTTGTGTCGCGGCGCGAACTGGACGCCGAACACGGACAGCACGACGTCGAAGCTCTCGTCGCCGAACGAAAGATCCTCGGCATCGCCCTCGAGCCACTCGACGTCGACTCCCTGTTCGGACGCCCGCCCGCGGGCGGTGTCGAGCAGCTCCGGGGTGATGTCCAGCCCGATCACGTTCGCGCCCGCCGCGGCGGCCGGGAGAGCGACGTTCCCGGTTCCGGTGGCGACGTCCAGCACGTCCGCGCCCACGCCCACGTTGACACGTGCGAGCAGGTCGCGCGGGGGCACCTCGTCGATCCGCTCCGCCACGGCTGCGTAGTCGCCGGCCGCCCATGTCGCGCGGTGGGTTCGCTTCAGGTCTTCAACTGCAATCACTTGGTTCTCCTTTTCTACGAGACGTTGGCGCAGGTCGCCCAGGCGTAGGACTCGAATGACGAGTCACCAGCGTTGAAGACCAGGGCGGTCCAGCCAGTGCCGGTGTCGGCCGGAGTGCTCTCCACGACTCACGCGTTGCCGACAGCGATGGTGTGGCGGCGTGAGAGCCGCTTGAGGATTGATCGCATCATGCGCTCGAAGCTACGACCGGCGCCGAGCGCCCACATCGGTGCCCCCTACCTATGTTTGACCCAGTAGGTACCTACGTGTCTACTGTCCGCGTGGAGCTTCTTGAGCGTGAGGCCCCGCTGGAGGCGCTCGCCCGGGCGCACGCGGCGGCCGCGTCGGGCGAGGGGCGGGCCGTCGGGATCAGCGGCGAGCCCGGGATCGGGAAGACCTCGCTGGTGCGGCGCTTCCTCGACGGTCTCAACAGCGGCGCGCGAGTCCTGACGGGCACGTGCGACGACCTGTCGATCGCACGCCCGCTTGGCCCATTCCGCGATCTCGCGGGCAGCGTCTCGCCCGGCCTTGCCAATGCGCTCGCGGCGGGCGCGCCGCCGCACGAGATCCACGACCTGCTCATCCAGGAGCTCGAGCGAACGCCGCGGCCGACCGTGCTGGTCCTCGAGGACGTGCACTGGGCCGACGACGCGACGCTCGACTCGCTGACGGTACTCGGCCGGCGAATCGGCGCTCTGCCCGCGCTGCTCGTCACGACGTACCGCACGGGCGAGACCCCGCCCGGCCATCCGCTCCATGCGGCGCTCGCGGCGATCCGGCCGGAGGACTCGGCGCTGATCGAGCTGTTTCCGCTCTCGTGGAACGCGGTGGCGTCGCTCGCCGGCGACGACGCGGACGAGGTCTACGTGGCCACCCGCGGAAATCCGTTCTACGTGACCGAGCTGCTCGCGTCGCGCGACACGGCGGAGCTCCCGCCATCCGTCGCGAACGCGGTCCTGGCCCGCATCTCACGGCTGGACGACGAGGCGCGGCGGCTTGTGGAGCTGGTGTCGGTCGTGCCGAACCGCGTGCGGACGTCGATCCTCGACTCCGTGATGCCCGCCTGGACCGCGGCGGCCGGGGAGCCCGAACGCAGGCACCTCCTCGAGCTGGATGAAGAGCATTTGCGGTTCCGGCACGAGCTGGCCCGAAACGCCGTATGCGCTGCCATCCCGACCGCCACGCGACGGCGCCTTCACTCGGACGTCCTCGGCGCGCTGCTGGCCACGGACGCAGACCCGGCGGACATCGTCCATCACGCGGAGGCGGCCGGGGCCCACGACGTGGTCGGCGATTACGCGCTGATCGCCGCGCGCCGGGCCGCCGCGTTCGAGTCGAACCGCGAGGCGTACCGTCACTACCGGCGGGCCGGCGACCTCGTCGACACGCTGTCCCCGCTCGAGCGGGCGGACCTGCTCGAGGAGCTCGCCACCGCCGCCTACGTCGTGGGGAGGATCGAAGAGGCGTTCGAGGCGATCGCCGCCGCGATCGACATCCACCGCGAGCTCGGCGACCAGGCCGCGCTGGGCCGGTGCACCCGCGTGCTCTCACGCTTCCACTGGTTCGCCGGCGACGGCGGCCCGGCGCGGGGCAAGGCGATCGAGGCGATCGGCATCCTCGAGCCGCTGGGCGAGTCGATCGAGCTCGCCAGGGCCTGCAGCGGGGTCGCACAGCTGGCGATGCTCGCCGATGACGGCGAGCAGGCGCTCAGCTGGGGGCAGCGCGCGCTCGAGCTCGCGACCCGCCTCGGCGACGACACCACGCGCGCGCACGCGCTCGTCAACATGGGCTGCGCGAGGGTGCAGATGAACCCGGACGACGCCGGGCCGCTGCTGGAGGCCCACGAGCTCGCTGACGACGCGGGCGAGCGCGAGGACGCCACCCGCGCCCTCGGCAATCTCGGCTACGTCCTCATGTCCTGGGCGAGGCCGGGCCCGGCCCGGCGCTACCTCCAGCGGGCGCTCGACTACGCCGAGACGTACGAGGTGCATGCGTACGTCTCGTACGTGAAGACCGAGATCGCGTGGATGCGGCTCCGAAGCGGCGACTGGGGAGATGCCGAGCGGACCGCGCGCAGCGAGAGCGCGACCGGCAGGACGATCGTCCAGCTCCTGGCCAGGACCGTGCTGGCCGAGCTCGCCGTCCGCCGCGGCGACGCGGATGCCGAAGATCGGCTCACCGAGCTGGAGGCGCTCGCGGATCGCGCGGGCGAGCCGCAGCGACTCATGCCGGTCATCGAGCTGCAGACGGAGCTCGCCTTGACCGGCGGCGGTCCGATGCCGGCCGAGCGGTTCGAGCTCCTGGCCGGCCAGATGCGGGAGAACGGCGGGCTGAGCGGACGCTTCGCGGTCCGGCTGGCCGGCTGGGCGGCCGTGGCCGGCGTGGACATCGAGCTCGACCGGCCGACATCGGGGCCCTACGCAGCGATGATGCGGCGTGACTGGGGCGCCGCGGCGGACGAGTTCGGGGCGCTCGGCTGGTCGTACGACCGGGCGCTGATGCTGTCGCTGCTGGGCGACGAGGCGGCGCTGGTGGAGGCGGTCGAGATCGCGCGCGGGCTCGGGGCCGAGCCGCTGACGAGGCGAGTCGCCGACCGCATGCGCGAGCTCGGGATGCGAGTGCCGCAGGGCCCGCGCCGCACCACGCGCGAGAACCCGGCCGGGCTCACGGCCCGCCAGCTCGAGGTCCTGACGCTGATCGCCGAGGGCCTCACCAACGCCGAGATTGCCGAGCGGCTGGTCGTCTCACCGCGAACCGCCGAGCACCACGTCGCCGCGGTGCTCACGAAGCTGGGTGCCAGGACACGGCGCGAGGCCGCGAAACGGGCATCGGAGCTGCGACTGGTCGGGTAGGTACCGACGTTAGGGAGTAGACCCGGCAGGTTCCGCTCAGCAGGGCCATCTGCTGCGGACCTTCCGTGTGGTGCGCGCTCGGACCGTCCGCGGGCGTCGGGGCTGCGGCTCGTCGGGTAGCAGGCACGCCACTTGCACCCCGGGATGGCGGGTGAGATGTTCTCCCTTTGAGCGGCAAGGGTCCGCCGGTTATAGGCCCCAAGGCCGAGATGAGCGTCGAGGACCGCTACGTCATCCGAGGTGGACTCGAAGGCCGGGAGCGGCTGCGAGTGCTCGCCCGCGCCATGCACGCGACCACCGCGGCATTGCTCGACCGCATCGGGATCGCGCCGGGTATGACGTGCCTCGATGTCGGCTGCGGCGGCGGCGACGTGACGTGTGAGCTCGCACGCCGGGTCGCACCGGGCGGGCGCGCGGTGGGCATCGATATGGACGCCACCAAAGTCGCGATCGCGCGCGAGGAGGCCGAGGGCGATGCTTCGCTCGCGGTCGAGTATCGCGAGGGCGACCTGCTCGCGACCGAGATCGCGCCGGACTACGACTTGATCTACGTCCGCTTTCTGCTCACGCACATGGCCGAGCCGACAGCCGCCGCGACACGGATCGCCACAGGT
Source organism: Actinomycetota bacterium (assembly GCA_046735115.1). Taxonomy (GTDB): domain Bacteria; phylum Actinomycetota; class Thermoleophilia; order Solirubrobacterales; family Thermoleophilaceae; genus JACVRW01. The sequence continues at coordinate 18,678 of JBKPSR010000007.1, forward strand.
CTGCGGCCCGGGGGTGTGCTGATCGTCGAGGACATCGACTTCACCGGCAGCTTCTGTCATCCCCGAAGCGCGGCCTACGACCGTTATGTAGAGCTCTACACAAAGGCCGCCTGGGCGCGCGGCGTCGACCCGAACATCGGCCCTCGGCTGCCGGAGCTGCTAGTCGCCGCCGGCCGCAAGCGGGTTCACCTGAACGTGGTCCAGGCCGCGGGGATGACACCGGAGGGCCACGAGGGCGACGTCAAGCTCGTGAGCGCCCTGACGCTGGAGAACATCGCGGACTCCGCAATCGCGGAGGGCCTCACGACAAAGGAGGAGATCGACATGGCCGTCGCCGAGCTCTACCGGCTTGCGGCAGACACGACGACCGTGCTCGCGTTCCCGCGGATCGTTCAGGCGTGGGGCTACCGAGCCACGGTCTGAGCCCGTGCAAGCCGCACGCCGGCGACGCGACTGACCGCGAGTAAGAGAGCCGACCAAGCGGAATCAACCCTAGCCCCGGCTTGGCCACCAGCGCCAACGGAGCGCCGCCCACCGCCGGATAGCTACACCGAAAGCGACCCAGCTGCGCTTCAGGTTGCGCGCTTACCAACCGCACGAATCATCGGCCCTCGAGCGCCGCCAGCGCCGCCTCGAGCCGGCGCTCGGCGTCCGCGAGGAGCGCGGTCGCCGGCGCACGGGCCTGCTCTACCACGATGCGGTCGTGCATCTCGCGGAGCCTGGCGCGCGCCTCGGCGGGGCTGCAGCGCCCGTCGCGGACCCACGCCGCCGGCCGCGTCGCGTTGATCTCGAGAAACGAGAGCGAATCGGCCGCCTGGAGGATGTCCGCGTCTCCCCAGCCGCCCACCTCGTGCGCGGAGACGAGCCGGGCCACCGCTCCGGCAAGCTCCTCGGACGCACCCTGGCTCGCGAGCCACTCGCCGACGATCTGCGCCGAGCGCTCTGAGTGCACGCGCACATAGTCCGGGTCGGTCGGATCGGGAGCCGGCCCGCCAGGGAAGTTCCGCTCGATGTCGTGCGTCAGCGCCGCCAGCCGAAGCGGCAGGCCTGCACCCGGATCGAGCTCCACCACCCAGTCCCGGGTGCGTACCAGGTGCTCAGCGTTCCAGTAGGAGGCGATCCACTCGAGCGCGGCGCGCTCGAGCGGATGCTCCCTCCCCGTCACGTCGTTCCCAGAAGCTCGCGTGGATTGTCGGCGACCATCCGCCGCACGTCGCGCTCGGGCATCCCGCGATCGAGCAGCCCCATGACGATCTTGTGGAACGAGTCCGTCGGCAGCGGGTTGTCCTGCTGCCCGAGGTCGGACCCGAGCGTCGAGCGCTCGGCGCCGACGGCCTCGATCCACTTCAGGAGGGTCTCGAGATCCCAGTGGTAGAAGGAGGAAGCGTCGTCGTACATGCACAGGGAATGCTCGATGTACGCGCCGAGGCCGACCCAGTGCCGCGCGTCGTCGTACGAGGCCTCGATCACGAAGTTGGGATGGTTCACGAGCATCCGCCGCACCCCCTTCTCTCGTGCGGCCTCGAAGACGGCCGTGATGCTGGCCGGCGCCATGTGCCCGCTGGCGAGGATCGCGTCCGCCTCCGCGATCGACTCGAGGATCCGATGGACCTCGGGCTTCAGCTGCCCGTTGGCGTCGAAGACGTCGACCGGCTCCTCCGGCTCTAGTTTCACCGCGAGCTTCGGGAACTTCAGGTCCGGGTGCGCGCGATGGTGGGCTATGTGTTGCGGGGAGCCGATGGTGGGGAACCAGACGATCCGCCCGCCCATCTTCAGCGCGAGGTCGACCGCGTGCGGGTTGAGCCCGCCGACGGCCGAGTTGAGCGCGATGCCGCCGTACACGCGCGCCCCTCCGTTGCCACCCGCCGCGTCTCCGATCGCCAGCACGTCCATCACGGTCGAGTGGTGATGGGACTTGACGACGATCGCGTCGAAGCCGGCCGCGCCGGCGAGCTCACCGGCCTCGCGCGCGTCGATCCGGCGCGGCAGCGGCGAGGGCGCCGGGTGGACGTGCAGGTCGACCGCCCCCTCGAGGATCGTGACGACGCGCTCGTCGCTCACTGCGCCACCGCGAACGCCTGGAGCCCGTAACCCATGATCCTGTGCGGGTAGTACGCCTCGACCGTCGGCCGCGCCTCCGCGGGCAACGCGCCCCGCATGGCGAGCCAGTTCACGACCTCGACCGACTCGGTGCCGCCGAGCTTGATCAGGTCCTCGTGCGTGTAGTCGCAGAGCTGCTCCGGCTCCTCGGCAAGCAGGCGCATGAACTCCTGGTCCCAGTCGGGCGTGACCTGCCCGAAGCGCGGCCCCGTGAGCTGATGTGACAGGCCGCCGGTGCCGACCACCACCACACCGAGGTCCTCCGGGTACGAGAGGATCGCCCGCCGCAGCGCCTGGCCGAGCTTGTAGCAGCGCCGCGGCGTAGGCAGCGGATGCAGGATCACGTTGACGGCGAGCGGCACGACGGGAATGCGCCAGCTGCCGTCTCCCTCCGCAAAGTCGACCATCGGCAGCGGCGAGATGACGCCGTGGTCCACCTCGAGCTCCTGGCAGATCGTCGGGTCGAACTCGTCGGCGACAAGCGAGCGTGCGATGTGCCAGCCGAGCGCGCCGTCGCCCGGCAATGGCGGGAAGGGGCGCGCGCCGAAGCCCTCGTCGGCGATCGGGTACTCGTCGGCCACGCCGAGGGCGAACGTGGGGTACGCGTTCAGGAAGAACTCGTCCATGTGGTCGTTGTAGATCACGACCAACCGGTCCGGTTTGAGCTCGCCGAGCCAGCTCGCGACCTCCTGGAACGGGCCGAACAGCGGCTCCCACTCCTCGTTCCGGCGCACCTCCTCGCCGGCGTCGTAGACGTGCTCCATCGACGGCGCGTGCGACGCACCGATCCCGCCCAGAATTCTCGCCATCAGCCGCTCTCCTTCATCTGCCGCCCGATCTCGGGCAGCGGTACGCCGGTCACGCCGCTCAGCTTGACCATCACGTAGATCGACATCCCGGCTCGCCACAGGCCGATCCAGTCGCGGGCCCGCATCAGCTCGCGCTCGTCAGGGGTGAGTCCGAACTGGTTCATCCAGCCCTCTTCGTCGCGGTCGAACAGCTCGCGCTGTTCGGCGTGCTTCAGCGAGTACGCGGCCTTGTTCAGGCGGATGCCGCGGGTCGCCGTGGCCTCGTCGAAGAGATCGAGGTCCGTTGGAAGGTCGCGTGGCTGGACGGCGGCCAGTCGCCCGAGATAGTCCTCTGTCAGCTCTGTCGCCGTGCTCTCGTTCAACGTTCGGCTCCTCTCTCTCAGCTCGCGTCGAACAGCAGGTGGACGTGCTCGGGCGAGCGGAACTCCCATCCGCTGATCGCCGCGGGGCGGTCCGGGTCGAGCCGGAGCCCCGGCAGGCGCTCGAGCAGCAGCCGCAGCGCCGTGCGCGCCTCCTGGCGGCCAAGCAGCGCGCCCACGCACACGTGCGCCCCTCCGGCGAATGCCAGATGGGGCCGGCGGTGGGCGTCGATGTCGTAGCTGTCCGGGTCGTTCCAGTGGCGGTCGTCGCGATTCGCCGACGACAGCACCGCGGCGATCAGCGCGCCCTTCTCGAGCCGCACGCCGGCAAGCTCGGTGTCCGCCGTCGCCTGCCGGGTCGACGTGCCGACGGGCGAATGCCAGCGGGCGCCCTCCTCGACGGCGGCCGGGACCAGTTCGAGGTCCGCGGCCACCCGCTCCGCCTGCTCGGGGTGTGACAAGAGCGCCCACGTGGACAGCGAGATCAGGTCACTGGCCGCCTGCAGCCCGCCCACGATCATCACCTTGAGGTTCGACTGGATCTCCTCCCGGCTCAGCCGCTCGCCGTCGATCTCCGTGTGGAGCATGCTCGACAGCAGCGTGTCGTCGGGGGCGTCCCGCAGTCGCTCCAGGATGGGCCCGACGGTGTCGTTCACCTCCTGGCTCGCCGCGTCGGCGACGCGCTGCTTCTCCTCGTCACCCTCGAAGTTCGCGGCCCCGAGCGCCAGCTCGTGGAACCAGCGCCGCAGCGTTTCCTCGTCGACGGCATCGCCGAGGCCGGTGGCGCGCTTGAGCACCCTCACCGACAGAGGCTCCGCGAACTCGGACGCGAGCTCGAGCTCGCCCTTGGAGGCGACCGCGTCGATCAGCTCCGTGGCGATTGGCGTGATGATCTCGGCCGGGTAGTGGCCGATCGCCTGGTTGCGGAACCAGGGCTGGATGATCGAGCGGATACGCTGGTGGTAGGGCCCCTCGGATCCCAGCAGGTTCTTGCCGAAGGTGCGGTTGAGCGTCGACGGCTCCGTCTCCGCGGTAAAGACATCGGGTGTCTTTATGACGTGGGTGACGTCGTCCCAGCGCGTGACAAGCCACAGGCCCACGGACTCCACCCAGGAGACGGGCTCGTCCGCTCGAAGCCGCGCGTACGCCGGATATGGATCGCGCTCGAGCTCGTCGACCCCGATCGTCCCGCCGATCGCGGTGGCCTGTGTCATGTGCTGCTCCTCACTGCGACCTCCTCGTATGTCGTGACGGCATCTGCCGCCTGCCCAACCAGCTCGGCTGCGTCCACGTCCTCCCGCGCGAGGTACTCGCTCAGCTCGTGCGTGATCCGTGCCAGGGCGCCGAAGCCCTCGACGATCACCGACGTCGCGACCTGCACCGCGCTCGCGCCCGCGAGCAGGAGCCGCGCCACATCGCCTCCGCTCCGCGCTCCGTTCGTGCCGACGATCGGCAGCGCCGGACCCGCGGCCACGCGTGTCTTCGCGACCCACCGCATCGTCAGCGGCAGCGCCCAGTCGCCGCCGATGGCGCCGAACGTGCCGAGGACCGGACGCCGCGTCGCAGGATCCGGCACGAACGCCATGTGGCGGCCGATCATCGCGACGTGGTCGGCGCCCGCGGCGCGGGCCGCCGTGGCAAGCGCAACGACGTCGACACCGTCGCCGCTCAGCTTCACGGTGAGCGGAAGCGAGACCGCTTCGCGGACGGCCGCGGTCAGCGCGGCGGCGCCCTCCGGCGTGTCCGCCCGGACGACCGAGCCGGCACGGCTCTCTCCGGCGTGCGGCGCGGACAGGTTGAGCTCGAGCCAGCGCAGGCCGGCCGACTCGACCTCGGCCGCAAGCGTCGGCAGCGCCGCGGCGTCCGCCGGGACGATGCTCGCGACGACGTAGGCGGATCGCGCGCGGGCGTAGCCGTCGCCGCGCGCGAGAATCGCGAGCCACTGGTCCCATGGGAGCGGCACGAGGCCGGACCGGTTGAAGATGGAGACGCCGTCCGCAGCGGTGCGGTCGACGACCCGCCGGGCACCGTCAAGCAGCACGTGCTCGCGCACGTCCCACTGGCGGCGCGCTTCCTCGGACTCGTTGGCGGACTTCGCAACCACCGCGGCCGCGCCGGCGTCGACCGCCGCGCGCAGCGCAGACTCCTCTGCAACGTGCTCGCCGGCGCCGCACACGACCGGGCTCTTGAGCGGCAGCGATCCGAGCCGCATCGCCAGGTCAGGCACTGGCATGCTCCCTGGCGTGCTCGGCGACGGCGGCGCGGAGCAGCGCGAGATCCGAGCCGCCGATGTCGTACGTGACCTGCGGGTGGTCGAGCGCGAACGCGCCGAGCTCGACTCCGGCGCCCTCCGCGGCGCGCGCGATGGCCTCCACCCGATCGCGGACGCGCGCGGCGTCGAGTCCGAGATCGACGCTGAGATCGGTGGTGCCGATGAAGGCCACGTCGGCGCCGGCCGCGAGCAGCTCGGGCAGCGGGTCGTCGGTCGTGACTGTCTCGATCTGGACGACCAGCTCCGGTGGCGAGAGCCGCTGCGCCTCGAGGTAGTCGGGGAGCGGCACCTCGCCGTACGCTGCAACGGGATGCGCGAGGCTCACCGAGCGGTCGCCCTCGGGCGCATAGCGGGTGGCGGCGCGCAGCGCGCGCACCTGGGCGACCGAGCGCACGGTCGACAGCTGGACGCCTCGGGCGCCCGCCTCGAGCAGCCGGTTCACCGCCCCGCGATCGAGCTCGGGAATTCGAACGAGCGCCGGCAGGCCGATCGCCGCAGCATGGCGGACGAGGCGCAGCCCATCGGCTTCCGAGAGCTGCGAGTGCTCCATGTCCACCACTACGAAGTCAACTCCGCTGCGCGCCGTGATGTCGAGGACCTCGGTGGCGGGCAGCTTGACGAACAGGCCGCGTCTGCGGTTGCGGCGTCTCAGCATGTGTGACAGAGTCTCGCATAGTGATCAGTGATCGTGCAAGCACGAGCACGTTCGAATCGGTGGATCCCGCCACCGGCGAGGTGCTCGCCACGCTTCCCGTGTGCGGGCCGGACGAGGTCGACGCCGCTGTCGAGAGCGCGCGAGCCGCGCAGGCCGAGTGGGCCGCTGCCGACCCCATGCACCGCACGCGTGTGCTGTTGCGCGTCGCCGCACTGGTCGAGGAGCACGCGGACGAGCTCGCCCGTCTCGAGAGCCGCGACGTGGGCAAGCCGCTGTCCGAGGCGGCCGGGCGGGACGTTCCCTTCACGATCCAGACGTGGCTCTACTACGCCGGCTGGCCCACGAAGATCCTGGGCACGACCAACCCGGCGAAGCCCGGTGTCTTCACGTACACGCTCCGCGAGCCGCTCGGCGTGGTCGCCGCGATCACGCCGTGGAACTTCCCGATGACGATCGCCTCGTGGAAGCTCGCGCCGGCACTCGCCTGCGGTAACGCCGTTATCCACAAGCCGGCGGAGGAGGCACCGCTCACCGCGCTGCGCCTGGCCGAGCTCGCCCACGAGGCCGGGGTGCCGGAGGGCCTCTGGACCGTCCTGACGGGCGACGGCAGCACGGGAGCGGCGCTGGCCGCGCACCCGCGCGTCGACAAGGTGGCCTTCACGGGGTCGACCGAGGTCGGTCAGGAGATACAGCGCGCGGCCGCGGGCAACCTCAAGCGGCTGACGCTGGAGCTCGGCGGCAAGTCGGCGAACATCGTGCTCGACGACGCCGACCTCGAGGCTGCCGCCGCGGGCGCCATGAACGCCACCTTCCGCAACCAGGGCGAGGTCTGCACGGCCGGCGCGCGTCTCGTCGCGCACGAGCGCGTCGCGGACTCGCTCGTCGAGCTGCTGGCCGACCGCGTGACCGCGATCCGGCTCGGCCGCGGGCTCGACCCCGAGACCGAGATGGGCCCGCTCGTCTCGGAGCGCCAGCGCGCCCGCGTCCTCGACCTGTACGCGTCCGCGCGGGACGATGGCGCAACGCCCGTCGTGGGCGGGGGCGCCGCGACGGTGGAGGCCTATCCCGACGGCTTCTTCGTGGAGCCGACGATCTTCGACGCCACCCGCAACGAGATGCGCATCAACCGCGAGGAAATCTTCGGGCCGGCCGTGGCCGTGATCCGCGTCGGCGACGCGGACGAGGCCGTCCGCGTCGCCAACGACACGGACTTCGGGCTGGCCGCCGCGGTCTGGACGCGCGACGGGGCGCGCGCCCATCGGATCGCGCGCGCCCTCCGCGCCGGGACTGTGTGGGTGAACATGTACGGCGGACTCGATCCGTACAGCACCTTCTCGGGCCGCGGCCTGTCCGGGTACGGATACGAGCTCGGACCCGAGTCGATCGGCGAGTACACCGCGCTGAAGACGATCAAGAGCGCCACATGACCGACCTGTCGGAGACGGATCAGCGCCGAGTCGTTCACCCGCACGCCGTCGTCGGCCATCCGCGCCCTCCCATCGTCTTCGTGGACGGCTCGGGTGCGCGGCTGCGGGACTCCGATGGCCGCGAGTACATCGACGGCACCTGCGGCCTGTGGGTCTGCCCGGTCGGGCATGGACGCGCCGAGCTGGCCGAGGCGGCCCGACGGCAGATGGAGTCGCTCGAGTACTACGCCTCCTTCTGGGACTTCTCGAATACTCCATCGATCGAGCTCGCCGAACGGCTCGTGGGGCTCGCCCCACCCGGAATCGAGCGCGTCTTCTACACGAACGGAGGCTCGGAGGGCACGGAGTCGGCGCTGAAGCTGGCCCGGCTCGCGTGGCACCACCAGGGCGCCCCCGACCGGACCGTCGTGCTGACGCGCTCGATGGCGTATCACGGGGTGAGCTACGGCGCGCTCGGCGCGACGGGCATCCCGCCGCTGAGGGAGGGCTTCGGGGAGCTGCCGGCCGGATTCGAGCGGCTGTCGGTCCCCTATCCGCTCCGGGGCACGACCACCGACGCCCTCATCGGCGAGCTCGAGGAGAGGATCGAGCGCGTCGGGGCGGAGCGGATAGCGGCGTTCATCGGCGAGCCCGTCATCGGCGTCGGCGGGATGATCCCGCCGCACGAGGACTACTGGCCTCGGGTGCAGGAAGTGCTTCGCCGGCACCGCATCCTCTTCATCCTCGATGAGGTCGTGACGGGCTTCGGACGCACGGGCGCCTGGTTCGCGGCCGAGCACTGGGGCGGCCTCCAGCCGGACCTCGTCGTCACCGCGAAGGGCATCACGAGCGGCTACTTCCCGCTGGGCGCGGTGCTGATCGGCGAGCGGGTTGCGGCCATGCTCGACGGCGTGGCCTTCCGGCACGGCTTCACGTACAACGGTCACCCGACCGGCTGCGCGGTCGCGCTCGAGAACCTCGCCATCATCGAGCGCGAGGAGCTCGTGGCGCGCGCGGCCCGGCTCGGCGAGCGGTTGCTCGCCGGGCTACGCAAGCTGGAGAGCCTTCCCCCGGTGCTCGAGGCGCGCGGCTTTGGTCTGATGGCCGGTCTCGAGCTCGACGTCGACGACGCCGGTGAGCTCGCCGACCGCATCCGCGCGGCCGGGGTCATCGTCCGGGCGACGAGCCAGAAGCTCGTCCTGTCGCCGCCACTCGTGATCGAGGACGACGACCTCGACCGGCTCGTCGAGGTGATCGGGCAGGAGCTCGCCCGCACCCCGGCCAAGGCAGCGGCATGAGGAACCAGGCGACCGAGGCCCCGGTCAATCAGTCCGTGGAGCGAGCCGCCCGGATGCTCGGGCTGTTCTCCGTCGACGAGCCGGAGCTGACGCTCGCCGAGCTGACCAGCCGGGTCGGCCTCACGAAGGCGACCGCCCACCGGTACGCGACGGCTCTCCGGCGCGCGGGCCTGCTGCGCGCGAGCAACGGCGTCTACAGCCTAGGACCGCGGGTCGTCGAGCTTGCGGCGGCCGCGCTCGCGGGTCTCGGCGTGATCCGCGTCGCGGAGCCCTACATGCTGCGGCTCGTAGCCGAAACCGGCGAGACGACGGTCCTGTCCGTGTGGGACGGCGAGGCGCCCGTCGTGGTGCGCGTGGCGGAAAACCCCGAGCGGCTCGTCCGGATCGTCGTGGCGGCCGGCTCGCGACTGCCGCGCGACTCGGCGCAGGGCAAGGTGTTCCGCGCCTTCCTGTCGGAGGAGAACGGCGACCCGGATCTCGAGGCGGTCCGCCTCGACCGGCTCGCCGCGAACGCGGTCGTGGTCGAGGGAGTGACCGCGGTGGCCGCGCCCGTATTCCAGGGCGAGGAGATCGTCGCGACACTCGCTGTCGTCGGGACCTCGGCCACCATCCACGCCGAGCCGGGATCGGCAATGGCCACGGCGCTCCGTGACGTGGCGAGCGGTCTGTCGACAGAGCTTGGGTTCGTCCAATCGGGAGAGGAGAGTCGATGAAGGCTGTGCGCTGGGAAGAGATCCCCGACGAGCACGTCCGGCCGGGAGTGAGGCGGCGCGCGATCGGCACGAGCGACGTGCTGCTCGTCATGAACGAATGCCTGCCGGGGATGGAGGTGCGGCCGCACTCTCACGACTTCGACCAGCTGGCGCTGATCATTTCCGGCGAGGCGATCTACCACGTGGGCGACGACCATAACGAGGTCGGTCCCGGGTCGGTGATGCTCGTGCCCGCCGGCGTCGAGCACTACATCGAGCCCACCGGCTCCGAGCCGGTGCTGAACCTCGACGTCTTCGCCCCCGCCCGCCAGGACTACCTTCACCTGCTCGAGTGGATGCCCGGCCAGCTCGGCGTCGAGGCGCCCGCACGGCCCGCGTGAGCGTCCTCCACCTCGAGGGCGGCCGGCTGCCCGGCGCCGAGGTGGTGGGCGGCAAGGCGCGGGGGCTGGCCGCGCTCCTCGAACTCGGCCTCCCCGTGCCGCCGGCCGTGGTGTTGACGACCGACGCCCATGCGCGCTTCCGCGAGCAGGGCAGCCTCGACGCAGCCGACCGCGCCGAGCTGCTCGCCACACTGGATCATCTGGGCGAGCCCTTGGCGGTTCGCTCGTCTGCCGCTGACGAGGACGCGGACGACCGCTCCGCGGCGGGCCAGTACGACAGCGTCATGGGCGTGCGCGGGCCGGACGCCGTGGTGGCCGCCGTCGAGCACTGCTGGCGCGAGGCCGAGAGCGGGCGCGCGCTGGCCTATCGTGACGGAGCGTCTGCGAGCGTCGCGCTGGTCGTGCAACGTGAGGTTCCCGCCGACCGAGCCGGGATCGCCTTCTCCGCCGACCCGGTCACGGGCGCGAACAGGGCCGTCCTGATCGAGGTGGTCTTCGGTCACGGCCAGGGTGCCGTCGGAGGAGCACTGACACCCGATCGCTATCGCGTCGAGCGCGACTCCGGCGCCGTCAGCGCGCGCGTGGCCGACAAGCGCGGCGCGGCAGATGGATCGGGCGAGCTCTCTCCCCTTCCGCCGGAGCGCCGCACAGCCCGAGTGCTTCGAGACGACGAAGCGCGCGCCGTCGCGCTGCTGGCCGAGACGGCCGAGGAGGGGCTTGGCGGCCCGGTGGACGTGGAATTCTGCTTCGCGCGCGGACAGCTGTGGGCGGTGCAGTGCCGTCCGATCACCACCCTGTCATGAGCACCTGGACGTACGACCCGTCTCACTATCCGGAGCCGATGACGCCGCTGTCGGCGGATGTCTGGTTCGACGCGATGGGGCGTGGCATTCGCGGGGCAGCGCGAGAGCTGCGCGCGCCATTCGGTGGCTTTGAGACGATGACCGCAGCGGGTGGCTGGGCGTACGAGCATGAGCTCGAGCCCACTTGGGAGCCCGACCTCGCGCGGCTCGAGCAGGCCGCGCTCGAGGTCGCCGGCCGGTGGGAACGTGAGCTCCGCCCGGCATGCTGGGCCATAACGGAGGAGCTCCGAGCCATGCGTCCCGAGCGTCCCGCCCCGGACGAGGCGGCGTCGCTCCTCGATCGCCTCGTCGAGCTCGTGAGGGAGCAGTGGCGGCTCCATTTCCTGACCGTCATCCCCGTCCACGCGGCGCGCGAGGTCCTGCACGACGCGTGGGTCGAGCGCTTCGGGAAGGCCGACGAGCTGGAGCCGTACCGCCTGATGGAGGGGCTGCCGAACGAGAGCCTCGAGGCCGACGAGCAGCTGTGGGGCGTGGCTAGCCTGGCCCGCGAGCTCGGCGTGGCGGACGCGATCCTCGAGCTCCCGGGGCGCGCGGCGCTCGAGCGCCTCGCGGCAACTCATAACGGACGGCGCGTCAGGCACGAGCTCGACGCCTACCTGCTGGGCTTCGGCGGCCGGTCCCGCCTCCACGAGCTCTCGGAGCCGCGCGACGCGGAGCGCCCGGAGCTCGTGCTCGAGTCGCTGCGCCTGATGCTCGAACACCCGCGCGACCTCGCGGCGGAGCGCGCCGAGCGCGGGCGGCGCCGCGGCTCGCTCGAGCGCGAGGCTCTCGCTCGCCTCGACGAACCGGATCGCGCGAGCTTCGCCGCGATCCTCGAGGGCGTGTGCGGAGCGGTGCCGCTCGAGGAGACGCACGCGTACCACATCGACTATCCGGGCCTTCAGGCGACCCGCGAGGCGCTGCTCGGATTCGGCCGGCGACTAGTGGCGGAAGGGCGCCTCGACGCCGCGGCGGACGTGTTCATGCTGCGCCTCGAGGAGCTCCGCGCGGCGGTTGCGGACGCCTGGGGCGACGGACATCAGGCGCTGGTCGCGGAGCGCGCGCGCGAGCTGCGGGAGGCAAGCGCCGCGGCGCCCGCTCCCTGGCTGGGCGAGCCGCCGGACGCGCATGCCGATGTCCCGCCGATGGTCGCGAAGTTCTACGGCGTGCCCGGCACGGCGGAGTGGGACGGCGAGGTGCTCCAGGGCACGCCGGCGTCCGGCGGGCGCGCCGTCGGAACCGCTCGCGTTGTCAGCGGCCCCGCGGACTTCGGGCGCCTGGAGGCGGGAGACGTGCTCGTATGCCAGACCACCACCCCGGCGTGGACGCCGCTGTTCGCATCCGCGGGAGCGCTCGTGACCGACACCGGCGGGATCCTCAGCCACGCCGCGATCGTCGCGCGCGAGTACGGGCTACCGGCCGTGGTCGGATGTGATGTCGCGACGACGGCGATCCGGGACGGCGCGCGCGTCGAGGTGGATGGGGACGCGGGCAGCGTTCGCGTGGCGCTCTCAGAGCCGCTCTAGCCGTTCGATCGTGGCGTCCACGTCGGCGAACGTCGTGCGTGGGTTGATCGTGCACAGCCGGATTACCGTGCGGCCGCGGAGCACGGTCGAGCTGGGCGCCGCGTAGCCGTCCGCGACTGCAGCCCGAACCAGCTCGTCGTTGATCCGGTCGAGCTCCTCGGCCTCCACCCCGTCGACAACGCGGCGAAAGCAGACGATGCCGAGCTGGGCGGGCGAGACGATCCCCCATCCGGACCGGCCGCGGAGCACGGACTCGGCGTGCTCCGCCAAGGCGATTCCGTGCGCGATCGCGTCCTTGAACGCATTCAGCCCGAATACCCGCAGCGAGAGCCACAGCTTCAGCGCGCGCGAGCCACGCGAGAGCTGCAGGCTGCGGTTGCGAAGGTCGACGCCCGAGCCGAGCGTGTCGCGCAGGTACGCACCGTCGAGGGCGAACGCCGCGTCGAGCAGAGCGGGCCGGCGAACGAGCACGCAGCCGATCTCATACGGCTGAAACAGCCATTTGTGCGGGTCGAGCACGAGCGAGTCCGCGAGCTCGATGCCGTCGAGCACCGCCCGACCCGACTCGCACAGGCGCGCCGGGGCGCCGTACGCGCCATCGATGTGCAGCCACAGGCCGTCGCGGCGGCATGACGCCGCCAGCCCGGCGAGGTCATCGACGGCACCCGTGCTCGTCGTTCCGGCGGTTGCCACGACGCAGAATGGGTCGAGCCCGGCGCGCCGGTCGCTCTGGATGGCCGCGTCGACCGTGTCGGGGACCAGGCGGCCGTTCGCGTCGGCAGCCAGTGTCCGGAGATGCCCGGGCTCGAAGCCGAGCACGCGCCAGGCGCGCGCGACCGACGCGTGCGCGTGCTCGGACGTGTAGCCCGTCGCCCGCGACCGCTCCGCGCTCCGGCGAGCTTGCGCCGCCACCGCGAGCGCAGTGAGGTTCCCCACCGAGCCGCCGCTCACGAGGACCCCCTCGGCGCCCACCGGCAAGCCCATCCAGTCGCGGATCCAGTCGACAACGGCGAGCTCCACGGCCGACGGTCCGGACCCGCCCGCCCAGCTCGCCGCAAACGCGTTCACGCCCGCGGCGGCGAAGTCGGCAAGCGGACTCACAGGGTTGCTCGGGCTGCCGATGCGAGCGAAGAAACGCGGATGCGTCGCGCGCTGGCCCCGAGGCAGGATCTCGTCGAAGAGCGCGTCGACCGCCTCCAGCGGATCGCTCGGCCCGTCGGGACACGGCGCGACGCGATCTGCGGACCAGCCGGGGTCCACCGGAGGCATCGGCGGCAGCTCGTCCAGCTGCTCGAGGTGGTCGACGATCCGGTCGACCACGTGGTAGCCAAGGCGACGGAGCTCGTCTGGGGCGAGGCTGAGGGGCGGCTCGGGCATCAGGACGCAGCGTGCCACGATCGACTGGCCCCATGCGCCGCCAGATCACACCCCGGTCAGGCCGGTGCAGTCGCGCCGTGGCCTCCGCCGGCGATTCGCCGCTCGCGCTCGATCGCGAGCGTCGTGCTGGAAGGCGCTCGTCAACTGGCTGATGCAAGCCGACGCGACGTTCGCCGAGCAGCTGAACGAGCGTCCCGAGAACGCCTCCCGAGGCAGCCCACCGAACCGATCAGCTGACCGACCGCCGCTCCGCGAGCGCTTTGGACACCGTCTCGCGAATCTCGGACCTCGAGCCGTCGAGCGAGCGGAAGCTCGAGCCCGTCATGACGATGAGCACCATCGGCGACGTGGCCGTCACGGTCGCGGTCCGACGTTCCTCCCGGATGAGCGCTATCTCGCCGAAGAAGTCGCCTGCGCCCAGCTTCGCTATTGGCGCGCCGCCGCGGGTGACCTCCGCGGTCCCTGACTCGATCACGAAGAACTCCTCGCCGAGGTCGCCCTCGCGCGCGAGCGCCGTCCCGGCCGCCACGCTGATCTCGTCGGCCTGCTGGGCGACCGCCACCAGGTCCTGCTCGGACATTGAGCTGAAGAACGGCACGTCCTTCAATTGGGCCTGATTCATCGGCACCCCTTCCTCGGGCCGTCGCTCGGCCGACGGTAACCGCTGCGTGTGGCGGCCGCAACGCCCGCCGCACGCGCTCAGGCCGGCGCAGTTGGCAGCTCCGCGGGGGGCGGACGTAGACTCGGTCCGCGATGACTCTTCCCGACAGCGCCAAGGAGCTCATCCGCGGAGGCGCTTTGGGTCACCTGGTTACGAACACGAGGAACGGGAGCCCGCAGGTCACTTGCGTGTGGGTGGCGGTCGAGGGTGACGAGCTCGTCACGGCGCACCTGAACCCGCGCCTGCGAAAGCTCGAGAACATCCGGCGGGACCCGCGCGTCGCGATCTCCTTCGAGGGAACCAGGATCCAACCGCCCGGTCTGCGCGAGTACGTCGTCGTCCACGGCCGCGCGACGATCGAGGAGGGCGGGGCTCCCGAACTGCTCCAAGAGCTCGCGCGCGTACACCTCGGCCCCGACGTTCGCTTTCCCGCGATGGACGACCCGCCGCCCGGCGTCCGCATGCGGATCGCGGTCGAACGCGTCAGCGGGATCGGCCCATGGGCCCGCTGAGGGCCTCGTTTCATTGCGATCGGCATTCTCGTCAGACTGCCCGGGATCGACAAGCCGCGTGCAGTCGTGCTGGTTGAGGGTGCCAGTGACAAGGTCGCGCTGGAGACGCTCGCGCTCCGACGTGGCCGGGATCTGGCGGCCGACGGCGTTTCCGTTCTGCCGATCGGGGGCGCGCACGCGGTCGGCCGGTTCTTGAACCTCTACGGTCCGCGTGGCGCCGACATCCGGCTGGCCGGTCTGTGCGACGCGGGAGAGGAGGGCGAGCTCGGGCGGGCTCTCGAGCGCGCCGGCTTTGGTGTCAATATCGACCGCCCGGAGACGGAACGACTCGGCTTCTACGTGTGCGAAAGGGATCTGGAAGACGAGCTGGTCCGCTGCCTTGGTGCTCCCGTGGTGGAGGAGGTCCTGGCCGTGCACGGGAAGCTGGGATCGTTTCGTACCTACCAGAAACAGCCTGCGCATCGGGCCCGAACGACCGAGGAACAGCTGCGCGGCTTCCTCACGAACTGGAAGATCCGATTCGCAGCGCCGCTCGTGGAGGCGCTCGATCTCAGCCGGGTACCTCGCCCGCTCGACCGTGTACTCGCGCACGTCTGAGGGCGAGCCGGCTCGGGATCGGGGAGGCGGGCGTCGCGGCGCCCGTCACAGCCGCGGCGAGTACTCCGCGAACTCCCAGTCCGTGACGAAGGCGCGGTAGCGGTCGAGCTCGGCCCCCTTGATGACCTTGAACGTCTCGACGAGCTCCTCGCCCAACGCGTCGACGATCATCTTGTCGGCGGCAAGGGCCTCCAGTGCGTCGCCGAAGCTGGTCGGCAGCGCCGTGCCCTGCTTCTCCTCGGGCAGCTCGTAGATCAAGCCCTCGACCGGCTCGGGCGGCTCGAGCTCGCGCCGGATGCCGTCCATGCCGGCCGCCAGCGCGGCCGTGTAGGCGAGGTACGGGTTGGCTGTGCCGTCGCCCAGGCGAAGCTCGATCCGGGTGGACCCGCCGCGCTCCTGGGGCACTCGGACGAGCGCGAAGCGGTTGTCGTGCCCCCAGCACACGCGCGTCGGGACGAGCGCCTCCACGTTCAGCCGCCGGTACGAGTTCACCGTCGGGTTGAAGAACACCATCATCGCCGGGGCGTGCTCCATCACGCCCGCGATGAAGTGGCGGCTCACGTCGGCGAGGCCGGCGTCACCGTCCGGATCGGCACAGGTGTTCGTGCCCTCGGCGTCCGCCAACGAGACGTGCAGGTGGAAGCCCGAGCCCTCGTCGCCGTTCCAGGGCTTGCCCATGAACGTGGCGCGCAGGCCCGCCCCCGCGGCCAGCTCCTTCACCATCTCCTTGAAGCGGAACGCTCGGTCGGCGGAGTCGAGCGCCGTCGTGTGGCGCAGGTTGATCTCGAACTGGCTGCGCCCGTACTCGTGCGACGCGGCGATCGCGCCCAGGCCCAGCGCCACCGCGGCGTCGAGCATGCGCGACACCACGCCCTTGGGGTCGCCCTGGTCGCCCACCGTGTAGACGGGGCTGTCCTGGCCGGCGTACGGGCGATAGCCGTTCGGCGCGTCCGGGTCCTGCTCGCAGAGGTAGAACTCGAGCTCGGGCGCGACCACCGGCGAGAGCCCCAGCTCCGCGTACTGGGCGAGCACGCGCTTCAGGGCGCCGCGCCCGTCGAGCGGATGCGGCTCGTGCGTGGACGCGTCCTCGAGGTCGACGATGCAGGTCGCGATGTCGGGCTGCCACGGCAGCCGCACGAGCGTGCCGAGGTCGGGGCGGCCGTGCAGGTCCGGAAAGCCCTTCTCGAAGCCGCCGACGACGTTGTGGCGGAGGTCGACCGTCATGATCGCCTCCACGAACGAGATTCCCTCCGCGGCGGCGTCGGCGAAGACGCCGGCCGGGATGTCCTTGCCGCGGCAGATGCCGTGCAGGTCCGCGTACTGGACCCGGACCGCTCGCACGCCGAGCTCGCCCAGCTCAGCGAGGCTGCCGCTGAGATCCGGCCCCGTGCTCATCTCCTGACTCACGTCGTCTCGCTCCTCTCGACCTCGAACGCAGCGCTGGCAACGTCCACTATCGCGCCTCCGCCGTCCACCGGCAGCACGGCGCCGTTCACATACGAGCTGGCCGGCGACGCGAGCCACGCGATCGCCTCGGCGGCCTCCTCGGGCGTGCCGGCCCGCCGCAGGGGCACCATTCGATTCGCCAGCACATAGGCGGACTCCCGGTCACCCCCGGTCCGCTCCGCGAGCTCGTTCATCGCGGCGTCCGCCATCGGCGTCCGGATCCAGCCCGGGCAGACGCAGTTCGCCCGCACCCCCCTCGGCCCGTAATCGAGCGCGATCGACTGCGTGAGCATGATCATCCCGGCCTTCGACGCGTCGTAGGCCGCCGACTCCGGTCCCGCGCGCAGCCCGGCCACCGACGCGACGGTGACTACCGCGCCGCGCGAGTCGACCAGGTGCGGCAGTGCCGCCCTACATGCCAGGAAGGCCCCTGTGAGGTTGGTTTCGATGACGCGCGTCCAGCGCTCGGGCGTCTGCTCGGCGACGGCGCCCGAGGCGCCCGTGCCCGCGCTCACGACGAGCGCGTCCAGCCCTCCGAAGCGCTCGGCGGCGGCCTCGACCGCGCGCCCGATTGCGGCGCCGTCCGCGGTGTCCGCGACGATTGCGAGCCCGCCGGTCTCGGCAGCGACCTCCTCGAGCGGCTCCCGCCGCCGCCCGGTCACGCAGACCCCGTAGCCCGCCGCCGCCAGCCTGCGCGCCGTCGCCGCTCCGATCCCGGAGCCTCCTCCAGTGACGAGCGCGCCAGGCTGTGAGGTCACTCCGCGAGGAACTGCTCGACGAGGGACTCCGGGAACGACTTGTCCGCGATCGTGTACGCGAGGGCGGTCATCCGCCAAGAGTCGGACAGGTAGAAGCGCTCGTACAGCTCACCGCGCCCGCCGAGCTCCGACCCGAGGAAATCCCACGCGAGCCGGAAGAGCTTCACACGACGCTCCGCGCCCGCGCCCGCGGCCTGGAAGTAGAGCTCGATCTGCTCGCGGAGCGGCCCCTCGAAGTCGGCCTTCGAGGGCGTGGCCATGAAGCCGCCGCCGCCGATCAGCTGCAGCAGCTCGTTGCAGCGCGGCAGCCACTTGGGCATCTCGCCCCGCAGCGCGACGAAGGGCCGGTCGTCCGGGTAGAAGACGCCGCCTTCGTCCATGCTCGCGCCGGCCTCTGCGGCGACGATCGCCGACCGCGCCAGCTCGCTCATCGCCCACATCTGGCCGAGCTTCTCCTGGATATGGTCGAAGCGCACGACGCCGGTGGTGTTCGCGATCAGGTGCCCCAGGCCGAGCGCGAACGACAGCTTCACGTACGCGCGCGTGAAGGCCTGGTGCATGATGTGGCCGCGCCAGCCGGTGTCTGTAATGACCTCGCTGTATCCGACCGTGTCGCCGTCCAGGAAGACGCGCTCCTTCGGGATCTCGACGTCGTCGAAGATCACGACTGCGTCCATCTCGTCGAAGCGCGACGACAGCGGGTAGTCGAATGGTTCGCGCTGCCTCGAGTAGCTGTCGCGGCAGATGAAGCGCAGGCCCGGGGTCGCGATCGGGACCGCGAAGCTGAGCGCGTAGCGCCCGTCCTGCGGACGGATGTCGGAGCCGGGGTAGACGAGGAGCTCGTCGGCAAAGGGGGCGAGTGTGGCCAGCATGCGCGCGCCCCGCACGACGATCGCGGCGTCGGTCTCCCCCACCTTGTGGAGCGCCACCTGGCCCATCGCCTGCTCCGCCTCCGGCTGGTTGCGGTCCACCTGCGGATTCATCAACGCATGTGTCGTGGAGAGGTCGCTGTCGCGCATCAGCCCCTGGTAGGCGACCAGGTTGTCGGCGAGCTGCTCGTTGCCGCGCCGAGCCCACACGTCCGAGCGCCCCGCGAAGCAGGCGAACGTCACGTTCAGGTAGTCCGGCGTGCGGCCCATGACGCCGCCGGACAGAGCGGCCACGAGCTCGAAGGCGCGACGCCGGCGCTCGAGGTCCTCGCGCGAGCGCGGGATCAGGTGCGTGACGTTCACCATGCCGCCGCCGTCGGCAGGCGACGGGGCGAGCATCTCGTCGGCGTGCTCGTGCTGGAGGTCGAACACGCGCGCGAGCGACAGCGCCGCCTCGCGCAGCTCGGGATGGTCGAGCGGATGGGTGATCTTCTCCCCGCGCAGCCAGATCTCGCGGCCGCCCCGGCCCAGTCCGTCGAGGAACTGCGCGCCGGTGCGGGCGCCTGGCTCGGAGCGGATCTCGACCTGAGCCATCAATCGCCTCCCGCCGGCAGTGGCTGTCCGAGCGCCTCGAGCCCCTGGCGCTCCGCCTCGACAGCAGCGGCGTCGAAGCGGAAGTACGAGCGCGGCGGAAGGATGCCCCACACGTTCGAGGAGTGCACGTCGTCCGGCCAGTCGCGCGGCTCGTGGTCGGGCTCGAGCTGCTCCATGTCGCAGTACAGCTCCACGAAGCACTCCTCCTCCGGGATCCGGACGTAGCCGCACAGGTTCTGGCCGAGTGCGTGACGCAGGGGGCCCCAGGCGAGCCAGCGGCCGTGCTGGGCCAGGTGGTCGAACGCCACCCGCAGCTCGCCCCAGTCCGTCATCTCGAGCGCGAGGTGGTGGAAGTGCGCGTAGCCCTTGTCGACCAGCGCGACGGTGTGGTGGTCGGCGCCGAGTCGCAGCCACGTCCCGGCGTCGCCGAGTCGGTCGCTCACGCGCATGCCGAGCACGTCGCAATAGAAGTCACGCATCTCGCGCAGGTCGGCGGTCAGCACGTTCACGTGGCCGAGCTTGCGCGGATGGAAGCCGCCCAGCGTCTTGGAAGAGCGCGCGACCGCGGGCCTGCGCTCGTCCTCGGGTCGCCACGGCAGCAGCTCGATCCCGAAGCCGTCGGGATCGGCCAGGTGCAGGCCCCAGTCGTCGCGGCGATACTCCACGCCGAGCGAGTCGAGGTGCGCGGCCGCGTCGTCGAGCGACACCTCGCGGGCGAGCTCGAACCCCGCGTGATCCGCGCCGGGCGCCTCCGCATGCACGAGCTCGAGCGAGTAGGGCTCGTACGCGCAGGCGAGGTAGGCGCGATCGCCGGCGCGCTCCCGTTCGTTCAGCCCGAACTCGATTGCCCACCGCCGCACCGCGTCGTCGAGTCCCGCGACTCGCAGGCAGACATGGTGGATTCGGCGCAAAACGATCACCGGCGAGTTTGTATACAGTATCCGCGCACTTGGAGGAGCGTCAAGGAGAGCGGCGTGACTGACGAGGCGACCCGCCGGGGGCGCGGCCTGGCACGGCTCGCCGAGCTCGGCGACGAGCCCGGGGGCGAGGACTTCCTGGCGCGAATGGGGACGCTCGGCGACTGGGTCGTCGACTTTGCGTTCGGCGACGTGCACTCCCGCCCGGGACTGGATGCCCGAGAACGCGAGCTGATCATCCTGGCGGTGCTCACGACACTCGGCTCGAGCGATCCACAGGTGAGCGCGCACATCCGCGCGCTCCGGGCAATCGACGTGCCCTGGAACGAAATCGAGGAGACGATCCTCCAGACGGCGCCGTACGCCGGCGTGCCGCGCGCGATCAACGCGATGAAGGTGCTGCGCGCCGAACAGGAGGCGGCCGGATGAGGGCGGTTCATTACCTCGACCCGGCCGGCGAGGCACGCCTGGGCGCGCTCGACGGCTCCACCATCCGCGACGCGGGGCCCGCGGGGCCGCAGGGGTTCGTACCGACCGAGGACAACTGGGCGGCGATCGAGGGTGCCTCCGGACCGGAGCACGCACTCGGCGAGGTGCGATTGCTGCCCCCGGTGCTGCCCGCCAGAATCGCCGCGATCGGCCTGAACTACCGCTCGCACGCCGATGAGTCGGAGCTCGACGTGCCGGACGTGCCCGTCGTGTTCGCCAAGTGGGCCTCGGCCGTGATCGGCCCCGACGAGGAGATCGTGATCCCGCGCGAGGAGACGCGCCCCGACTGGGAGGGCGAGCTCGCCCTCGTGGTCGGGCGGCGCACCTATCGGGCCGACCCCGACAATGCGCCCGACGCAATCGGGGGCATCACCGCGATCAACGACGTCTCGGGTCGCCGCGCCCAGCTCGAGACGCCGCTGCGCCAGTTCACGCTCGGCAAGAGCTTCGACACGTTCGCCCCGCTCGGCCCGTGCATCGCGTCGCTGGATGGCATTGACCTCGCCGACATCCAGGTGAGCACGAAGGTGTCCGGCGAGCTCATGCAGGACGCGAGCACGCGCGATCTGATCTTCCCGGTGCTCGACCTGATCGCGTACCTGTCCGCCGGAGTGACGCTCGAGCCCGGCGACGTGATCGCGACCGGCACGCCGGGAGGCGTCGGCGACTCGCGCCAGCCGCCGCGCTACCTCGTCGAGGGCGACGTCGTCGAGGTCACGGTCGGCGGGGTCGGCACCCTGCGCAACCCGGTTCGGCTCGAGCGCTAGTCGCGCGGCATCCGCTTCATGGCGTCGGCGATGTGTTTGCGCGTGAGCGCCTCCGCCCTGCGCGCGTCGCCGGCCTCGATCGCGTCGAGGATCTGCTCGTGCTCGTCCGCGTCGAGGCTCATCCGCTCGGGCGACTCGGCCTGGTGTTCGTAGATCGCCTCGCCGATCCGCGAGACCCACAGCAGTTCGATGAACTGGAGCAGGAAGGCGTTCCCGGACGCCTCCGCGAGCGCGATGTGGAACTCCCTGTTGGCCGCGAAGGTGCGCGCCACATGTGGGATGGCGCGCCGCTGCGCGTCGAGCGCCCTGCGCATCCGGGCGCGGGGCCCGGCCAGCTCGGCCTGCGCGGCCAGCCGTGCGGCGCCCGGCTCGACCACGAGCCGCGCCTCGTAGGGCGGGCGCATGTCGTCGGGCTCCAGGTCCGTCACGCGGGCGCCGCGGTTCGTCCGCATCTCGATCAGGCCCTCGGCGGCGAGCCGCCGGAGCGCCTCGCGTACCGGCGTGCGCGACACGCCGAGGTCGGCGGCCACGTCCTCCTGGTGGACGCGCGCGCCGCGCGGCAGCGCGCCGGTCAGTATCCGCTCGCGGATCACGCCGTAGACCTGGTCGACAACGCTCGCTATCTCGAGTTGGCCGTCGCTCACGCGGTTCCTCCCGCGCCGCTCACCTCGACCTCGCGCTCGGCCTCGTCCTCCGGCATCGCAAGCGCCACGTGCAGCGTCTGCGCGGTCACCGCCGGCTGCTCGCCCACCTGCTCCAGCTCCTCGTCCGACTCCTCGACCGTGTTCTCGAGTCGGCCGATGCCATCGACCTCGACGGCCACCACGTCGCCCGGCTCGACCGGCCGTGAGTTGGCCGGGGTGCCGGTGAGGAGCACGTCGCCGGGCTCCAGCGTCACGAGCCGCGCGAGATCCGCGACCTGATAGGCGAATGAGAACATCAGGTCGGTGCCGGTGTTCCCCTCTTGGACGAGCTTTCCGTTGACGAAGGTCCGGATCGTGAGGTCGGCGGGGTCCACGTCGGTGGCGTCGACGAGCGCTGGGCCGAGCGGGCAGAAGCCGTCCTGCCCCTTCACCCTGAGCATCGAGCCGCGGTCGGCGTGGCGGAAGTCGTGGACGCCCCAGTCGTTGGCGACCGTGTAGCCGCGGACGTAGTCGAGCGCGTCGTCCACGGAGGCGCCGCGGCACCGCCGGCCGATCACGACCGCGATCTCGCCCTCGTAGTTCAGGAAGCGGCAGCCCTTCGGGCGCACGACCGGCTCGCGGTGCGCCGACAGCGACGACGGCGGCTTCATGAAGTAAGACGGCGTCCTCGGCAGCTGCGCCATGCGGTACTCCTCGGCGCGCGAGCGGTAGGTGAGGTGCGTCGCGAGGATCTTGGCCGGTTCGACCGGTGCCAGCCAGCGCTGGACCTCGTCGAGCTTCACGTTCAGGCCGTCCGCGCGGACAGCGCTCTCGTCAAGCTCGCCTTCGACGGCGCGCCCGTCGTGCTCGATCCGCACGTGCCTCACCTCGCCCCCTCCCGGTCGTGCTGGGCCACGACCTCGACGCCGTCGACGGTGTAGCCGAACGAGAAGCGGTAGCCGCGCAGCAGCTCGCGCGGGGCGATTGCCTGGAGGTCCTCGAGCGTGTCGTCGAACAGTCGCAGCTCGGCGCTGCCTTCCCAGATCTCGGTCGCGTCGCGGTCGTATCCACCCGCGCGGACGAGCTCGAACACGGCCGGACGCGTGCCAGACGCCGGCGGGAAGTGGCGGGTGTTGTGCATCGGCGGGTCGTTCACCGTCGGCCCGGTCTCGCTCACGTGCTCGAGCGTCACGACGGCGCGCGCGATCTGGCGGCCGTTGGCAGTGCAGGTCGCACCGAAGCGGGCGCCCGGCTCGAGCCGCGGCGTGGCCCTGCCGACCGGGAAGAGGCGCGTCATGTGGATGGAGCCGAGCTTCTTCGGGAAGCCCTGGATCCAGCCCCGGTACATCGCGAAGTCCTTGTCGACCCAGATATAGACACAGCGGCTGACCGGCCCGCCCTGGAAGCGCCCGCCCACGACCAGGAAGAACTCGCGGTACTGCGCCTGGATCGGGTCCTCGAGCTCGTGCAGGTCCATGGAGCACGACTGCCAGTCGGCGAAGATCGCCGCTACGGCACCGGGATCGTCAGCCGGCTCCAGCTCAGGCGGGAGGAGGGCGGCGACCGCAGCGGGATCGGTGCGGTACTCGACGACCAGGAAGTCGCCGGAGTAGTGCCACGGCGGCGGAGGGACGATCCCGGCCCGGCCGTCCGGCGAGAGCGGGGCAGTGTAGCCACGCGGAGGCACGCTGCATACATTATGCGCGCTTGAACAGGCTCGTTCGCTCGCAGACGGTCTTCACGTCGCAGTAGAAGTCGAACGAATGGTGCCCGCCTTCGCGCCCGATTCCAGACTCGCGCGCCCCGCCGAAGGGCGTCTCGAGGTCGCGTACGTAAAAGCAGTTGACCCACACGGTGCCCGCGACGACGGCGGCGGCCACACGGCCCGCTTGCTGCTCGGAGCCGGTGTAGATCGTCGCCGCGAGTCCGTAGTCGGTGCCGTTGGCGAGCTGGATCGCCTCGTCCTCATCCGCGAATGGCTGGAGCGTCAGGACCGGGCCGAACACCTCGCGCCGGAGGATGTCGGCGTCGCCGGGAACGTCCGTGAACAGCGTCGGCGGGTAGTAGAGCCCGCCGAGCGGCTCGCCGCCGAACGCGAGCCGGGCGCCCGCCCCACGCGCGCGAGCGACGTGTCCCGTCACGCGTTCGAGGGCGACGGGATGGATAAGTGGCCCGTAGGTCGTCGCCTCGTGGCGCGGGTCGCCTACGACGATCTCGTCCACGCGCGCCCGGAAGCGCTCGAGGAACGGCTCCATGACGGATTGCTGCACGAGCAGCCGCGTGCCCGCGAGGCAGACCTGGCCGGAGTTGTCGTACTGATATGCGGCCGTGGCCGCAGCGGCGTCGAGGTCGGCGTCCTCGAACACGAGGAACGGCGACTTGCCGCCGAGCTCGAAGGACACCGGCGTGAGCTGCGCGGCGGCGTCCGTGTAGACGGTGCGGGCTGTGAGCGGCGAGCCGGTGAACGCGACGCGGTCGACGTCGGGGTGGCCTGTCAACGGTGCGCCAGCCTCGGCGCCCGTGCCGTGGACGACGTTGAGCACGCCGGGCGGCAGCCCCGCCTCCTCCGCCAGCTCGCCGAGGATCGAGCACGTGAGCGGCGCCCACTCCGGCGGCTTCAGGACCACCGTGTTGCCCGCCGCGAGCGCCGGGCCGACGCGCCAGGTGGCGAGCATGAACGGCGCGTTCCAGGGAGTGGAGACCGCGACCACCCCGGCGGGGTCGTACCGCACCCGGTTGCGCTCTCCGCCCGGGAGCATGCGGTCGGGCTCGCCGAGCCGGTCTACGGCGTAGTCGGCGAAGAAGCGAATGTTGTTCGCTCCTCGCGGCAGAACGCGCTTCGACATGGCCTCGTGCAGCGAGCCGTTGTCGACGGTCTCCACCGCCGCGAGCCGCGGGACCGCCTCGTCGATCACGCCGGCGAGCCGGCCGAGCGCACTCTGCCGGCCCTCCGGCCCGAGCGCGGCCCAGTCCGGGAAGGCGCGCCGTGCGGCGGCGACCGCGGCGTCCACCTCGGCCGCGCCTCCGCGCGCGACGTCGGCGAGCTTCCAGCCGTCCCAGTCGATCGGGCTGCGGACCTCGAAGGTGTCGTCGGGATCCACGCGCCGGCCGTCGATGTAGTGGCCGGTCGGGACCGGCACCCCCTCGACATCGATCCTCACGGCCACAGGTAGGTTTCTAACGAATTGGACTCAGCGCGAGGCCTCATCCTTCAGCACGGGCCGGCGGGGCCCCCGGACATCCTCGGCGTGTGGCTGCGGGAGCGAGGGATCGAATACGACGTGCACCACGCCTGGGAGGCGCCGCCGCCCCCGGTAGAGGGCAGGCCGTTCCTCGCCTCGCTCGGGTCGCCCGACACGGCCGGAGACGGCGGTCCGCTTTGGGTTCGGGACGAGATCGAGACGATGCGGCGCGCGGTCGAGGCGGATGTCCCTGTGCTCGGCCTCTGCTTCGGCGGCCAGACGCTCGCCCTGGCGCTCGGCGGCCGCCTGGAGCGGGCGAGCGAGCCGGAGATCGGCTGGCTGCCCGTCGAGTCGGAGGACGAGTCCGTCCCTTCCGGCCCGTGGGCGCAGTACCACTACGAGGTGATTCACCTGCCGCCGGGCGCGCGCGAGCTCGCCCGCACGCCGGCCGGGCCGGCGGCCTTTCGCGCAGGGCGGCACACGGGCACGCAGTTTCACCCCGAGGCCACGCCGGCGCGGATGAGCACCTGGATCCGCATGGCGACGGAGCTCCCGCCGGGGATCACACCCGAGTTGATCGACGAGCAGGGAGCGCGCCACGGCGCCGGCGCGCGCGAGCAGGCACGGCGGCTGTTCGACGGCTGGTGGGCGTCGCGTTGAGCGCGGCGCCCCGCATCGTCCTCGTGCTCACCGAGAACTGGACGCTGACGCCCCCGCGCGACCTGCGCGCCCTCGTCCGCATCGCGCAGTCGGCCGAGGACGCCGGCGTGGACGGCGTGATGCTGAGCGAGCACATCGTCATGGGGCCCAGCGCGGGCTCGGCAGGGCGCATGGAGAACCCGCGTGACTACGCCGCGCCCGGAAACCAGGACCCCGCGACTCCGTGGCCCGACTCCATCGTGCTCATGAGCGCCATCGCGACGGCCACCACTCGCCTGCGCCTGATCGGAGCGGCGATCATCGCGCCGCTGAGACACCCGCTGCTGCTCGCGCACCAGCTTGCCGCGCTCGACCTGCTGTCCGAGGGCCGTCTGGTCGTGCAGCCGACGGTGAGCTGGCACCGCGACGAGTACGAGGCGCTCGGCGTCCCGTTCGAGCAGCGCGGCGAGTTGCTCGACGAGCACCTCGCCGCCTGGCGGGCGGCGTGGACGCGCTCACCGGCCAGCTTCGAGGGCGAGCACTATCGCTTCTCCGACGTGTACCTCGAGCCGAAGCCGTTCCGGGCAGACGGACCGCGGCTCTGGTTCGGTGGCACGAAGGTGGCGCCCTGGATCGTCCGGCGTCTCGTGGAGTACGGGCACGGCTTCCACCCGTTCGGGCAGCCCACCACGGAGGAGATGGAGCCGCTCCACGCCGCGATGGCCGCCGCCGGACGCGACATGGCGGAGCTCGAGCTCGTCGGCGGGATCAGGCCGCGCTTCCCGGATTCGGACAGCCCCGGCGAGCTCGCCGAAGCGGCCGAGAGCATCCCTGCGCAGGTCGAGCGGGGATACACGGCGATCTGCTTCAAGCCCTCGCAGTACACGGACGACGTCTCGGAGGTCGGACGTGTCTGTCGCGAGCTGGTCGCGCGGGCCGAGGCGCTCGTGTCCTGAGCCGCGGGCGGCCGTCAGGCGGAGACGAACCGGACGGGCAGGCGCGACAGGCCGTTCGTGAAGTTCGAGCGCTGCCGCACCGGCTCGCCCGTCGTCTCGATTCGGGCCACGCGCGGGATCAGCTCCTCCAGGTAGACGCGCACCTCCAGCCGCGCGAGGTGGGCGCCGAGGCAGACGTGCGGGCCGCCCCGGCCGAAGGTGAGGTGGTCGGCGGGATTCCGTGCGAGGTCGAGCCGGTGCGGATCCGGATAGTGGTCCGGGTCGCGGTTGCCGGCCGCGAACCAGACCACGACCTTCTCTCCGGCGGCGATCTCGACGTCTCGGATGGTCGTGTCGCAGGTCGCGGTGCGCCGGAAGAACCAGACCGGCGACGAGTAGCGCAAGAGCTCCTCGGTCGCGGACCCGACCAGGTCCGGGTCGGCGCGGAGCCGGTCGTATTCCTCGGGGTTCTGCGCCAGTGCGAGCGTGCCCAGCGCGATCGCCTGCCGGGTGGTCTCGTTCCCCGCCACGATCAGGAGCGCGAAGGTGTTGTCGAGGTCGCGCGGCGAGAGCAGCTCGCCGTCGATCTCGGCGTTCGCGATCAGGGTGAGCACGTCGTCACGCGGGCACTCGCGCCGCTCCGCGTAGTACTCGCGCCCCAGCGCGCACAGCTCGTCGGCCCAAGGCGAGCCGAACGGCTTGTAGCGGTCCTCCTCGCGCTCGCCCGAGTAGGCGAGCTCGCCGACGATCCCGGGGTCCGTGTCCACGAGCAGGCGGTCGCCCAGCTCGATCAGGCGAGGCAGCTTCTCCTCCGGCAGGCCCAGCACCTGGGCGAGCACGCGGATCGGGATCGGGGCGGCCAGCTCCTCGACGAGGTCGAACTCGGCGAGCGCGACCGCGCGGTCGAGGCGATGGCGCACCAGCTCGCGGAGCCACTCCTCGTACATGCCGACGTTGCCCGGCGTGAAGTTCTTCGAGATCAGCCGGCGGTACCTGCCGTGCTTTGGCGGGTCGAACTCGAGGAAGTTGCGCCGCGCCTCGAGCACGTCCTCCGGCAGGTCCTCGATCGTCGCCGCGCCGCCGACCTCCGAGGAGAACGTCTTGGTGTCGCGCAGCACGGCGCGCACGTCGTCGTACCTCGTGATCGCCCAGAAGCCGCGGCCGTCCGGCTCGGGGTGCCGGTACACGGGCGCCTCGCGCTGCAGCTCGTCGAACACCTCCCACGGCTCGTGGTCCGCGAACAGGTCGTGGTCGAGCAGGTCGATTGACAGCCGCTGGAACGTCTGCGTAATGTATCCGAACTGCGGCCCGCCGCTCACTCGGGGCGGCACGCACGGCGGAGGAGGGTGACGTAGTGGAAGCGCACGCGCAGGCACCGCAACTCGAGCGCCGGGCTGTCGGCCTGCCGACGGCCATCAGCACCGTCTTCGGGCTGATCGTCGCGACGACCGTGCTCGTCAGCGTCGGCCAGGGCTTCAGCGCGAGCTGGATCTTCCTGCTCGCTCTCGCCATCGGCCTGCTCACGATGTACATGCAGGCGTTCAGCTTCTCGGAGCTCGCCACGTTGATGCCCAAGGCGGGGTCCATGAACGAGTACGTCCGCGCCGGCCTCGGCGCGTTCGCCGGCTCGCTGACCGTGCTCGTGGGCTACATCGCGATCCAGGTCTTCCCGACGGCCGCCGAAGCCCTCCTGCCTGCCGTGATCATCACGGACTTCCTCGGAGCCGGGGGCGATCCCAAGCTCTGGGTGACGATCATCGTTGTGGCGGTCGCGCTGCTGAACGTCCTCGGGGTGCGGCCGTTCGCCATTCTCGAGATCACGCTCACCGGGGTCATCGCGGTGTCGCTCTTCATCATCGGGATCATCGGCCTGTTCGGCTGGACGTCGAACGACCCGATCGGGCCGGCGCTGCCGCATATCGACTTCGAGATGGCCACGCTCAGCGGCCTTCTCGGGCTCGCCGTGTTCACGTTCGTCGGTCTCGAGTACACGTGCCCGCTGGCGGAGGAGCTCGACAACCCGAAGCGGGACATGCCGCGCGGCATGTTCATCGGGCTGGGGCTGATCGCGGTGCCGCTGGTGCTGTACGGGCTCGCAGCGACGCGCTACATCCCGGCCGACAAGCTCGGCGATCCGACCCAGATCACGAACATGAACGTCGCCATCGCGATGCTGAACGACTTCGGCAAGTGGTGGATGGCCATCATCTCGATCGCCGCGACGGTCTCGACGCTGAACGCGCTCCTCGCCGGGATCCCGCGCCTCCTGTACGGCATGGCGTATACAAACCAGGTGCCGAGGTTCTTCGGCTACCTGCTCCCGGCGACTCGCGCGCCCGTGGTCGGGATCGCAGTGATGGCGGCCATCCCGATCCTCATGAATGTCTTCGATGCCGCCACCTCCGCGACGTTCATCGAGCTGATCCTCGCCGGCGTGCTGGGCTGGGCGACCGCATACATCCTCATCCACATCTCGCTGGCCATGCTCCGGTTGCGTGAGCCGAACGCCGTGCGGCCGTACCGCGCCCCGCTGTTCCCGATCCCGCAGCTGATCGGCACCGGTCTCCTGATCTGGGCGGCCGTGAAGATCTTCCCGGACCCCACGATCCGCGACCACATCTACCGCGACTACCTGTACTTCCTCGGCATTTCGGTGGTCGTCGCGTTCGTGTACAACGCGGTGGCGCAGAAGAGCGTGACGGCGCAGTTCCGCCCGATCCCGCTCCGCGATGTGTACGCCGAGGTCGAGTACATCGAGAAGGTCGAGCAGGCGATCCCGGACGACCCGCGGTCGGACACGCTGGCGAAGCCCTAGCGCCTCGTGCGGGGGCGGAGCGCCCGCCGGGCTGCCGGCGTCCTGAACTCGGACATCGAGGCATTCGAGCGGTTGGGGTACCGACCGCGCGAGGGCGACTCGGCCTACTCCAGGGTGCTCGCCGCG
The DNA here is from genome assembly GCA_046735115.1 of Actinomycetota bacterium. Classification (GTDB taxonomy): domain Bacteria; phylum Actinomycetota; class Thermoleophilia; order Solirubrobacterales; family Thermoleophilaceae; genus JACVRW01. Next base: position 48,345 of record JBKPSR010000007.1, read on the forward strand.
CCCGAGGGTGGACGCGACCTGGCGCTCCGCCTCAAGGACGAGGGGCGCGTGTTCGGCGGCAACTGGGGACTCGAGCTGTCGACGGCGGAGCCGGTGCTGCCCGCGACGAGCCGGGGGCTCAGCGCCCGCGGCCGCGGGGTCGTGCGTATGCAGGGAGTGAAGTTCCGCGCGCGAGGCGGCGACGAGGCCGCGTCACGGCTGGCCGCGGACCTGAGCGCCGACGCCGAGCTAGGCAAGGCGCTCGGCGAGGTTCACTTCGAGCGGCTCGCGGTCGAACCGGACGGCCGGCCGGTGATCCGGCACATGGGCGGCTCGGTCGTCTGGGTGCTCATCCCGCCGGCGCTGCGCAGTACTCCCCTCCCGGCCGGCCAGCCGGAGGCGATGGTGCGGGCCCTGGACGAGTTCGCGCGTGCGGGCGCGCGCCGGCTCGGCGCCTGACTGCGCGCAGATCTGGGTCAAGGACGAGGTCTTCTGTACGTAATGGTGCGCAACGCCGGCAACGCTTGAGCCGACGCGGTACGCGCCCGCACACAAGAGCAGCGCGACCCAGCTGTCGTGCTCCGTTGGTTCCAGGCGGAGCAGCGGTCAGGGCGCCGACCCTTGCCAGCCGAGCGGCCGTAAGAGACAATCGGGCTCTGCGACCACCCCGAAGGGGGCACGAAGGATGAGGCTCAGGAAGCAGCGCCCGGCGCCCGCACCTCCATCGCAGGAGACGACGACCAAGCCGTCCAAGCCAGCGTGGGAGAAGTTCTTGGATACCGAGGAGCGGCCGAGCCGAGAAGACTTGGCCGCAGACCACGACGTGTTCCTCGACTCGATCCTCGAGCCGGTGCCGATGCCGCGCTGGCTTCGCGGCCGACGGCGTGCGCGGCAGGACAAGTTGGGCTCGGAGCGCCGCGGGGGAAGGTGAGCTGAGCAGAACGCCGCGGACTGGTCGGGGCGGCCGCGAGCACCCCGGTCACGACCCCACGGCTTGTCACAGGTGAGCGGTGTGCCCCTCGCCAACCGACAGGCGCACGCCACTCCAGAACCTCCTACGGCCCTAGGAACACGTTCAGGCAGAACGCGAAGTCGACGTGGTTGCTCGCGATGAATGCGACTCGCTCGCCTGAAACTAAGCGAGTCGCCTTCGCTTTCGCTCTGAGGCACCTGCGGCGGCCCGTCCGCTGCAGAGACCTCTGACCCGGTCAGCCGAGCGCGAGCTACGTGGCTTTCTCTACGAGCCGCGCTTGCTCCGACGGCAACGGCGGCCGGTCCACATAGCCGTTCGCACGGCGGGCCTTGGCTGTCGTGTAGGCCCGGTTTCGCGCCGGCACAAGCGCCAGGAACCTTGGTAGGTTGCGCCGGCATGTCAGGGGTGCGGGCGCCCATTCCTCCCGTGCACCTCGCCGTCCGCGCTGGACCGGGGGAGGGCGAGGATCTCGTCGAGGCATATCTCCGGGAAGGGGCGGCCATTCGCGAGCGCATCGACCGGCTGCTCCCGACGGACTGGGGCTGGGCCGGCAAGCGTGTCCTGGATTTCGGCTGCGGATCGGCACGCGTGCTGCGCCATTTCCTGCGCGAGGCCGAGCAGGCGGACTTCTGGGGCTGTGACATCGACGCTCAGAGCATCGCGTGGGTCAGCGCAAACCTCAGTCCGCCGCTGCATGTCTTCCACAACGCCTTCGCACCGCCGCTACCTCTCCACGAGAGGTCCTTCGACCTCGTTTATGCCACCTCGGTCTTCACCCACATCGGCGATCTTTGGAGCGACTGGCTGCTGGAGCTGCATCGGATCCTCGCTCCCGGCGGCCGGCTCATTTCGAGTTTCTTGGGCGAGGGGATGTGGGAAGCGCTGATTGGGGAGGCGTACCCTGAGGAGGTGGTCGGGATGACCGTCAGGCGGCACTGGACCGCTCACGACGCGTCGGTCTTCCACTCCGAATGGTGGCTTCGCGAGCACTGGGGACGGCTGTTCGACGTCGACTCCGTTGCGCGTCCGCCCCGGACCGAGCTGGGAAGGCCACAGGTGACGCACAGCTATATCGCGCTCACCAAGCGAGACGTCGCGATCACGAAGGACGACCTTGAGCGCTGCGACGCGTCGGAGCCCCGCGAGCTCGCAGCGCTTCAGACCAACGTCCGGCTCCTGCGCCAAGAGCTCGACGCGGTGGTCGACGAGCAAACCGGCCGTCGGCTAATAAGCTCGGCGGCCTTGCGCCGGGCGGTGCTCCGGTCTGCGCTCGCGGCGCCGGCCCGATCGGTGTGGCGCCGCATGCGCATGTTCCGTTGAGCCACGTTGCGTTCCCGTGACTAATCACCGCCCCTATGAGTCCGTTCGACCGTGGTATTCCTTGAGGCGGGTCAGAGCGCGCTCGGTCTCCTCGATCGCGTCGCGTAAACGCGCTTGAGCTGTCGGGTGCGTGAGAAGCCGCAAGGCCTGCGCGAGCGCCTTCCGTACCTCGGCCAGGGTTCGGTCTTCGGTATCAACCCGGTGCGTACTGAGTGTCTCGCGTAGTCCGACGCGGTACTCCTCGTCCATCTGCTCCACGGCTTGCTCGAGCTCCTGGCGCTCGTCCGAGCCACCGGGTAGACGGCTCAGCTCAGCGTGTGCCCGGTTGATGCGATGGCGGAGCTGGGTGAGCGTCATCCGACGGAGGGCGCGCGCCCAATAACGCTGCTGCGGTGAGCCCGGAGGAAGCTGCGCGAGACCCGCCTTCGCGCGTTCGATCCACCGCTTGAGTTCCTCGTCCACGGCGTCCATGCCGATCCTCGTCAATGTCGCTCGATCGTGATGTACCCAAGAAATCGGCGGCGATGCCATGCAGGGGACCGATGTTGCCCAGGCCGGCGAAAGCATCCTGCACCGGGTTGTTGGAGCATCGGCGGAGCGATTCAATCGGTGGGCCCGACCCCCTAGCGCCAACGGCGAGAACAGGAGGAATCTGCAATGACTAGCACGCCGGAGGTACTGCGTGAACGTGCCGAGCATCATGCGAAGGAGGCGGAGCGACTGCTCAAGAGCTGGTGGCTCTCGACCCACGTGAAGGCGCAGGTCCATGCGACGCTTGCGGTGTACTACACGAGCAGGGCCGAGCGATCATGAGCGGTGGCACAGTTCGATGGCTTGACGCGCGGCGGCGCCACCCGGCGGTGGTGGACTTCGCGCACTGCGTGCGCGCCTGGGGTGGACTCGTCGCGCGCGGGCAGCTGCGCTCGCCGAAGGAGTACGTCGGCACGCACCTTCACTTCCGCGACGGGACGACCTCGCTGGTGTTCCGCGAGACGCTGCGGTGCGCGCCGACCCTCGAGCCCGCTGTGCTCGTGATCCAATTTCGGCTCGCCGCGCTTGGGGGCAACCGCTGGGCGCACGCGGCCTTTCGCCGCGAGTGCGTCCTGCACACGCCATTGTTCGCCGGCTTCCCGGGTTTTCGCTCGAAGCTCTGGGCCGACGACGTCACCACAGGCGTCTACCGCGGCATCTACGAGTGGGACGGCGCGGAGGCAGCCCGCGCGTACGCGACCCGGATGGTGGGCCTGCTCGCTCCCTTCTCCAACGCCGACACGGCGCGCTTTCACGTGGTCGGAGGCCTTCGCCGCGACACGTTCCTGCGCGATCCACAGGCGGCGCCCTCCGACGGAGCGGATGGCTGGTGGCGAGTCGAAGAGCCGGCAGGGGTGCGCAGGAGCGCGATGGCGAGCACCACCTGCCACAGCAGGTAACCGCCGATGCTGATGCGTTCCGACACGCCCGCCCACGGCGTCGGCAGGTTCGCCTCCACCCGGGATGCCTGAGCAGCGGTCAAACCCCCGGTCACGACAAGCACCAGGATGGTCCCGATCGAGTAGAGGCGAAACCGCTTTCCGAGCGCCGTAGACGCGGACCCGATGGCGAGCAGAATCAGGAGGCTGTTCACGCTCGTGACGACGATGTGCATGGTGTCGGTGCGCGACCCCTCGCCCCGTGCAAGCGCTTCACGTCGATGCATCGGGAAGAACGGCGCGGGCAGGTCGCTGACCCCGAGTCCCACGAGCAGGGCTCCCGTGGCGCGGAGCGCCTGCTTTCGAGGAGCTGACTCGCGGACACCCAATCCGAACGGGATCACAAGCGCGCCGTGCGCCGTGAGAAGTGGAATGACGAACGGTCTCGACGGAGCGCCGATTGCAGACAGCTCGCTGACAGTCTGCGAGGCGAGGCTGTAGTCCCTCCAGCGCCGAGCTCCACGCACGTTGGCCCCTGCGTAGAGCAGCGATGAGAGGATCCCGCAGCCGAGCAAGACCGTACGTCTCATAGTCTCCTCCTGAACGGAGCAGGCAATGCGGCACCATCATCCCCGATGGGCGCCCCCCGTGCAGACACGAGTGCCATACGGACCCGAGGTCTGACCAAGGATTACGGCCACGGACACGGTGTCTTCGGTCTCGACCTCGACATCGAGCGCGGCGAGATCTTCGGCTTCCTCGGCCCCAATGGAGCGGGCAAGTCGACGACGATGCGCCTCCTGCTCGACCTGGTCTTTCCGACCTCCGGGTCCGCGAGCCTGCTGGAACTCGACAGCCATTGGCAGAGCCTGCAGATCAGGCGCCGGGTCGGCTACCTGCCCGGTGACTTCGCCCTGTATCCGAAGCTCAGCGGTGCTGCGGTGCTCAACTACCTGGCCGACCTGCGCGGTGGCGTCGATCCGCGAGTTCGTGACGAGCTGGCGGAGCGCTTCGATGCTGACCTCCATCGCCCGGTGCGCGAGCTCTCGACGGGTAACCGGCAGAAAATCGGGCTCATCCAGGCCCTGATGCACGAACCCGAGCTGCTGATCCTCGATGAGCCGATCGCGGGGCTCGATCCCTTGGTCCAGCAGAGCTTTCATGCCCTGCTGGGCGAGGTTGTCCGCGAGGGACGGACCGTCTTCCTCTCCTCACACAGCCTCTCCGAGGTAGAGCGGGTCGCTCACCGGGTGGCGATCTTGCGAGAAGGGCGGCTGGTGGTGGTGGACTCGCTGGAGAACCTCCGCGCGGTCGCAGTCCGGAGGCTCGAGGTCGAGTTCGCGGGACAGGCCCCCGACGTCGAGCGGCTCAGGGCGCTTGCCGGTGTGCGCGACGCCACGCTCCATGGTTCCCATCTCACGATCGCGTTCGAGGGCTCGGCTGATCCAGTCGTCAAGGCCATCGCGCGAAGCGAGGTGCGCTCGTTACGCAGCCGCGAAGACGAGCTCGAGGAGATCTTCCTGCGCTTTTACCGAGCAAGCGGAGACAGTTGAGCGGGTCGACCTTCACGATGGCGTTGCGGTTGCGCATCCGCTCGACCGGTCTGGCGGCGCTCGGAATGGCGCTCGTGATCGTCATGGTGGGAGCGCTGTTTCCGTCGGTGGGAGGGTCGATCGGCAAGCTGGATCTCCCCCAAGGCGTCGCGGAGCTACTCGGCGGTGCCGACTACGGAACGCTTGTGGGGTGGATGAGAAGCGAGATCGGAGCCGTCTACGGTCCCTTGGTGATCGCCGGCGTGGCGATCGCGGCCGCCGCCGGTTCCACCGCCGGTGAGGAGGAGGACGGGATTCTCGGGTTGGTGCTGGCCCACCCGATCGGGCGCACCGATCTCATCCTGGCCAAGGCGGCGGCTGTCGCCGTCAGCGTCCTCATCGTCGCCTTCGGCACCTTCGCCGGGCTTGTCCTGGGCGTCGTTGTCGCCGGCGGTGGGATCGGGTTGGGCAACCTGCTTGCGCTGACCGTTCACCTCGCGTGCTTCGGCTTCGCCGTCGGCGCTGTGGCGCTGGCCGTCGCCGGGGTCACCGGGCGAAGGGCGGTCGCCGCCGGAGGCGCTGCGGCGTACGCCGTCCTCGGCTTCCTGATCAACGGCTTCGCGCCGCTGGTCGACGGATTGACGTGGCTGAAGTACGTCTCGCCGTTCTACTACTACTCAGGCCACGACCCGCTTGGCAGCGGTCTCGACCTCGTGGATCTCGCCGTCCTCGGCGCGGCCTCGCTGGCTCTGGTGGCGCTCGCTGCATTGGCATTCCAGCGCCGTGACTTGCGCGCTTGATCGCCTGCCGGCTGCGCAAATGCGGGCTTTCCGCCGTTCCGGGACCTCTGCCTGGCCAACATGCACGAGCCACCCCGATGAGGATCTGCCTACGGCGCAGCAGGTCGCCTCGAACCTCGGCGAGGCCTCAAGGGCCACGACATCGAGCTTGACGACCTTTGTGATCGTCGAGCGCAAGAACGACGTCGACCGACCGGCGACGGCTCAGATCGGGTGATCGAAACGCTCGGTCGCGCCGTCGAGTGCAGTGATTCAGTCCGTGCCGAGCTGCGGTTTCCGCGCCGAGCGGAAGAACATCCGGTACGCGAAGACGAAGTAGACAGCGGCGAGCGCCATGCCGATGGGCCACCAGACCAGCGCGGCCTTCAGTGTGTGCGACCCGGCCGCCGCGTTGTCCACCGTAAGGCTGTGCGGGTTGCCCTCGCGCGCCGGCAGCAGATTCGGGTAGAGGCCCGCGGCCATGGTGGTGAGGAGGCCGACGATGAAGAGGGACGAGGCGACGAAGGCGCGGGCCCACTCCTTCGCTCGCTGGAAGTAGAACATGCCGACGAGGGCGCCGACCGCCAGCAGCGGAAACACGAGCCGCCAGGGATGGTCGACCAGGTTGTTGAGCATCTCATCGCGCACGGCATAGGTCGGGCCGATCATCGCCATGAAGAGGAGCGCCTCGGGGATCCAAAGCGCTCGCGCCCACCGCCGCGCGCGCTCGGCTAGCTCCCCGGTCCCGCGGAACGCCAGGAAGCCGGCGCCGTGGGCGGCCAGCACGACGAGCCCGAAGACACCGACGAGCAGCGCATACCAGTTCAGGATGTTGAACAGGGGCAGGGAGAAGTAGCCGTCGGCCCCGAGCGGCACGCCCCGTACGACGTTGCCGAGCGCCACGCCGAAGACCAGCGCCAGCGCGGCGGACGAAAGGCAAAACACGGCATCGCAGGCGCTGCGCCAAAGCGGGTTGTCGAGCTGGTGTCGGAACTCGAGGCCCAGCCCGCGCCCGACCAGTAGCCACAGGACGATGATGAGCCCGAAGTAGAGGCCGCTGAACGCGCCGGCGTACGCCTTCGGAAAGGCCATGAAGAGCACGCCGCCGCTGGCCAGCAGCCACACCTCGTTTCCGTTCCAGACCGGCCCGATCGCTGCCGTCGCCTCCTCCCGCTCCTCCTCTTTGCGCGCTAGAAGGAGGTGGAGTGCTCCGACGCCGAGGTCGAAGCCGTCCAGGACGACGTACATCGTCACCATCACCGCCAGAAGGCAGAACCAAGCGGTCTCCATCAGCTCTCACCCGCTCCGGCGGCGGCCTGCGTCGAGGTGGTAGGCAGCCGCGTGCTCTCCGGACCCTGGGTCACGATCCGCAGGATCAGCACCAGGAACAGAAGCCCCACGAGCAGATACAGACCTGAGAAGCCGAGCAGCGTGAACAGACTCGTGCCGGAGGGCACGGACTTCGATGGCGAGGCGGCATCCTTTGTGCGCAGGAGGCCGTAGACGATCCAGGGCTGGCGTGCCGTCTCCGCCGTGACCCAGCCCGCGATGTTCGCGATATAGGTGAACGGGAAGGTCAGCATGAGCGCCCACAGCATCGGCTTCGAGGTGAACAGCCTCCCCCGCCAGAGGAGGAACACCCCGATGGCGGCGATCAGGAGGAGGATCGTCCCGAGCCCGACCATGATGTGGTACGCGTAGTAGACGAGCGGGACGGAGTCCGGCCACTCGTCGACGTGGATGTCGTTCAGCCCGGTGGTCCTCGCATCCCAGCGGCGCGAGGTGAGGAATGACAACAGCTTCGGCATCGCGATCGTCGACTCGAGCTCGCGCGTCTCCGTGTTGGGGTTGCCGATGATCACGAGCGGCGCCCCGTTCTCCGTCTCGAACAGGCCCTCCATCGCCGCGAAGGCGGCTGGCTGGTGCTCGGCGACGTTGCGAGCCGCGCGATCGCCCGTGGGGAAGATCTGGAGGCCACAGAAGATCAGCGCGCCCACCACCCCCACCGAGATGCTGACGCGAGCGAACTGCTCGTGCTTCCCTGAGAGGAGGAAGAAGGCGCCCATCGCGGCCAGCACGAACGCGCCCGTGATCGCCGCGCCGCTCATGTTGTGGAGGTACTGCCAGCTGACCCAGTCGTTTGTCAGGAGACCCCAGAACGAGTCGAGCTGCACCTTGTCGCCGTCGCCCGAATACGCCACCGGGTGCTGCATCCACGCGTTGGTCGCGATGATGAAGAAGCCGGACAGCCAGGATCCGAGGAAGACGAAGATCGCCGACAGGTAGTGGATGCGCGGGCTCACCCGCTCGCGTCCGGCCAGGAAGATTCCGAGGAACACCGACTCGGCGAAGAAAGCGAAGACACCCTCCATCGCCAGCGTCGTGCCGATCACGCCGCCCGCGTAATTCGAGAAGCGAGCCCAGTTGGTCCCGAACTGGAACTCGAGCGGGATCCCCGTGACCACCCCAACGGCGAAGTTGACGGCGAAGATCTTGGCCCAGAACCGTGACGCGGACTCGTACGCCTCGCGCTCCGTCTCCGTCTTGCGGAACAGACGCAGACGGTGGTTCTCACGACCGAAGTACGAGACCGACTTGAGCCACGCGATGAAGAGCGCGAGGCCCATGGTGAGGATCGGGAACAGGTAGTGGAAGGTGACCGTCAGCGTGAACTGCAGCCGGTCGATGAGGACGGGATCACTCACCGACCGGGCACGCTACCGCGACGCCGAGCTTCCTGCGGCGCTCATCAGGCACCCGTGCGGCGGCGACTGCGCACTCGTGATGCACGAGCCAGGGCTGAGCTCGGGCGTCGGCAGGTGGCCCTCGTGCTTCTTGCCGCAACGCGAGCCTAAAGGACTATGTTGGTCTTCGCGTGAAGCGTCGCACGCTCATGCTCGCGCTTTCGATAGCGCTCGCGGTTCCCGGAGGCGCGGCCGCGCAGGATCCGACCTGGACGGTGATCAGGCCCAACGTCACCTGGGATAACCACTGGCGGGTCGATGCCTACCCGCAGCCGCTCTATTCCGTTCTCGACGAGCCGATCTATCGCGATCAGCAACCAGTGGTCACGGGCGACCGGGCCTTTGCGACGCACCCGAAGCAGCGCTTCTCGGTCGGGTTCTCCGACGTCGCTTCGACAGCCGACCTGTTCGCCGGCGGTCAGGTCTGGATCTACATCGGCATCAGGAAGCACACGCGCGTGGACGTCGCCGTGCGCACCCGCCGCGCGGGGCGCTTGGTGATCGTGTCCTCGCGTAAGCGTTTGACGCCGCCGATCACCATCGAGCCGGAAGATCCGCCCGTGGGCAGAAACGGCTTCCGCGGCTGGCTGCCGCTCACTCTCCCTGCGCTCCGAGCCGCTGAGGCGAACCGGATTTCGCTCGCCGTGCGGATATCGCCGTCATCGCCCGGACGCTCCCGCAGCCGGATCTACGCTGCGTTCACGGAGCTCTATCCCGACCGTGGCACCTACGTGGCGCTCGGCGATTCCGTGGCCGCCTCGCGCGGCAGCTATGTCGATCTGCTGTTTCGCGCGCTCCAGACGGACGCAGGTGGCGGGCTGGACACGCTCTACAACCGCGCCCGGGGCGGAGAAAACAGCACCAGCCTCAGAACCAGCGGCCAACTCGCGACGGCGATCGCCGACATCGACCGGCCCTCCGACACCAAGGTCGTGACGATCGACATCGGCGGGAACGACCGCGGTATGTGCGGGGGAAGTCCTCCCTCCTGGCATCTTCCGACATGCCCGTTCGCCGCCAACTTCGACGCAGCTCTGGCCGGCCTGCAAGGCGCGCTCGAGCGTGATGCGGGCAACGAATCGCTGGTCGCGATGAGCTATTACAACCCGGCAAGCGGCACCGGAACGGCGCAGGAGCAGGCCTACGACAACGGCCTGCTCGGCACGGACCACCAACTGTCCTGCGCACCCCCGGGCGATCCCCGGCTCGGGCTGAACGACCAGATCGCGTGCATCTCGTCCAGTCGCGGTGCCCTTGTGGCCGATGTCTATCCCGCCTTCAAGCTGGGTGGCCCGGCACTCATCCAAGCCGACGGCATCCATCCCACCAGCCAAGGTCAGGTGGCGATCGCGCGGCAATTCAGCAAGGTGCTCGGGCTGCCAAATCCCTAACCGCCGATCGAGGTAAATCGGTCGCGCCGCTGATTCGCAAGCTGGCCGCTCGACGCCCACGCGTTCGCAGACCTGCCGGTGACGTGGCAGGCGGCGATCGTCAAGGCGAGCAGAACCGGCTCAACCCCGGGTCGCAGATTGCCGGCGTGCCACATCGAGCATCAGTCTCCGACCGGGTCATGCCCGTCGAGCCGCCGGCAGAGTCTCGTCACGCGGATCCGCCCCTTACGTGGCGGAGCACGACTCATAACCGAAATCGTCAGGTCGGCCCTGGAACCCCGCCAACCACCCACCAGGCCAGCTCGGTGCTAGTCGGCCGGTTCGCTCGCGAACAGCATCCGCACCTTGTGTGTGCCGTCGGAAGTCGTGACGCGGGTGTCGTGGTCGCCGCGTTGGAGGACGCGGAGCATCGCCCGGTTGTCGGTCAGGACTTCGGCCTTGAACCCGCGCACGTTCCGCTCCCGCGCGTACTCGACCATCCGCTCGTGGAGAGTGCTCCCGAGGCCGGCTCCCTGCCACTCCGGATCGACCATGTAGGCGACCTCGGCGAAGCCGCCGGCGTCCGCGAGGTAGCAGCTGGTGGCGACGACGCGTTCGTGCTCGGGCGGCCCGACGACGGCGGCGAACGCCATGTCACGCTCGTAGTCGACGCTGACGAGGTGCTGCGCGGCGACGTCGTCGAGCTCGGTCAGCAGGTGGAAGAAGCGCGTGTGCACGTCCTTCTGCGGCATCCGGTAGAAGAGCTCCTGGAGCGCGCGGAAGTCGCCCGTGCGGGTCGGCCGGATGCGCACCTCGCGGCCGTCGCGCAGGCGCACGTCGCGCTCCTCGCCGACGGGGTAGGCCGCCTGCCGGCGCAGCTGTTGTCGCTGGCCGATCAGTCCGAGCTCGCGCGCGGCCGCGTACAGGTCGGCGCGGTCGTCGGGGTGTGCTATTTCGATCAGGTCGACCGCGCGCTCGCTGAGGGAGCGGCCGAACAGGTAGGCGATGCCGTACTCGCTGACGACCCAATGGACGTCGCCGCGCGCGATCGCGACTGGCTGGTCCGGCGCGAGCTGCGGGCGGATCGCGGGCTGTCCGGCGGGCGTCCGCGACGCGAGGCAGACGATCGCCTTGCCGCCCTTGGAGGACAGCGCGCCGCGGTGGAAGGCCGGGCCGGTCGAGATCCCTCCGTAGGGGTCGCCGTCGAGCGACTCCGTGCAGACCTGGCCGCCGAGGTCGACGGCGAAGGCCTGAGTGACCGAGACCATCCGCGGCTGCGCTGCGATCACGGCGGGGTCACAGACGTGTTCGATCGGGTGGAACGCGAAGCGTTCGTCGTCGTCGACGAGGTCGTAGAGGCGGCGTGTGCCCATCGCCCAGCTTGTGACGACGCGGCCGGTGATGACGCCCGCGGCGATCAGGTCGACGACCGGCTCGTTGATCACATCAGAATGGATCGCGAGATCGCGGCGGTCCGTCAGGTACGCCAGCATCTGGTTCGCGACGCGCCCGACGCCGACCTGTAGCGTCGAGCCGTCGTCGATCAGGCGCGCCACGTAGGCGGCGATCCGGTCCGCGACACCATCGGCCGGCTCGTGGACGTACTCGCCAAGCGGCCGGTCGACGGCCACGAGCCGGTCGATCCGATCGAGCGGGATGCCGCTGTCGCCGCGCGTGCGCGGCATTTCCGGGTTGACCTCAGCGATCACGCAGCGCGCCGCCAGCGCCGCCGCGCGCGTGACGTCGACCGAGATCCCGAGACTGCACATTCCCTCCGCGTCCGGCGGCGCGACCTGGATCAACGCCACGTCCACGGGCATGCGCCCGCTACTCAGCAGCGCCGGCGCGTCCGCGAGCGACAGCGGCAGGTACTCGAGCTGGGTGGGCGCACGAGTTCCCCTGATGTCCCTGCCGACGAACAAGAAGCGGTGCCGGTAGTGCGTCCCGCCGGATCCGACCCGCTCGGTCACGTAGTGCATCAGGACGACGCCGGCCGGCGGCTTGTCGAGCTGCTCCAGCGCGTCCACCAGCGTATGCGGGGTCGCGCACCCCGTACCGACGAAAACGTGATCGCCCGGACGGACCGACAACACCGCTTCCTCCGACGAGCTGGCGCGAGCCCGCCATTCGTGATCGTCTCGGGTGACGCTCAGGTACATGGTTTGTCGAGGTCCGTGTCACGGGAGCCGGCACGGCGCCCGTGGTCGGCCGCGTTGGCTGTGTCGAGCAGTCCGTTGAGCGCCGCGATCAGTCCGAGCCACCCCGAGAACGGTTTCGGTTGTCCCGCGCCGTCGCAGACCTGGCCACGGAGCTCGTCGTCCGTGACGACAACGTCGAGGGCGAGGTGAAAGCTCTGCGCGGTCACGTAGAACAGGATCCGGGGCTCGCGGGTGGCGCACATCGTGGCCACCCCTAGACATCACCCCCAAAGATTCAATCCTTGGGGGTCAAGTTTGGGGGTCGCCACGATGCGCTGCTGATGCGGTCGCGGAATGCTCGCCCATGCAAATGGTCGGAACGGAGGAGCTGGCAATGACCACACTAGCCACAGAAGCCACGTTGCGGATTGGTGATGCCGCGCCGGACTTCGAAGCGGAGACCTCGGAGGGCCCAATCCGTTTCCATGAGTGGATAGGTGCCTCGTGGGCGGTGTTGTTCTCGCACCCCAAGGACTTCACTCCCGTCTGCACGACCGAGCTCGGGTACATGGCAACCGTCAAGCCCGAGTTCGACCGCCGGAACGTGAAGGTCATCGGCCTCTCGGTGGACGCGACCAGCGACCACGAGAAGTGGGCGGAGGACATCAGGGAGACGCAGGGACAGGCGCCCAACTACCCCATCATCGGAGACGCGGACTACAAGGTCTCGAAGCTGTACGGGATGTTGCCCGCGAGCACCGAGGGGGACGCTGCAGCGCGAACGCCCGCCGACAACCAGACGGTCCGCAACGTATACGTGATCGGGCCCGACAAGAAGGTGAAGCTGATCCTCGTCTATCCGATGACGACCGGCCGTAACTTCGACGAGGTGCTGCGGGTGATCGACTCGCTGCAGCTGACGGCCGAGCACAAGGTCTCCACCCCCGTCAACTGGCAGCAGGGCGAGGACGTGATCATCGCCGGCTCGGTCTCCGACGAGCAGGCGAGGGAGCTCTTCGGGAATTGGGAGGCGCCGCGGCCGTACATCCGGGTCGTGCCGCAGCCGCACTGACAAGAAAGGATTCGCAATGAGCATCCGTGTTGGAGAGTCCGTTCCCGACCACAGCGTGCAGGCCTACGTCCGCGGCGAGCGCTCACCGAGCGAGTTCGACCTGTCCAGCCACCGCGGCAAGTGGGTCGTGCTGTTCTTCTATCCCCGCGACTTCACCTTCATCTGTCCGACCGAGCTCGCCGCGTTCGCCGAGCGCCACGACGACTTCCTCGACGAGCGAGCGATCGTGATCGGAGCGAGCACGGACAGCTACTACAGCCACAAGGCCTGGTTCGAGTCGGACCCGCGCCTCGCCGGCGTCGACTATCCGGTGATCGCCGACACCGCGCACGAGCTGAGCCGCTCGTTCGACGTCCTGCTCGACGACGGCGCCACGCATCGCGCCACCTTCATCGTCGACCCGGCCGGCACGCTGCTGCACATGAGCGTCAACGAGCACGACGTCGGCCGCAGCGTCGACGAGGTGCTGCGCATCTTGCGCGCCTTCCGCACCGGGGCGCTCTGCCCGGTCGACTGGGCCCCTGGGAAGGCCACACTCACGAGCGACGACGACTGGCTCGAGAAGGTGTTCCCCGAACTCGCCGGCCCGGCACTCGAGTCGCTCGCGGAACACGCCGAGAAGCTGTGGTACTCCGACGGCGTGTCGATCGTCGCCGAGGGCGACGACGCCAACCGCTTCTACGTCATCGCGAAGGGAGAGGTCGCGGTCACGCGCCGCACCGCCGAGGGCGAGGACATCGAGCTCGCAACGCTCGGACCAGGCCAGTTCTTCGGCGAGGTCGGGCTGCTCGCCGAGACGCGCCGGACCGCGACGGTCCGCGCGATCGGCGACGTCGAGCTGCTCGCGCTCAGCTGGCAGGAGTTCCAGCAGACGCTCGAGCGGTCAGATCGCATGAACCGCGAGTTCTCCGAGATCGTCCATGAGCGGCTGGCGCATGCCGGCTGAGCTGAGCACCGCCTCCGTGCTGTACGTCGACGACGAGACCGTCGAAAGCGTCATCAACGCTCCGCGTGGCGCGCTCATCCTCGCGAAAGACGACTGCGGTAGCTGCGCCGAGTACGAAGCGGAGATCCAGCGCCTGCAGGATCGGGGACTGCTCGGGGATCTCGTGGTCGGCAAGCTCATGCTGACCCAGCCCGGATCGCGCGCCTTCAAGCGTTCGAATCGGTGGCTGGGCACGCTCGACCATCTCCCGTACACCGTGCTCTACGCGAACGGCGAGAAGGTCGACGAGTTCGCGGCCTCGAAGGGGTTTTTCCTGATGGAGCGAGCGGAGGATGCCGGCTTCATCTGATGGCAGCGGCGCTGAACAAGAGGAGTCTGCAATGAACATCCGCATTGGCGAACCCGTCCCCGACCACAGCCCCTACGTCCGCGACGAGCGCGGCGTCGAGATCGCCGCGCACGACCTCTGGCGGACCGTCAAGGGGGGCAAGCAGGTGCTTCACGGCGTCTCGCTCACTGTGCAGCCGCGCGAGCTCGTGGCGGTGGTCGGCGGCAGCGGCGCGGGTAAGACGACGCTCCTCGAGGCGCTGGCGGGCGTCCAGCCGGCCAACCGCGGCGAGGTCCGCTTTGACGGCGTCGACCTGTACGAGAATCTCGACGACTTCCGCCGGCTGCTCGGCTACGTCCCGCAGGACGACATCATCCACGCCGATCTGCCCCTCGAGCGGACGCTGCGCTACGCGGCGGAGCT
>JBKPSR010000008.1:0-11164 GCA_046735115.1 Actinomycetota bacterium
ACGTCGAGTTGGTTGCGCAGCTTGCGCGGCGACCACAGATCGTCGTCGTCGAGGAACGCCACCCACTCGCCGCGCGCTTCCTTGATGCCGCGGTTGCGCGCCGCCGCGACCCCGCGCGCGCTCTCGTGCCGCACGACGCGCACCCGCTCGTCGCCGAGCTCGGCCAGCCGCGCCGAAGTCGCGTCCTGCGAGCCATCGTCGACAACCACCACCTCGTGCGAGACGCCCTCCTGCGCCAGGGCGCTTCCGAGCGTCTCCTTCAACAGGGACCAACGCCCCCGCGTCGGGATCACGACCGATACCTCGGGTCCGTCTTCCACTTCAGACGTAGAACTTCGCCGCGTATGCAAGCGATCCCGCGACCAGCACCGCGATCCCCGCGTAGTCGGCGCGCGACCGGAGGTCGGAGGGTCGCATGAGGAGGATCAGGCCGAGGACCATGAACGGGTCGAAGTACTTCTGGTAGATCAGCCGCACAACCAGCGTGGACGCGAGGAACGCGACCAGATAGACGACTGGCAGGGACAGCCAGCCCGAGCGTCGCGCGAGCAACGCAAGCGCGAGCGCGCCGAGCGGCACGAGCGCCCAGAACGCGAGCGATGACGACGCGAGGGCCGGCAGCTGGTCGGCGATCCGCCAGAGGTAGCCCTCGTCGCCGAGGCGCTCGAGCGTGACCGGCGGGCGGTAGACGAGCTCGGACGCGGCGGCGAGGGCGACGCCGACGAGGATCGGACCGGCGACGACTCCGAGCGGCGGGATCGTCAGCGAGCGCATCCGGCGAGCGACGATCGGCGCGTACGCGACCGCCGCGTAGAGCCCGAACAGGGCGATGCTGAACCCGAGCGCGCGCGTTGGAGGGCCGGGGTCGGGCACCCCGGCGCGCGATGAGCAGAGTCCGCACGAGGCAGGGTCGGCGCCGTCCGGCACGAGTCCGCCCCAGACGGCGACAAGTGCCGCAAACGGCACGAGCGAGACGCTCGCAATCGTGGCGCCCGCGGCGAACCGCCTCGGTGATGGGAGGGCGGTCCAGAGGACCCAAGCAGCGATCGGAGCCAGCCATAGGAAGGACTGCCGCGTGAGGATGGCGGCCGCCATCGCCGCACAGCCGACTGCGAATGTGCCGAGCGAGTGGTCCTGGCTCGCTCGGTGGAACCGCTCGAGCGCGACGATGCCGAAGAGCATCGACAGGTTGTCGGTGAGCACGGCGAAGGAGACGCCGAGCACGTGTGGGGAGAGCCCGAACAGCAGCGTGAGTGCGAGCGCCTGCGGCTGGTCGAACCCGAACCCCCGCCGCAGCCAGCGGAACAGCACGAGTACCATGACGTACGAGATCGCCACGTTGAGCAGCCGCAGGTCCCAAAGCTCGAAGCCGACGACCTTCCCCCAGAGCGCGAAGAGCAGATGGAAGAGCGGCGTCTGCGCCGCCGGGTAGCTCTCGAGGTCGACGCCCGGCAGCTGGTCGCCGAACTGGAGAATCGTGGGGACGTGGTACCAGCCCTCGTCCTCCACGTGGAAGGTGCGCACGTCACCCGTGAGCCCCTGGAGCGCGGCGATCCCAACCAGGTACGGGAGCGCGAGCACGAGCGGCGCGAACCAGCGGGCGCGGAACAGGCGCGACCTCCACTCGACGCGCCGCGCGGCCCGGAGCCGCTGTAGCCGCGGCGCCGGTCGGGGGGACGAGACGACGTCCTCGGTTGGCACATTCGCAGGTTAGTGGCAGGCAAGGCGGTTTCGCGAACGTCCCCGCGCAACGGAAGAATGATGGGGGATGCTGAAGAGCCCGGCGCGTGTCGAACCCATGCTCGTCGGGCTGGTGGCGGTTGCCGCCCTGCTGCGCTTCGTCGGCCTTGGCCACCAGGCTTACTGGGGCGACGAGGCGCTCACCGCGTTCTTCGCCCAGCTCGCGCCCGATGAGATCCTGCAGCGGCTCTCCGAGGGTGAGGGCAACCCGCCGCTCTACTACGTCGGGATCTGGCTCTGGATGGAGGCGTTCGGGAGCGGCGAGGCGACCGTGCGTACGGTCTCGGCGCTGGCCGGGACGGCGACCGTGCCAGTCGCATATCTGGCCGCCATGGAGTTCGTCTCGCGTCGGGCGGCGCTCGCAACGGCTGCGCTTGTGGCCGTCAGTCCAATCCTCATCTGGTACTCGCAAGAGGCCCGCGCGTACACGCTTGCGGTCCTGCTGTGCGCGCTCTCGCTCCTCACGTTTGGTCGCGCGCTCCGAGAACCGACTCCCGCTCGCTTGGCGGCCTGGGCGCTCGTGTGCGGTGCGGCCGCCTGGACGCAGTACACGGCCGCGCTGCTGGTGGCGCCCGAGGCGGCGTGGCTCCTCCTGCGCTCGGGTGCTCGACGCCGGGTGCTGGCGGCGGGGGCTCTGCTCGGGGCGATTGCAGCACCGCTGTTTCTCCTGTTGCGCGAGCAGAACGCGAACGGCGCGACCCCGGAGTGGATCAAGAACGTCCCGCGCGACATTCGCTGGCCACAGGTTCCGGAGCAGTTCCTGCTCGGTTACGGACCGCGGCTGGTGCTCGTGCTCGCTGCGGCCGCGATGATCGTCGTGTTGGCATTCTGGCTGCTGGTGTGGCGCGCGAGCGCGGACGAGCGAAGGCGCGCCGCATTGCCTGGCGCGCTGGGAGTTGCCGCGATCGCGCCGCTGCTCGTCCTCTCAGCGGTGCCCTCGCTCGACTATTTCGTCACGCGCAACGTGCTGCCCGCCCTAGTGCCGTTGGCGATCACCGTCGCCGCTGGCCTCACCTGCCGAGGCGCAGGCAGGCTGGGAGCAGCGGGCCTCGCGGGGCTGATCGCGCTCTCCGTCGTGGGGACCGTCTGGGTGGCGACGACGCCGACGCTGCAGCGGCCGGACTGGCGGGCTGTCGCGGAGAGGATGGGGCCGGCCGAGAAGGCCCGCGTCGTGGTGGTGCCGGACCCGGTGTTCGCACTGCCGCTCCAGCTGCACTACCTCGAGGGCGCGGAGTTCATGCCGCCCTCCGCGCGAGTCGATGAGATCGTCGTGGTCCAGGTCGACCGCTCCTTCCAGCGGAAGGCGGTCGACGCCAGCTCCTACTCGGGGCTCGAGTGCTGGTGGGGGTCCTTCTGCGCGGCACCCACGTTGAAGCCGCTGCGGCGCCTGCCGGTCGCGGGCTTCAACGTGGCCGATCGGAGCCGCACGTCGGGCTTCGTCCTCACGTACTACCGCTCGGCGGAGCCGCGGCAGGTCGACCAGCGCCGCCTCGTGCCACCGACGGCGGGGTGGTACCAGCCTCTCCTCCAGCGACCAGCGGACTGACCGCGTCGTCCGCGCTGGTGGCCGCGTGCCACAGCAGCCGGCCGGAGAGGACGGCGACGAGCACGAGCAGCAGCGACAACGCGACGGCCACCCCTACGCCCGGCGCGCCGAGGTCGCGGCCGATCTCGACCTGCCAGAGGTAGGGGTCCCAGCGGTCCGCCGGCAGCACCGGCCGCTCGGGCGGCGCCTCGTCGGCCACGTTGCCGAGCGTCGCCGGCAGCAGCTCGGCCTGGCGGACGACGTGGGGGCCGTCCGTCTCGGACGTTTCACCGAGCTGTGCGCTCGTCGGCACGATCACCGCGGGCAGGCTCACAAGGCCCCCGACGACGGCGAGCGCGACGACCAGGCGGCGCCTCCCGCGGCGGCCGCTGATCCACGGCGCGAGCACCGGCAGCGCCGGCACAACCGCTGGAATCAATAGCCGTGGGCCCCAGGTCCACCCGCCCCACCAGATGCTCCAGCTCGCCGCGGTGAGGAAACCGATCACCACGACGCCGCCCGTCAGCCACGCGACCCGAGCCTCGCCGCGCCCGCGCAGCGACCAGATCCCGAACGGCAGGAGCGCCGTCAGCGGCGCGAACAGGAAGATGCTCTTGCTCGGATCGGTCAGGAGGCCCCAGGCCCCTGTCCAGACCTCGGCGCGGAAGCCCTGGTCGTTTGGATAGCCGCTGTCGGTGAAGTCCTCGAAGCGCAGCCAGTTGTAGAGCGGGATGAGGGCGGCGCCGGCGGCCAGGATGAGCCCCGGCACGAGCGCACCTCGCAGGCCGTCGCGGCGGGCCCAGAAGATCCAGAAGAGCGGGGCGAGCAGCAGCGCCTGCGGCCGGGTGAGCATGCCGAAGGCGAGGAACACAGCGGCCAGCCACGAGCGGCCCGCGACCGTCTGCCAGAGCGCGAGGGCGATCGCCAGCGCGAGCAGCGGCTCGCTGAAGAAGTCCTTCGAGTACACGACGAGGAAAGTGCCGAAGACGGCCGCGAGCGCGACCAGGAGCGCGTCGCGCGGGCGTCCGCCGAGCGCCCGGCCGAGTTGGTAGAGGACGACGCAAAGCAGCGCGGTGAGGAGCGGCATGAGCGTCGCCACGGCGGCCCGCGGCAGCTCGCCGTCGCCAACCCTGTCGAAGGGCTTGGCGAGCGCGTACGGCAGGGCGCCGAGCAGGGGAAGCCCGAGCCCGAACTTGCTGTAGTAGTCGCCGTCCCGCCCAAGGGCGGTGTGGGGCACCGCGGCCGGAAGGGCGAGGTCGCCGTCGTCGACGAGCGACTGCGCCATTCGGTAGCTCGACTCGCCGTCGATCCCCGTGATCGTCCCCTGCTCCACGAGCAACAGCGCGCTGAGCGCGAATACGAACAGCAGCGCCGGCACGCCGAGGCGAGCGCTCATGATCCGCAGGCTAGCCGGGCGCACGGCGGCGAAAGAGCCGCCACCCGCGCACCAGGCCGCGCGGCATGCCGCGCACGATGCCGCGGCGGCGGTCGGCCCAGCGAGGCCGGTCGCGCAGTAGCAGCCCGCCGGCGCTCGAGCGGAGGCCCTCGTACAGGTCGCGCGTGAGGAACGGCAGCACCTTGAGGTCGCCTGCGCACAGCTGCTTCGCGTAGAACATCCCCTGGCTGTACGCGTAGCGCACGTACAGCCGCTCGAGCTCCTCCTCGCTGCGCCAGTCGTGATGCCAAACGGCCAGCTCGGGCTCGTAGAGCAGCCGCCTGCCGGCCCGCAGCCAGCGCCAGCAGACGTCGTTGTCCTCCGACGCGTTCGGAAACCGCTCGTCGAAGCCGCCCAGCTCGATGACCCGCTCGCGGGGCAGTCCCATGTTGTTCGCGAAGAGCGCCCCCACGCTGAGCTCGCCCGTGTAGTCGTGTGGCTCGGGCTCGTCGATCGTGGACGGCACCGCCAGCGAGTCGCCCGCAGGGAGCACGCGGCCCGTGACGATCGCGCCCGGGTTGGCGACCATCAGCTCGTGACCGACGCCCACCCATGAGGGCGCGACTGTGCAGTCGTCGTGGGTGACGAGCACGTTCGAGCTCGTGGCCGCGCGCAGCCCGACGTTGGTCGCCAGCGCGATGCCGAGGCCCTCGCAAGCGACAGTGGCCGCGCCGAGCTCCTCGCAGGCCGCCACGGCCGCCGCTACGTCCGCGCCTCCGCTCTGGTCCACCACGAGCAGCTCCGCGGGGCGCGGACGGCAGGCGCGCAGAGACGCAAGGCAGCTAAGCAGCTGCTCGACGCGTCCGATCGTCGGAATGAGTACGGAGATCGGAACCGTCGACGGCAGTTCCGCGCCGCTCACCCCGGCTCGTCCTTGTACGGCGCGAGCCAGTCGGGCGGCGCCGGCCTCACCAGGCTCTCGTCGCCCGAGCGCTCCGGCGCTCCCCGCAGCAGGGTCGCCGCCGCGAGCCGCACGTCGAGGGCACTGCGGTGCGCCACGCCACCTCGAAGGAAGAGCATCGCCGCCTGGCCGCGCCGGCCCGCGCGGGCCGCACCCTCAGCCGCCCAGCGCCAAAACCAGACCCGCCCGGGGTCGCGGAGCTGCTCCGGACCAAGGCCGTGCTTCACGTCGAGATACTGCCGCTCGCGTACGACACCGCGCGGGTCGCTCAGCAGCATGCTGCCCGCGTGCTGGACGTAGGCGACGAGCGTCTCGGAGCACGGGGCCGGCGTCCCCGCCTCGGCCAGCCGCCACCACATGTCCCAATCGGTCAGCTGCTCGAGCTTGTCGTCGAAGCCGCCCACCGCTCGCGCCAGCTCCGCCCGGACGACGACGCTCGACCCGCCGGCTGCGACCGGGTTGGCGAGCGGGATCCGCTCGATCAATTCGGTGGCCGCGGGTGCCTCCCTCTCCAGCAGCGGCTCCAGGTTGGCGCTGACGAACAGCGCGCCCGTGTACGTGAAGTCGGCGCCTCGCTCGGCGGCGACGGCGAGTTGGGTGCGGAGCTTGTGCGGCGCCCAGAGGTCGTCGTCGTCGAGGAAGGCCACCCACTCGCCCGTCGCTGCGGCGATGCCCGCGTTGCGAGCGCCGGCCACGCCGCGCGGCCGTTCATGCCGCACGAGGCGGATGCGCTCGTCCCCGAGTGCCTCGACTGCCCCGGGCGTCTGGTCGGCCGAGCCGTCGTCCACGACGACGACCTCGAGCCTAACCCCCTCCTGCGCCAGCACCGAGCGCAGCGTCCGGAGCAGCAGCGACCGGCGGTCGCGCGTCGGAATCACGACCGTCACCTCCGGCGAGTCCGGCATCGAATCTAGGGTATCCCGCATGCCGTGCCCACCCGCACTCCGGCGCCTGGCCGGCGGCGCCCCCGGCCGCCTCGCGCGCTACGCGCGGCTGCGGCTATCCGCGCGGCGCGCGGGCCTGGTGCTCGTCTACCACAAGCTCGGCGAGCCGCCGGGCGATCCGAAGCGGGAGCTCGTGCCCGCGCTGCCCCCGCGGCTCTTCGAGGCGCAGCTCGAACACCTCGCCCGGCACTACCGGGTGGTGCCCAGCGGCGATCTGCAGGCGGCCGCCGCCGCCCGCCGGCGAGGGCAGCGCTTTCCGGTGGCGATCACCTTCGACGACGACCTCCCCTCGCACGTCCGCCATGCGCTGCCAGCGCTGCGCGCCGCAGGGCTCTCGGCGACGTTCTTTCTCTCGGGCGCGTCGCTCGAGCGCCCATACCGCTTCTGGTGGGAGCGGTTGCAGGCCGCTGTCGACGCGGGCAGCGACCTCGACGCCCTCGCGGGGGTCGGCATCCGTGCCGGCGGTACCGACATCCACGGCTGGGGCGAGGCGATCGAGGGGGCGAGCGTCGCAGAACGCCTCCGCGCGGCCGATGCGCTCGCCGAGCTGGCCGGGCCCGACCCGGACGACGCCGGCATGCGCGCTGCCGACCTGGCGGCGCTGGCGGCTGCCGGCCAGGAGATCGGCTTCCACACCCTCCGCCACAATCCGCTGCCGAGACTCGACGACGCCGAGCTGGAGGCGGCGCTGCGCGACGGACGCGAGGCGCTCGAAGGGCTGATAGGCGGCAAGATCACGACGATCTCGTATCCGCACGGCAAGGCGAACCAGCGCGTCGCCGCCGCGGCGCGCACGGCAGGGTACGACTACGGATTCACGGGCGTGCCCGTCGCAGTTACTCCGGCCGACAACCGACTCATGCTTCCGAGGATCGACGTGCTCAACACGACGCTGGAGGACTTCGCGCGCCAGCTGATCGGTGCGCTCGAGCGCGCCGCGGCATGACGGCCGGCACGAGCGCCCGTTCTGCGTCGTGGACGGAGATACGGCCGTCCACCAGTCGCTTTCCCGGCCCGAATCTCCACGAGATGTGGCAGTACCGCGACGTGGCGTACTTCCTGGCGCTGCGCGACCTGAAGCTTCGATACAAGCAGACGCTGTTCGGCGTCGCGTGGGCCGTCATCCAACCGGTGGCCGCCGCCGTGATCTTCAGCCTTATCTTCGGCAGCGCAGCGGGGCTGCCCAGCGATGGTCTTCCCTATCCGGTGTTCGTGTACGCCGGCCTCGTCGTTTGGACGTACTTCTCCACCGGGCTGAACGCAACCGCGACAAGCCTGGTCGACCACCGTGACCTCGTCGAGAAGCTGTACTTCCCGCGCCTCCTCGCGCCGCTCGCGGCCGCGCTCCCGGGGCTGGTCGATTTCGGCATCTCGCTGGTCGTGCTGGCCGTCTTCATGGTGGCCTACGGCGTTGCGCCGGGAGTCGAGATCGTGCTCGTCCCGGTCTGGGTGGTCCTGCTGTTCGCGCTCATGCTCGGTGTCGGCACATGGCTCGCGGCTTTGAACGTGCACTACCGGGATATCAAGTACGGGCTGCCTTTCCTGATTCAGCTCTGGCTCTTCGCCAGCCCGGTGGTCTTCCCCAGCTCGATCATCGACGGCAATGTGCGCTGGCTGTACGCCCTGAACCCGGTGGTCGGCCTTATCGATGGCTTCCGATGGAGCGTGATCGGAGCGCCTGCGCCGGACGTCACCGACCTCGTGTCGCTTGCGAGCGGCGTGCTACTCCTCGTAAGCGGCGTCGTCTACTTCCGCCGGGCCGAAAGGCGTTTTGCGGACGTGATCTAGCGGGCTCCAGGTGGCTCGCTGCGAACGGTCCAGCGCAGCTCCGGCTGCATGACACGAGCACGCTCGATCCACTCCTTGCGATCGTCGGGGCGTGGCACGACCTCAAACGACATCAGCTCCTGATCGAAAAGGTCCTCGAGCACCGTCCCGAACCAGACGCCCAGGACGTACTCGCCCGATGCGAGCACCGGGGGCACTTCCACAGTCGCCTCGTACTCGCCGGGCTCGTCCGCCAGCCACTCCGATTGCCGCCAGTCGGACCAGACGTCGTCGAGGATTCGCACACCCTCCCGGTTCACCAGATAGATGCCGATGTCGAGCCCAAACGCCGGCTCGCGTGCACGAAAGCGCAGCCGCACGCAGAATGGCTCGTCGCGCCTGACTCTCGCCGTGCTGTCGTTTCCGACGAGCTCCACGCTTACGAGCTCGGCCGGGCGGGTCGCATCAGACGGAAGGTCGACGCGTGTCTGCGCCGGAATGCCGAAGCGGAGATATTCGTCGAGCACGGCGTGCGCCGGGCCGTCCGCTTTGATGGCGCCACGCTCGAGCCAGATCACGCGCCGGCAGAGCGCCGCGATCGCGCCGAGGTCGTGGCTGACGAACATCACCGTGCGACCCTCGCCCCGGAGGTCCGCCATCTTCCCCAGGCACTTGCGCTGGAACTCTGCGTCGCCGACGGCGAGCACCTCGTCGACCACCACGATCTCCGGTTCGAGATGCGCGGCGACCGCGAACGCGAGCCGGAGTTGCATGCCGGACGAGTATCGCTTCAGCGGCGTGTCGAGGAAGCGCTCGACTCCGGAGAAGGCCACGATCTCGTCGAACTTCGCAGTGATCTCGCGGCGCGACATCCCGAGCACCGCACCGTTCAGGAAGATGTTCTCGCGCCCGGTCAGCTCCGGATGGAACCCCGTGCCGACCTCCAGCAGCGAGCCCACCCGTCCGCGTATCCTCGCGACGCCGGTGGTCGGCTCGGTGATTCGCGAGATCACCTTCAGCAGGGTCGTCTTGCCGGCGCCATTGCGGCCGATCACGCCGACGACTTCGCCCTCGCCGATCGTGAGGTCGATGTCCCGGATCGCCCAGAGCTCCGAGTGTGTGTCGTTCGCGCGCTGACCGTGTCGCAACGCCCGCACGAGTGCCTCTCGGGCCGTCTGGTACGCGACGCGCTCACCGAGGACGTAGCGCTTCCCCAATCCCTCCAGCTCGATTGCGTTCATCGCGGCGACCGCCAAACCGCCTACATTGTCGCGTCCCGGCATGTCGAACGATCCGAACGTCGCCCCCGCCGCCGTCAGACGGATCCGGCGGACCCGCCGGCATCCCCGGTTCACCCATTTCGACTTCCTGCACACAAGGCGGCTGGTGGACGATCTTTCCGTCGCCATCGCCGAGCTCGGCGAGGTGCACGATGTGCTCGACGTCTACTGCGGAACGCGCCCCTATGACGACCTCTTCCCGGCCGCGGCGCGGATCGTCGGATTCGACGTCGAGGACAGGTTCGGCGTCGCGGACGTGGTCTCACGAGAGTTCCTGCCCTTCCCGGCAGACTCCTTCGACGCGTTGCTCTGCACGCAGGCCTTCTACTACGTCGAGGATTCCCTTGCCGCGGCGCGTGAGCTGCGCCGGGTGCTGCGGCCGGGCGGCACGGCACTGATCACGGTGCCGGTGGTGTGGGAGTACGACACACGAACATTCGAGCACCGCTTCACCGAGTCGAGCCTGCGGCGGGTCTTCGAGGGATGGGACGACGTCGCGGTCGTCGAAAACGGGGGCTGGGGGGTCTCGTGGGCCGCGGTTACCGGCTCGCTGTTCGCGCGCATCCAGGAGCGGCTGGCCGCCCGGGTTCTCCTCCGCACGCTCGCTCGCCCGGCCTTCGCCGCCGTGTACGCCGCGATCAACGGGATCGGCCTTGCGCTCGAGGCGGTCGACCGCCGATTCGTGCGCGGCTCGTACCGGCTCCCGATGAACCTGCTGATCAGCGCCCGCCGCCCCCATCGTGACGCCGACACCTGACGTCACCGTAGTGATCCCCACTCGAGGTCGCTGGCCTCTCCTGTCCGTGACGCTCGCCAGCGCCCTGGGCCAGGAGGGCGTGGACCACGAGGTGGTGGTTGTGGACGACGGCTCGCGTGACGAGACGGCCGCCCGCCTCGCCGACCTCCCCGACCGGCGCATGCGGGTCGTGTCGAACGAGCGTCCGCGCGGTGTGGCGGCTGCGCGCAACCGGGCGCTCGCGGAGGCGCGCGGTGAGTGGGTGGCCTTCCTCGACGACGATGACCTCTGGGCGCCACTGAAGCTGCGTAGCCAGCTCGCCGCCGCCCGGGCGGCCGGCGCCGACTTCGCCTACGCCGCGGCGGTGGTGGTGGACGAGCGCTACGTGCCGTTCCACGCCCCGGCGCTGCCGGACCCGGAGCGGCTCGCCGAAGAGCTCCGGAGGGCGAATGTGGTGCCGGCTGGGT
The DNA here is from genome assembly GCA_046735115.1 of Actinomycetota bacterium. GTDB lineage: Bacteria > Actinomycetota > Thermoleophilia > Solirubrobacterales > Thermoleophilaceae > JACVRW01. The sequence continues at coordinate 10,796 of JBKPSR010000008.1, forward strand.
CGTCGAACGTGATCGCGAGGGCGGAGCTGCTGCGCGCGGTGGGCGGCCTCGATGAGCGGTTCGGCGAGCTCGACGACTGGGACCTCTGGCTGCGGCTTGCGCACGCGGGCCGCGCGGCGGTGTGTCCTGAGGTGCTGGTTGCCTACGTCGAGCACGCCGGCAACATGCCGACCGCCCGGCAGACCGACCTCATGGCCGAGCTCGACCTCCTAACGCGCAAGCACGCCGCCGCCGAACCGCCGATCCGGGTGGCGCCGGACCAGCTCGACTATGCCCGTTGGGTCGCCCGAGGCCACGGCCGCGCCGGGCGCCGGCTCGCGGCGGCGCGCGCGTACGCCGAGGTCGCCGTCCGCCACCGCAGCCCTGGAG
>JBKPSR010000009.1:0-17425 GCA_046735115.1 Actinomycetota bacterium
CGTTGGCGCGCATCGCGTGCCGCTCGGCGGCGGTGACGGCGGTCTCCGCGCGCTCGGCCTGGCGCTCGATGCCGGCCGCGCGCTCGTCGACGCGGGCGACCTTGGCCTCCACCTCGCCGGCGATCTCCGCGCTCCGCTGCACGGCCGCCTGCGCGTGGGAGGCCGCTGCCTCGACGCGAGCGGCATCCCGCTGTACCCCTGCTGCAGTCTCCTCGGCGCGCTCGATGCTCCGCTCGACTGTCGTCGCGGCGGCGCCGGCGCGCTCGATGTCCTGCTCGATCCGTGACGCGAGCTCGTCGCCGCGTGCGATCGCGCCCTCCGCGCGCTCGGCGGCCTGCTCGGCGCGCTCCGCCCCGGCGCGCTGCTCCGCCGTCGCCTGTACGACGCGCTCCACCTCGGCGTTCACGCTTGCGGCAGCCTGCTCGGCGCGCTCCGCGTGGGACTCCACCGCGCTCGCGGCGTGCTCGGCACGGCCGGCATGTGCCTCCGTGGCCGAGACCACCTCCCCGGCGCGAGCGTCGGCGCCCGTCGCGATCTCCTCGGCGCGTGCCACGTGCGTCTCGACCGCCGCCAGAAGCTGCTCGGCCGCGGCGGCCCGTACGCCCACTGCATCCGCGGCCCCGCGTGCGCCGGCCAGCTCGTCCTCGATGCCGGCCAGCTCCTGCTGAGCCTTCGAGACCCGCTCCTCGACGCTCGAGACACTCTCGGCGGCGCGCAGGGCCTGCGCCTCCGCCGCGCCGGCGGCCTCCTCGGCCCGGGTCGCGCGCACGTCTGCCTGTGCCGCCGCATCGGAGGCGCTGGCTGAGTGCCCGCGGGCGACGTCGGCGGCCTGCTCGGCGAGCGCCGTGAGACGCTCCACGGCCGCCACGGCGTCCGGCGAGAGCGCGGCTGCATCTCCGTGCGCCGGAACGCCCCCGCTCGAGCTCAGCTGGGCCAGCTGCTGGCGCAGCTCCGCGATCAGCGCGCGCGCCTCGTCGGCCCGCTGGCGCTCGTCGCTGACCGCGCGCACCAGGCCGTTCAGCTTCGCGTGGGTCTCCGCAAGGTCTCCGGCGAGCACGCGGTGCTCCTCGATCCGCTCGCCGGTGATCGACTCGAGCTTGGTACGCAGCTCCTCCAGATCGGTCCGCAGGCGCTCCTGGCCCTCGGCCCCGGCGCGCGCCTCGGCGAGCTCGGCGGCCAGGCGCTCGTCCAGCTCGATGCTCGCGCCGGCGCGCTGCTCGCGCTCGGCCGTGGCGGCCTCGAGACCGTTCGCCAGCGCCTCGACGCGGGCGCGCGTCTCGTCGAGCGCCGCGCTCAGCTCGGCAGACGCCGTGCCGGCGGCGAGCTGCTGCTCGAGCTCCGCGACTCGCGCCCCGGTGCGCTCGACCAGCTCGCGCAGATTCGCGGGAGCGTCGGCGCCGTCGTCCTCGAGCGCGGCGAGCCTCGCCCGGAGCTCCTCGAGGCCGGCGTCGCCCTCGACGGCCGCCAGTCGCCGTCGTAGCTCCTCGATCTCGGCGTCACCGTCGTCCTCGCGTGCGTGCGCCAGCTCGCCTGCCAGCGACTCGACGCGGTGGCGCACGTCGGCGAGCGCGGCGTCGAGCCCGGCCTGGTCCTCCGCCTGCTGGCGCGTCTCGGCCAGCACGGCCTCGAGCTCGTCCACGCGGCCGCGCGTGTCGCGCAGCTCCGACTCGAGCCGGCGGCGGTCCTCGCCGGCCTCACGTTCCTTGGCGAGCTCAGCCTCGAGCGCCTCCACCTTCTCGCGCGTCGCGCGCAGGTCGGCGAGCGTGGCGCGCGTCTCCTCGAGCTGCGCGCTCAGGTGCGCCTGCGCCTGCGGCGTCCCGGCCAGCTCGCGCTCGAGCCGCTCGGCGATCTCGCGCGTCTCCTCGACGGCGGCGCGCGTGCGATCGCGCTCCTCTTCGGCCTGGGCGCGCATCTCCTCGAGCACGCGCCTCGTCTCGGTCAGCTCGCTCCCGAGCTCTGTGATCTTCGCGGTCGCGCCGGCGACCTCGCCTCGTACCGCCTCCGCCTCGCCGCGCGCCTGCTCGAGGTCGGCGGTCGTGCTCTCGAGCGCGCGCTCGAGATCCTCCGAGCGCCCGAGCGCCGCCTCGACGGCGTCGGCGATCTGACCGGCGGCCGCGGCCGTGGCGGTGAGGTCCGGGTCCTCCTGCTCCTCCTCCGGCGGCGGTGACGGGGGCAGCTCGATCAGCGGCCGGAAGGCCACGATCGTGCCCGCGGCCAAGTCATCGTCGTCCAGTCGGGCGTGGCCGCCCATCGCCGCGCTGACCCAGTCGACGACGGTCTTGTGGCTCCGCTGAAGCTGTCGCAGGGCGTTGCCGCGCGGCGCGGCGATCTCGAGCGCCTCGAGGAAGCCGTTGAACTCGAGGCTCTGACTCATGCCGACCGGCACGAACGTGAGCGTCAGCTCGAGCTCGGTGCCGTCCTTGCGGCGCGCGACCGTTTGGGTCACGCCGCCGAACTCGGGAAGCTCGCCCGCGAGCGCGAGCGTCTCCACCAAGGGGCGGCCGAGCATGCGCGCGCTGGGCCAGCCGAACAGCTCCTCGGCGGGCCTGCTCCAGCGCGTGACGGCGCCGTCGCGATCGGTCAGGACGAAGCGGGCATCGACGAGCTGGCGCAGCAGCTCCTCGACGGCCTCCGCCTGGGCGGTCGCGGGACTCGACTCTTGCTCTGACACGTCTCGTTCTCTGTCGGCACGAGACGGCGTCGACACAAGCCCCAGGAGAAAACCCTCGCGCTATTCGTCCAGGCCGATTCCTCGCTCCAGGGCGCCTTTCACCGCCGCATCCACGGCGTTCAGGCGGTACAGAGCCAGCGCCTCGGCGGAGCGGAAGCGCCGGCTCGGGAGCCCGTCGGGCCCGTGGTGGGCCAGGATGCAATGAGAGAGAGCGTGCAGCTTGGCCTCGGGAAAGGCGTCCAGCTTGCGCGCGCGCTCGGCGACCAGCTGCTGCCCGAGGACGACGTGGCCCACGAGTGCCCCTGCCTCGCTGAGCGCGATCTCCGCGCCGAGCTGGAACTCGCGCGTCTTGCCGACGTCGTGGAGGATCGCGGCGCTCACCAGGAGGTCCGAGTTCAGGCGCGGGTGGAGCGCACACGTCTCTAGCGCCAGCGTCGCGACCGCCACGGTGTGCTCCAGCAGGCCGCCGAGATACGCGTGGTGCCCGGAACGCGTGCAGGGCGTGCGCCGCAGCTCGGCCCGGAAGGTTTCGTCCCCGAGGAACGAGTCGAGCAGCGCGCGCAGGTCGGGGTCGTACACCTCGCGCGCGAGGTGCTCGAGGAAGCCGTCCAGTTCCTCCATGTCGCGGTAGGCCACGGGCAGGAACTCGGACGGGTCGGGTACACGCTCGGCGGCCCGGCTGATCGACCTGAGCTCGAGCTGCAGCTCGTCGCGGAAGCGCTCCACGCGGCCGCTCACGGCCACGAGGTCGCCGCGCTCGAACTGGCCCGCGAGGAAGTCGGCGTCGCGGAACGCCCGCCCCGGGATCGTCCCGGTGCGGTCGCGCAGCTCGACCGCGAGGTAGGGAGCGCCGTTCCGGGCGGTCAGGCGGTCCTTGCGCGTACACGCGAACACGCCCTCGACCTCGCCCCCGGGTCTGAGCTCGGCAATCGTCACGTTCGAATCGTGATCTCGGCGTCGGACGTCGGGTACCGTGGGGTTGATGACGGACGTGATCTGGCGGGAGCGGCCCAGGCTTCGTGCACCTGTGATGGTGTGCGCGTTCAAGGGCTGGAACGACGCGGGCGAGGCGGCGTCCGCGGCGCTCTCGTACATCAAGGGCTCATTCGACGCGCAGGAGGCCGGCGGAATCGACCCCGAGGAGTTCTACGACTTCACCGCCGTGCGGCCGACGGTCAGGCTTACCGAGGGAAGCGTGCGCGAGATCGAATGGCCTGAGAACTCGTTCTCGGTCGCCAAGGTGGCCGGCGCCGACGGCGACCTGGTGCTGCTTCAGGGGGTCGAGCCCTCGCTGCGCTGGCGCCGCTTCACGGAGGACGTGATCTCGATCGCCCGCGAGCTCGACGTCCGCATGGTGATCACCCTCGGGGCTCTCCTCGCGGACGTTCCCCACAGCCGGCCGGTCGCCGTCACCGGCATCACCTCCGACGAGACGCTTGTGGACGAGCTCGGCTTCGAGCCGCCCAGCTACGAGGGCCCGACCGGCATCGTCGGCGTGATCCAGCGCGCCTGCGCGAACGAGGGCGTGCCGGCTGTGAGCCTGTGGGCGTCGGTGCCGCACTACGTGGCGGCGTCGCCGAACCCGAAGGTCGCACTGGCGCTCGTGCGGGCCTTCGAGGGCGCGGCCGGAGTCGCGGTAGACGGAGGCGAGCTCGAGGAGGCAGCGGAGGACTACGAGCGTCAGGTCACCGCGGCCGTCGCCAGCGACCCGGAGGTGAAGGCCTTCGTGGAGCGGCTCGAGAACGCCATGGACGAGGTGCAGGCGGAGAACCCGCCCGACGAGGGCAGTTTGCCCTCCGCTGACACGATTGCGCGGGATTTCCAGCGCTTTTTGCGCCAACGCGGCCCGGAGGGACCTGGACAGGGGTCGTAGTTTGCGCCGCCCCTGCGGCGGGCACTACGACCCCATGACCATCGGAGCATCGATATTCCTGATCGCCGTTGGTGCGATCTTGAAATACGCAGTGGACGTGACCGTGTCCGGGATCGAGATTCAGACGATCGGCCTGATTCTCATGATCGCCGGCGTCGTCGGCCTGGTCATCGGGCTGTTCCTGTTGACGCAGGCGGATCGGCGCCGCCCGGTCGCCTACGACGACCGCGACCCGGTCTATCGGGACCGCGACCCGGTCGTCCGGTAGCGCTCCACGCGGGGCCCAGTCCGAATCGACCGCGCCGCGGGCGATCCGCCTGGCTGAGCCCGTGCAGTCTCGCTTGAGGCTCCACACGTAGACGCCGTCGGCGCGCTTGCCGGGCGCATCCTGCGCGAACGCGAGCGCGTCGCCGCGCGGCGAGAAGGTCGGGTCGGCGTACGACCTCGAGCCGGCCGTCGAGCGGTAGGTGCAGACGCGCTCCGGCGCATGTGAGGGAGGAGTTACGCGCCGTCTCGTGTGAGGCGGGCCCGGTGGCTCGCATCCGGGGAGGAGCGCCATACGCTGCGGCCCTTCGCGAAGACGATGGAGGAGGCGCTGGAGGCGTCAGCAGCGAGAAGGGCGGCGGTCAGGGCCAGTGCGAGTGCCGCTGACAGCTGGACCGTCTTCATGGCGCAATGGTGCGCCGTGCGGGCCATTGGGGCGTCGGGGGTTCCCCTGAACCTGACCCCGATTTGTGAGCGCTGTCCCTACTTCTCGGCCGCCGGGCAGATGATCCGGTAGTCGCAGAAGCGGCAGACGTCGGGCGACGGGGTCGGCTCGAAACGCTGCTTCAGGATCCCGCCGGCGATCTCGGAGACGGTCGAGCGCACGCGCTCGAGCTCCTCCTCGGAGTGCTCCACCGGCACCTTCTCGCCCGTCAGGACGTAAAAGTAGCTCTGGGCGGAGGTCTCGAGGCCCCACGACTCGCGAGCACCCATCTGGTAGACGGACAGCTGCACGTCCTCGCGCAGCTCCTGCTCGGTCTTGGCGCGGCCGGTCTTGTAGTCGATCAGCTCGAAGCTGCCGTCGGGGTGGCGGTCCACGCGGTCGACGCGCCCGCGCAGCAGGTGCGGGCCGATCCTGAACGCGAAGGAGCGCTCGAACCAGACCGCCTCCGAGTCCGAGTCGCGGTCGCGGTTCCAGTAGCTCTCGAGGGCGGCCACCGCGCGCTCGCGGAACTGGCGCTCGTCGTCGGAGGCGCCGAAGCCCGAGCGCCGCCAGGCCGCGTGGAACAGGTCCATCAGGGACTCGAGCGAGCCGCCGCCCTGCGAGTGGAAGCGCTCGAGCACCTGGTGGAGCACGATCCCGAAGCGCTGGTGGATGGTCGGCTCCTGCGGGATCCGGAAGACGCGCGCGAACTTGTACTTCAGCGGGCAGATCCGGTACGTGTCGATGTCCGATGCCGACAGCATCAGGCCGCGGCCGCGCCTCGGGATGAACGGGTCGAGCGAGGGCTCGCCGCCGTTCTGCGCGGCGCTGGGCCGCTCGGCGGGGTCCCGCTCGGTGTCGCGCAGCCAGCTGTCGAGCGCGGACTGCTCGAGGATCTCGCGCTGCTCGGGCGTGGCGCATTGGAGCAGGATCTCGTTGAGCGCGGGCAGCGCCGCCTCCAGCGACTGGCCCTCCTTCGCCCGCTCGATCAGCGCCGCCACCTTGATCAGCTCCAGGTAGCGCGACACGGCCTGGTCCACGTCCAGGTAGGTGTCGAGCCGCATCTCGCCGAGCCGGCTGCCGATGCGCGCCACCGTGTCGAGCAGCTCGTCGCGCATGATCCGGAAGGTTGAGTGGAGGCCCTCGGCCGGCCCGAACAGCTCCTCCTCGAAGATCTCCTCCTCGACGCCGACTGCCGCCATCGCCTCCTCGTAGAAGGGCGAGGGGCGCTGGCTAGCTCCCTGCCCCGCGTTCTCCGGCCACGCAAGCACGAGCCCCTTGCGCGCCCGGGTGATGGCGAGGTGGAGGAGCCGGCGCATCTCGAGCTCATGGGCCTCGCGCCCACCCGTCCCGGCTCCCGTCTGCTTGAGCAGCTCGGCCGGGACACCGTCCGCCTCCGGCCGGTACGGCCCCGGCATCTGCGCGGCCGAGAGCCCGAGCACGAAGACGTGGTCGAACTCGAGGCCGCGCGCCGCGTTCATGGTCATCACCTGGACCGCGGGCGCGCTCGGCGTGCCCGCCGCCTCCTCTTCGCGGAGGCCCGATTCCGCGACCGCCGCCAGGTAGCGCGTGAAGTCACGCGGCGTGGCGTGCGGCTCGCGGCGCATGTACGCCGTGGCGAGCTCGGACAGCTTCGCGATGTTCCGGAGCCGCTCGACCGTGTCCGCGTGCGTGGCGAACACCTGCTGGCGGCGGAGGCCGATCCGCTCGATGAGCCGGAGCACGAACGCGTCCGGATGCCTGTCCTCGAACGCGCTCGACGCCGAGCGGTAGAGACGCAGGAAGGCGCGCGCCCGGTCGCGGCCCTCCTCGGACAGCTGAGGCCCCTCGAGCGCGGCCGCAACGGCCGAGGGCATGTCGAGCTTGCGGCGGCGCGCGAGCTGCGTCAGGCGGGCCACGTCCACCGAGCGGAGCTCGATCGGCGGCCGGCTGAGCGCTCGCACGACCGCGCCGGAGTCGTTCGGATCGGCGAGGGCGCGCAGCCAGGCGAGCACGTCGCGCACCTCCGCGCGCTGGAAGTAGGCGGCGGCGCCGCAGGTCCGCGCGGGGACGGCGCGTTCCTCGAGGGCGGAGGCGATCACCGGGCCCTCGCTCTTCACCGATCTCACCACGACGGCGATCCGCTCCGGCGCCACGCCGCCGGCGATCAGCCGCTCGGCCTCCGCTGCGACGGCCTGGGCCTGGGCTCGCTCCGAGCGGGCGCGCCAGAAGCGGACGCGGCCACCGCTCACGCTCGTCAAGCGCCCCGGCAGCACCGCCGTGGCCGCGTCGAGGATGCGGCGGCCCGAGCGGCAGTTGCGCTCGAGCTTGACCACGGTGGCCTCCGGCAGCTCCTCCAGGAGGCGGGCGTCCGAGCCCACGACGGACACCTGCCGGTGTTGGTCGATCAGGAGGCGCAGCAGCATGCCCTCGGCGAAGGTCGTCTCCTGGTACTCGTCCATGAGCACGTGTCGGAATCGGCTCGCGACCCGCTCGCCCACGTGGGGGCACTCGTGCAGCAGCTGGAAGGCGCGCAGGACGAGGTCGCCGAAGTCCAGCGCGCCGCGCTCGGCGAGCAGGCGGTCGTGGTCGGCGTAGAGGCGCGCGAACTCGCGTTCGCGGGCGGCGCGGGCGCGGGTGGCGTCGCTCCCGGCCTCTCGCGCGAGGCGCTCGGCGTACGTCTGGTAGGCGGCTGCGGAGACCATCTCGCTCTTCAGGCGGTCGATGCGGGAGACGAAGCTGGCGAGCAGCGGGGCGGGATTGCCGCGGATCTCGTGCGCGCGGAGCGAGAGGTCGTCGATGCGTTCCAGCAGCAGCGCGAGCCTGTCCGCCGGGGTCACAGGCGAGAGGAACGGGTCCACGCCCGCCTCGAGCGACTCGTCCCGCAGGAGCCGCAGGCTGAAGGAGCGGAAGGTCTCGACGTGGAGCTCCTCATAGGGGGCCTGGAGCAGCCCCTCGAGGCGCTCGCGGAGGTCGGCAGCGGCGGGCGCCGAGAAGGTGAGCGCGAGTATCTGCTCGGGCGCGAGGCCCTGGTCCACGAGCCAGGCAAAGCGGTGGACGACCGTGTGGGTCTTGCCGGTCCCCGCGCCGGCCACAACCACCAGCGGGCCGTCCGAGTGAGTGACGGCCGCTTCCTGCGTGCGGTTCAGGCCGTCGAGGGCAACGGGCATCGGCGCCTAGGATACGCCGCAGCGTGCCCCTGCCAGACAGCACCGATTGGCTCGGCTTCTGCCGCCGCGCGGCGGGCGCCGCAAGGGACGCGGTGCAGGCGTACGGCACCACGGCGGAGCGGGCCGTCGAGACCGGGCGCGGCGAGGGCGGCGACACGGCCTACGTGATCGACCGTGCCGCGGAGGACGCCGTGTTCGGCGCGATCGCGGGGTTGGACGTGCCCGTGATCGCGGTGTCCGAGGAGCGCGGGGAGATGCAGGTCGGCGGACGAACGAGTGGCCCTGAGGACGAACAGGTCCGGATCGTCATCGATCCCGTCGACGGCTCGCTCAACGCCAAGCGAGGGCTCCCATTTGCCTGCGTATCGATCGCGATCGCCTCCGGGCCGCGGATGGCCGACGTGGAGATCGGATGGGTGGCCGAGCTCGACCCGCGCCTCTCGAAGAAGGACGAGCCCCGCCGGGGACGCGACTGGTGGGCGACGAAGGGCCAGGGCGCCTTCCGCGACGGCGAGCCGCTGTCGCCGCTGCGCCCAGGACCGCTGGAGGTGCTGGGTCTGGAGACCGCGCGCCCCGCTCTGGTGGCGGCGGCGGCGCCGGCGATCCGGTCCATCGAGGCCCGGCGCCTGCGGGTGCTCGGATCGGTGGCGATGACCCTGTGCCTCGTCGCGGCCGGCCAGCTCGACGCGATGCTCTCGATGCGCCCGATCCGCTCGGTGGACGCGGCAGCCGCCCAGCTGCTCGTCACCGAGACAGGCGGCGCAGTGGCGTTCCCCGAGGACGACGAGCTGTCGCTGGAGATGCGCTCACCGGTGCTGGCAGCGCGCGACGAGGAGCTCCTGAAGCGCCTCATGGAGACGTTCCGCTGAACGACGAGTGCCGAGGACCCCCGTGAGGGCAGCCCCTGAATCCCGTCGTTCGCCCCGAATGCCGCCGCACGCCGGGATTGACGCCCACCCGCAGCGGGCATTTGGGAAGCCTCCATGGCGCGACTCAAGAGAGCCGACTGCGCCGGTCCCGGCATTCGTCGCCGCCGGCGCGGCAAGGGATTCGAGTACCTCGACGACGACGGTCGCCGGATCACCGAGCCGAGCGTGCTCCAGCGGGTCCAGGAGCTCGCCATTCCGCCCGCTTGGGAGGACGTCTGGATCTGTCCCTACCCGATGGGCCACATCCAGGCGACGGGGACGGATGCGGCCGGTCGCAAGCAGTACCGCTACCACGACAAGTGGCGCGAGCGCCGCGACGCCGAGAAGTTCGAGGAGATGATCGACTTCGCTCGCGCGCTGCCGCGGCTCAGGGCGTGCGTCGCGAGGGACATCCGCCGGCGCGGAATGCCTCGCGGGAAGGTGCTCGCATGCGCCATGCGGCTGCTCGATCGCGGCTTCTTCCGGATCGGCTCCGAGAACTACGCCGAGGAGAACGACACATACGGCATAGCGACCATGCTCAAGCGCCACGTGACCGTCGCGGGTGACACCGTCACCTTCGACTACGAGGCGAAGGGCGGCCAGCGCCGCATGCAGTCGATCGGCGATCCGGCGCTGGCGCGCATCGTCCGCACGCTCAAGCAGCGCCGCGGCGGCGGCCCGGAGCTGCTGGCCTACAAGGTCGGCGGGCGCTGGGTCGACGTCAAGTCCGCGGACATCAACGCCTATCTCAAGGAGGCCACCGGAGGCGACTTCAGCGCCAAGGACTTCCGCACCTGGAGCGGGACGGTGCTCGCCGCGGTCGCGCTGGCGGTTGCCGGCATCGCCACGACCTCAAAAAGCGCGCGGAAGCGGGCCAAGACGCGCGCCGTGAAGGAGGTCTCGCGCTACCTGGGGAACACGCCGGCGGTCTGCCGCGCGTCGTACATCGACCCGCGCGTCTTCGACCGCTTCGATGGCGGCCTCACGATCGGCGGCGCGCTCCCGGAGCTCGTCGAGGACACCGCTCCATGGCCCGACGTCCAGCGAGCGGTCGAGGAGGCCGTGCTCGACCTGATCGCGGACAACCGCGAGTCCGACCTCGTCGAGGAGGGAGTGGAACTCGCTGCGGTCGCGTAGCCGGGGCATGCGCTAGCTTCGCCGGCCGAAGTCCGTGGTGTAGGTCCCGCCGTCGCTCCCGACCGGCGTGCCCGAGACGATGCCGATCCCGAGCGAGCGGAACTCGGAGCTGAGGATGTTCGCCCGGTGCCCGGCGCTGTGCATCCAGGCACGGGTGATCGAGCGCGGCGTCGACAGGCTGCCCGAGCCGTAGGCGATGTTCTCCCCGACGTTCCAGCTCCGCGCACCGGACAGGTAGCCGGTCGCCTTGATGCGATCGAGGAACGTCCTGCCGTCGGGCGAGGTGTGCGAGAAGAACCGCTTGCCGACCATGGCCCGCGAGTGCCGCCGGGCCGCGGTCGACAGGTCGCTGTTCAGCCGCAGTGGGCCCAGCCCGTGGCGCGCCCGGTGAGCGTTGAGCAGGCACAGCGTCCCGCGCACCAGCGCCGGCTTGGTGGCGTTCTCCGGAGAGGCGCCTGCGTTCTTGCAGGCGCCCGCCGCCGCCGGGGCGGCGAGGACCAGGGCGAGAGCGGCGACCAATGCCGGCGCGTGCCTCGAGAGACCCATCCCCGTTTGACTCGGAATCCGGGTGAAGACCTTTAGAAGATTAGGACGCGGGTAGGAGTGACGGATGCCGCCAGCCGCGCTCCTGGACGTCGATGGCACGCTTGTCGACACGAACTACCACCACGCTATCGCGTGGTACCGCGCCTTCCGCCAGGCCGGCATCGTGCTCCCGATCTGGCGCATCCATCGCCACATCGGCATGGGCGGCGACCAGCTCGTCGAAGCGCTCTGCGGCAAGCTCGCCGAGGAGGAGAAGGGCGACGACATCCGGGCCTCGGAGAAGGTCCTCTACTTCGAGCTGATCGACGAGGTGCGGCCGCTCGAGGGCTCGCGCGAGCTGATCGAGGACCTGAAGCGGCGCGACCACGCTGTCGTGCTGGCGAGCTCGGCGAAGCAGGAGGAGGTCGAGCACTACCTGGACGTGCTCGATGCGCGCGACCTCGCCGACGACTGGACCACCTCGGCCGACGTCGAGGCCACCAAGCCCAAGCCGGACCTCGTGCAGGCGGCCCTCGACAAGGCGGGCGGCGGCGATGGGATGCTGGTCGGCGACACGACCTGGGACTGCGAGGCGGCGAAGCGGGCAGGCGTCCCGGCGGTCGCCGTCCTCACGGGCGGCTTCTCGGAGGCCGAGCTGCGGGATGCGGGCGCTGTGGCCGTCTACCAGTCGATCGAGGAGCTGCGTGGAGCGCTCGACGAGACGCCGCTTGCGGCAAGCTAGGGGGCGTGGCCGACAGGCTCAGGACCTACAAGGAGAAGCGCGACTTCGGGACGACCCCCGAGCCGCGCGGTGAAGGCGGAGAAGAGGAGAGCGCCGGGCGCTTCGTCGTCCAGGAGCACAGCGCGCGCCGCCTCCACTGGGACCTGCGCCTCGAGCACGACGGCACGCTCGCGTCCTGGGCGCTGCCACGCGGGGTCCCGGAGCACCCAGACGAGAACCGGCTGGCGGTGCGGACGGAGGACCACCCCCTCGAGTACCTGGAGTTCCACGGCGATATCCCGAAGGGCGAGTACGGCGCCGGGACGATGACGATCTGGGACAGCGGGACGTACGAGGCCGAGAAGTTCCGCCACGACGAGGTGATCGCGACCTTCCGCGGGGAGCGCGTGCGCGGGCGCTACGCCCTGTTCCGCACGCGCGAGAGCGACTGGATGATCCACCGGATGGACCCGCCGGAGGACCCTGGCTACGAGCCGTTCCCCGGCGACCTCCGGCCGATGCTCGCCCGCAGCGGCCCGCTGCCGGCGAGGGAGGAGCAGTTCGGCTTCGAGGTGAAGTGGGACGGGATCCGTGCGCTGCTCTCCTCGGATCACGGCCACATCGAGCTGCGCGGCAGGAACGGCAGCGACTTCACCTCGCGCTACCCAGAGGTGCGGGAGCTCGGCCGCGCGCTCGGCGCGCGCCGGATCGTGCTCGACGGCGAGGTGGTCGCCCTGGACGAGCAGGGACGGCCGAGCTTCGAACGGCTCCAGTCGCGGATGCACCTTGCCTCGGACTCGGCGGTGAGGCGCCGAATGCGGGACATCCCCGCCACATACGTGATCTTCGACCTCCTTTACCTCGACGGCCACGGCACGATGCCGCTCTCATACGAGGAGCGCCGCGACCTGCTCGAGCGGCTCGAGCTGGAGGGTCCGGCATGGCGCACGCCGGCGTACCAGCGCGGCCAGGGCCAGCCTCTGCTCGACGCGACCAGGGAGCTCGGAATCGAGGGCATCGTCGCCAAGAAGCTGGATTGCCCCTACACGCCGGGGGCGCGTGCCTCGCACTGGATCAAGGTGAAGAACGTCCGCACGCAGGACGTCGTGATCGGCGGGTGGACGCCAGGGGAGGGCGGCCGCAGCTCGACGATCGGCTCGCTGGCCGTCGGCGTCATGGAGGACGGCAGGCTTGTCTACAGCGGCAAGGTGGGTACCGGCTTCACCGAGCAGACGCTCGCGCTCGTAAAGCGCGAGCTCGAGCCGCTCCGCCGCGATGCTTCGCCGTTCACCGGCCGCCAGCCGCCGAGGGGCACGATCTACGCGGAGCCGCGGCTGGTGGCCCACGTCGAGTTCCGCGAGTGGACCAAGAGCGGGACGCTCCGCGCGCCCTCTTTCAAGGGCCTCAGGCCGGACGTGTCACCGCAGGAATGCGTGCGCGAGGAAGGTTAAGCAGCGCCCTGCGGGTAAATTTGATGCATGCCACGTGCCATATGGAGCGGTGCCATCAGCTTCGGGCTGGTCAACATCCCGGTGAAGCTGTACAGCGCCGTTTCGCGCAAGACAGTCAGGTTCCATCAGATCGACGCCGAGTCCGGGCAGCGGATCCGCCAGCAGCGGGTCAACCCGGAGTCCGGTGACGAGATTCCCTACGAGCAGATCGTCAAGGGCTACGAGATCAGCCCGGACCGTTACGTGACGATCACGCCCGAGGAGCTCGAGGCGCTCGAGCCCCAGAAGACGCGAACCATCGACATCGAGCAGTTCGTCGACCTGGAGCAGATCGACCCGATCTACTACGACCATCCGTACTACCTCGCGCCCGACAAGGGCGCGGCGAAGGCGTACAAGCTGCTGCTGGACGCGATGAGGGAGGCCGACAAGGTCGCCATCGCCCGGGTCGTCATCCGCTCGAAGGAGAGCCTGGTGGCACTGCGCTCCTACGACGGCGCCATCACCATCGAGACGATGCTGTTCCCCGACGAGGTCGTGTCACCGGACTCGATCGAGGAGCTGGCGAGCGCCGAGGGGGACGTCAAGACCACCAAGCGCGAGCTCGACATGGCGAAGCAGCTGATCGAGTCCCTCTCAGGCGACTTCGACCCGAGCCAGTACCGCGACGAGTACCGCGAGCGCGTGCTCGACCTGATCGAGAAGAAGGCCGCCGGCGAGACGATCACGATCGAGGCGCCGGAGCCCGAGCGCAAGGAGGTCCCGGACCTGATGGCCGCGCTCGAGGCCTCGATCGCCGCCTCGAAGAGCCCACCGAAGAAGCGGTCGCGGTCGACGAACGGGTCCGGATCGTCGAAGAAGAAGAAGACTGCGGCGAAGAAGTAGGTGGCCTCGCGGGTCACCGTCGAGGTAGACGGCAGGCAGCTGTCCCTGTCGAATCTGGACAAGGTGATGTACCCCACCACGGGGTTCACCAAGGGCCAGGTGATCGACTACTACACGCGTGTCGCGCCCGCGCTCCTGCCGCATCTTCGCGACCGCCCGCTGACGCTCAAGCGCTATCCGAACGGCGTCGAGGGCGGGCACTTCTACGAGAAGCAGTGCCCCTCGCATCGCCCCGACTGGGTGCGGAGCGAACCGGTCGAGCTCAGCTCCAAGACGATCCAGTTCTGCATCTGCGACGACGTGCCGACGCTCGTCTGGCTTGCGAACCTCGCCGACCTTGAGCTGCACCCGTCTCTCTCCAAGGTTCCGGAGATCGAGCGCCCGACGCTGATGGCGTTCGACCTCGATCCCGGACCGGGAACGGGGCTCCCGGAGTGCTGCGAGGTGGCCCTGATTCTGCGTGAGGCGCTGGCCAGGCTCGGTCTCGAGTGCTTCGCCAAGACATCCGGATCGAAGGGGATCCAGGTCTACGTGCCCCTCAATGTCGACGACCTGGACTACGACCACGGCACGAAGCTGCTCTCGAACGCGCTGGCGCGGCACCTCGAGTCCGAGCACCCGAAGCTGATCGTGTCGAGCCAGCGCAAGGAGCTCCGGAAGGACAGGGTCTTGATCGACTGGAGCCAGAACGACGAGCACAAGACGACGGTGTCGGTCTACTCGCTGCGGGCGCGCGACCGACCGACCGTGTCGACCCCGCTCTCGTGGGACGAGGTCGAGGAGGGCGACGCGGACGCGCTCGTCTTCGAGGCCGAGGATGTACTGGCGCGGGTGGAGGAGCACGGCGACCTGTTTGCGCCGGTGGCGGAGCTGAAGCAGCGGTTGCCGGACCTCTGAGGCTCTACCTTTGAGAGCCGAATGGTCGACTGGGGTCTAGCCAGGCAGATCGCGTCGCTGGCGGCGGGACGGGGATCGGACGAGCCGGTCCCGTTCGACGCCGGCGCGCTCTCGGCCGAGATGGAGACTCCGGTGGCGGGCTATACGCGCCTCGCGCTCAGATCGCCCACGCCTCCGGCCGAGGTGGTGGGCCGCGGCGAGTGGGCAAAGGTGAACCTCGGCGCGCTGTCGCACATCCTCGACCCGGTGGCCGCGCGGCTCGACGAGCGGCTCACCTTCGCCGGGCCGCTGGCCGGTGCGCTGCGGGCAGGCGCCGCGGCCACCCTCGCCGCCGAGGCAGGCCTCGTGATGGGCTACATGTCGAGCCGCGTGCTCGGCCAGTACGACGTGTCGCTCCTCGGAGGCGACACCGAACCGCGCCTCCTGTTCGTGGGCCCCAACCTCGCGGGCGCCGTCCGCGACCTGGACGTGGACGCCGAGTCCTTCGGGCGCTGGATCTGCGCCCACGAGCTCACACACGTGTTCCAGTTCCAGGGTGTGCCGTGGCTGCGCGAGCACATGAGCGGACTGCTCAGGAAGTACGTCGAGACGCTCGAGGTCCGGATCCAGAACGGCCACGCGGGCGGGCTGCCGTCGTTCCCTGATCCCTCGCGGCTCGTCGAGGCCTTCCGCGAGGGCGGGCTTGCCGCGCTCGTGCAGTCCCCGGAGCAGCAGGCGCTCATGAACGAGGTTCAGGCGGTCATGTCGGTGATCGAGGGGTATTCCGAGCACGTGATGGACGCCGTGGCGGCGGAGTTCATCCCGGACCACGAGAAGCTGCGGGCCGCGATGGACCGGCGCCGGCAGAGCCGCTCGGCCCCGCAGCGGATCATCGAGCGGCTGCTCGGGTTCGACGCGAAGCTGCGCCAGTACGAGCAGGGGAAGTCCTGGGCCGACGCCGTGGTCGACCAGGCGGGCATGGAGGGGCTGAACCGCGTGTGGTCGGCCCCGGAGGCGATGCCGACCCCCGGCGAGCTGGAACATCCGGCCGTATGGATCGAGCGCACCGGCCCCGCGGCGCTGACCGCCTGACGCTCGTACACCACGTCATATGTAACGAACCCGTTGACGAGGTTTACGTACGTGTGTTCGCCGGTATACTTCTACCGAAGTTAAATCTAATAAGGTTCCCCAAGGAGAGATCGGCCCCATGGCTACCACCACCACCACTCAGACCCAGGCGCGCACCGAGCGCCAGCGCAAGGCAAGCGCGCAGAAGGCTGCTGCTACTCGCCGGCGCAACGCTGCCGCTCGGAGCCGTTCGGCGAAGAAGGCTGCGGAGACCCGCGCCCAGGCTCAGCTGAACACCCTCCAGGTCGTCCAGCTGCAGGCCGAGCGTGCGGCCCTCATCCCCCTCGGCGCCGCGCTCAGCGCGCGTGACGCCGTCACGGAGGCCGCCAGCCCGTACCTCGCCGGGCGCGAGAGCGCCGAGCGCGAGCTCGAGAAGGTCGGCAAGCGAGTGCAGACGAGCCTCAAGCGCTTCGAGCGCCGTGGCTCGACCGCCCGCAACCGGACTGTCCGCGAGCTGAAGCGCACCCGCACCCGCGTGGAGCGGGAGCTGCGCCAGCGCCGTAACTCGGCCGTGCGCACGGTGAAGCAGAACCGTCGCGAAGCGGAGCGCCAGGTGAAGTCGGCCCGTCGCGAGTTCGAGCGTCGCGTGTCGTCCCTCGCCTAGCGCGCGGACTTACCCCTGGCTTCCCGAGGAGAGGAGCCAGGGAGAGGCTGCCGGTGACGTTTGCCGGTAGTGCAGTATCTCTCCTCCCTCACCAGCGCCGTCCCTTCGGGGGCGGCGTTGGTCTTTTGCTTAACTGAGCACAGATGCCCACTCGCGCACAGATCGAGGATGCCCTTCGAGGAGTGATCGATCCCGAGCTCCGGAAGGACATCGTCACGCTCGGGATGGTCCGCTCGATCGAGCAGCCCGACGACGACACCGTCAACGTCGTGGTCTCGCTGACGACGGCCGGCTGCCCGATCCGCAACCACTTCCAGACGGCCGTCGCCGAGAAGGTCAGGGGCCTCGGCGTGGCGAACGTCGGCGTGGGCTTCGACGTGCTCTCCGACCAGGAGAAGCAGACGCTCGCGCAGCGCCTCGGCCGGAACGGCGGCCTTCCGCAGGGCGCCCTCGCCGCGGTCAAGAACGTGATCTGCGTCGGCTCCGGCAAGGGCGGCGTGGGCAAGTCCACGGTGACAACGAACCTCGCCGCCGCGCTGCAGGCCGAGGGCAAGCGGGCCGCCGCCCTCGACGCTGACGTCTGGGGCTACTCGATCCCACGCATGCTCGGCGTGCACGGACGGCCGAAGGTCTCCGCGGAGCGCAAGATCCTTCCGCTCGAGGGACCCGCAGGCGTCAAGGCGATCTCGATCGAGTTCTTCCTGAACGAGCGCGACCAGGCGATCACCTGGCGCGGCCCGATGCTCCACAAGGCGATCCGGCAGTTCCTCGAGGACGTCGACTGGGGCGAGCTCGACTACCTG
>JBKPSR010000010.1:0-12700 GCA_046735115.1 Actinomycetota bacterium
CCGATGTCGAGCGGCATCGCGAGCCGGCTGAACTCCGCCAGTGCTCGGCGTGCGGGCTCGGCGGCGTCCGCGGCGCGGCCAGCCGCGAGGTGCAGCCGCGCTGCGGCGAGCTCGGCTCGTGCCGCCGCCAGGCTGATCCGCGACTCGCGCGCGACATCCGCAAGCCGGCTCGCCGCCTCCGCCGCGCCGTCCATGTCGCCCGACGCCAGCTGGGCGTCGACCAGCGAGGCCAGGAGCTGCGTCGTGCCGACGGCGTCTCCCTCCACCGCGCTGAGCCCTCGCTCGAGCAGCGCCGCCGCGACGCGCGGCTCGCCGTCGGCGATCCGGAGGTGGGCGAGCGCTCGCAGCGACGATGGATGCTCCTCGCGGCCCGCCAGGAGCTGCTCCGCCTCGCGCAGCCGGCCCTGGCGGATCCGCAGCTCGGCCATGGTGGCGACGGTCGGAGCGCCCATGTTGGGGATGTACCGGGCGTGTGTCTCGAGCGCGCTCTGGAGCGCCGCCTCCGCCTCCGGCCAGCGACCGCGGGCCACCAGGACGTCGGCGTGGGTCGTCCGGCAGGCACCGAGCAGGGGCATCATGCCGTGCTCACGCGCGAACTCGTCGACCAGCTCGCACCACTCGGCGGCGCGCTCCCAGTCGCCGGCGCTGGTGCACGCCTCGATCAGGTTGCAGTAGGCCTCGCCAAGCGTGTGGACGTTGCGAACACGCCCGGCCGACGCCACCGTCATCGCCTCCTCGAGCAGCTGCATGCCCTCGGCGACGCGTCCGGCGCGCACCTCGGCTCGGCCGAGGAGGCTGAGCGCGAAGACCTCGAGGTCCGAGGCGCCCGTCGCGCGCGCGATCTCGAGCGCCCGCCGCGCACCCTCGGCGCGCTCCTCGAGCGCCTCGGCGTGGCGCGCGCGCTCGACCGTGATCCAGCCGTGACCCTCGCAGCGCGAGTCGTCGAGGGCGCGCTCCGCGCGCGAGAGCCAACCGCGCGCGGCGGAGCTGCGCCCGCCCATCAGGTGCTGGTGCGAGATCCACGCTGCCGTCCTGGCCGCCTCGTCGCAGCGACCGGCTGCGACGAAGCCATCGAAGGCGGCCTCGCGGGCGGCTATGCCCTCGTCGACCCGGCCGAGGAACCACAGGGCGAGGCCGAGTCCGTCGCGCGCGTCGGGCGAGTCCTCTTCGCGCAGCGTGGCCTCAAATGCGTCGCGCGCCGCCTCCCATTGCGCGCTCTCCAGGCGCTGGCCGGCCTCCATCGCGAAGTTCATCCTAGCTTCGCGTGCACGCGCTTTCGGAGGCGCAGCTGACCGAGGCCGAGGCCGCGGCTCACGTCTCGACCCGGGTGGGGTCGTCGAGCGCCGATGGCTCATCCGGAGGCACATATATGCCGGGCGCGCTGCTGCTGAGGTTCAGGGCCGGGGTTAGGGTCGGGGCGGCCTCGAGGGACTCGAGCAGGACATCGCCGTCGATCCAGAGCACGACCGTGTCCACCTCCGTGGTGACCGTGGCGTTGCGCGGCGCGTTGTCGAGCAGTCCGCGCTCCCCGAAGCTGTCGCCCGGGCCCAGGCGCACGCGGACGGCGCCGTCCCGGTGGACGACGACGCGTCCGCTGACGACGGCGTAGAACGCATCCGCCGCTTCGCCCTGTACCACCACGTCCACGCTCGGCGGCACAGGGTGCAGCTGTGACGCGGAGGCGAGCTTCTCGAGCACGAGCTGCGGCACGCCGGCGGTGACGGGGAGCTCCTCGACGATTGCCAGCCGCGACGCGAGCGCCTCCGTCCGCTGCCGGCTCGCCTCGTCGAGCCCGCGCAGGCCGAGCACGCAGCTCACCGCGACGAGCAGCGCGCCGGCGCCGAGAATCCAGAAGCTGCCCGTCAGCGAGACGGCGTTCACGAGCAGCGAGGCCAGGACCGCGCCGCCGACCATCGCCCCGATCGAGCTGGCGGTGAACAGGCCGGCGACCCGTCCGAGCGTCTCGCTCGGCACGACGCGCGCGAGCACGGTTTCCGCGACCACCTCGCATGACACCAGCCCGGCGCCTCCGATCACGGTTGCCACCACCGCCACGATCAGCCACTCGCCGCCGGCGTAGACGAACTGAGTGCCGCAGGCGAGCACGGCGGCGGTCACGACGACCAGCGTGAGCCGCCGGCTCGTGGCCAGCTGGCCGTTGAAGAGCGCGCTGATCAGGCCGCCCGCGCCCGAGGCCGCGAGCAGGACGCCGTAGCCCCCGGTGCCGAGGTCGAGGGCCTGCTCGGCGTAGACCACCAGCTGGACCGTCTGCGCGCCATAGGTGAACTCCACCATCGCAACGAGCAGGAACAGGGGGACCACGAAGCGTGTGACGCGGGCCGTGCGCACGCCGGCGAGCACGCCGCCTCCGGCTCCGCGCTCTTTGGCGACCTGTGCGACCTGGCGGGGCAGCATCGAGATGAGCACCGCCGACACCGCGAAGGTTCCGGCGTTGGCGAGGAAGGCCACGGACGCGGATGTCAGCGCGAGCAGCACGGCGCCGATCGCCGGGCCGACGACCACACCCAGGTCCTGGACGGTGTGAAGCAGTGCGTTGGCGGGGCCGAGCCGGCTCTCCCCGACCAGGCGCGGCAGGAGCGCGAGCGCGGCCGGCTGCTCGGCGCTCCCCGCCGCCGATGACAGGGCCGCGAGGCCGATCACCAGCGCGACCGGTCCGTCCTGGGCGACGACGACGGCGAGCACGAGCATCAGCGCCAGGCGGAGCAGGTCCCCCGCCAGCAGGACCAGGCGGCGCGGATAGCGGTCCGCGATGGTGCCGCCGAACGGTCCCAGCAGGACGTACGGAAGCAGGCGGCAGATCGTGGCGGCACCGACCCACGCGGCCGAGTGCGTCGCGCTGAAGACGTATCCGAGCAGCGCCGCGTTGTAGAGCCAGTCGCCGATCTGCGACGCGGCGCTGGCTCCGATGAGCGCCCGAGCCTCGCGTATGCCCAAGACGCCCCGGTAGGCGGCCAGGGCTCTCATCCACGGCCGAGCCTAGCCCAGCGCTGCGCGGGCGGCCAACCCGCTAGGCGCGCGTTTCCGATCGAGCCTGAACGGTCTCGTCGAGCGCCGCGCCGACGCCCCCATAGAGAGTGCGGGCCTGATCGAGCGTGTCCCCGATGGCGGTCAAGCCGACCCAGCCGGCGGCGGCGAGCGCGCTGACAAGGTGGAGCGCGATGCCCGTATCCGTCTCCGAGTCCCAGCCGAGCGTGCGCCGCTCCGCCACGTCGAGCAGGTCGTCCGGGGTCAGCGTCGCGTAGCCGTCTCCCGCCAGGTGATCGGTCGCCACGTAGTGCTTCAGCTCGCCGTTCCGGGTCCGGTACTCCGCGGCGAGCGGGTCGTAGCGGCCGTCAGTCAAGGCCTGCAGCGTGTAGAAGGGATGCGTCGTGCCTCCACAGCGGAGGTTGATCTCCAGGGCGTAGAGCCGCCAACCGCCGTCCGCCGGTGCGGCAACGAAGTCGACGGCACAGCGGCCGATCGCCCCCTCGTCCGCCAGCCGGCGCCCGACCTTCAGGCCTTCGGTGGCCAGTGCCGGGGCGTAGTCGGGGTCGGCGGGGAAGTGACACCCGAAGTACTTCTGCCCCTGATCCCCGCCGAGCACCTGATCGTGTGTGGAAAGGATCTCGACGTGCCCCGCCGGGCTGATCTGGAGCTGGACGCTCGGGCTCCGGAGCGGATCGCCCTCGATGCGCTCCTCGACGATCCCGCCCTCCGTGCCGAGGGCTGCCCAGTAATCCTCGACGTTCTGGTTCTCGTCGATGAGCTCCAGTCCCGCCACGGCCTCCGCGGAGCCTCCGTCGGGCGCGTGGCCGGCGTGGACGAGCGCATTGCCGAGCCCGCCGGCGCTGGCGTTCAGCTTCACCACGGCATCGCCGAGCCCCTCGCGCTCCGCACGGAGCTCGTCGACGGCCCGAAAGACGTCGTCCCGGTCGCGGACGTCGCGCCCGCGGGGATGCGGCACGCCGGCGTCCGAGAACACCCCGCGCGAGCCCTGCTTGGTGCCGAGCCGCGCGAGAGCTGGGTCCGCGCCAAAGATCGGTATCCCGAGGCGCACTGCGAGCTCCAGCTCGAGCTCCGAGGTGGTGAACGGCAACAGCAGAGCGAGCTCGGGGTCGAGAATCAGCCCCCGGATGCGGTCGATCGCGCCAGGACGCTCGAGCAGCTTCTCCGTGAGCGGCCGGTTCGCGCTGTCGACGAGCGAGACGACGTGGAAGCGTCGGCGCGAGTCAGGCGTGTCGAGCTCCGGGACCAGTCCGAAGAAGTAGTCGACTACGCGCGGGAGTATCGGCTGCGAGGTGACGTAGACCACGCGCGACCTGGGAGCGCGGAGGAGACTGAGCACGAGGCACAGGAACCGCTCCTCATACGCGGGGAAGACGGGAAAGAGGTGGCTCGGGAGGTCGAGCGTGAGGGAGTGGAGGACGACGAATGTCCGCTCGACGTCCCCAACCGACCGAAGCGTGAACTGCGGCCACGACGCACGAAGGCTCGTCTGAAGCGCCGCGTAGCTCGCCGATGTCGGCATCGCCAGACCGTACCCAGTCGCGGCTCGGGTGTCAGGCTGGGCACACCTCAACCCAGGGGCTCCTCATGCTTTCCCGATCACTGCGGCTCGCATTGCACCGCCACCCTGAAACTTCGGTGCAAACCGAGGCGACCGATCGGTGGTGATCCTTCTCGCGACACTGTTCAGGACCGGCAGCGCCGCTTCCATCCCCGTCCCAGGAGGTTCCGAATGAAGCGCCATCTCGTCCTTAGCGTGTGCGCGGCCGTGCTCGTGGCCGGCTCGCTGGCTCTCGTCGCGAGTGCGGCGAGCACATCTGGCCGTTCGAGCGCCCGCCATGTCCCGGCCGCGCGGCAGTTCGCCGGCTATTGGATGGGGATCGACCCGCTCGACGGCGGCGACTCGCGGCGGGGCATCACGAAGAGGAGCGGCGCCGGGTTCGCGCTGATCGGACGCGACACGGTGTTCACCCTCTGTGACGGGACCGACCGGGCGATCGTCACCGCGGACGACCTGATGGTCAGCGGCGGGAAGCTGGTGTCCGACGACTTCGTCATCGAGTGCACCAACAACAGCTCGACGATCAGATTGAAGGTTCGCTACTCCGTCATCGGCAGGAACATCATTCGCGAGACGCTGACCACCCAGACCGGCGACCCCGTGGACAAGATCATCTTTCACCGGGTGAGCCGATGAGAGAGAACGAGGGAGACGTCGCCGCGCAGCTCGAGCGCCGTCGCCGAGCGGTGACCGAGCGCTGGGACCTTGGTGACGCGATCGTTCTGGTCGGCGCCGGCTCGCCCATCCATGTCCCGGGACGGGCCGACCTCACCTACCCCTTCCGCTCGCACTCCGAGTACCTCTACCTGACCGACCGAGAGCGCCCGGAGGGCGTGCTCGCATTCGACCCGGCCGAGGGCTGGGCCGACTTCGTCGCGCCGGTGACACGCGCGGAGCGCCTCTGGGAGGGCGCGCCGGACGATGGGGCCGAGGGCACGCCGCTCCCGGAGCTCGATGACTGGCTGGCGGCAAGAGCCGGCCGTCGCATCGCCTGCCTTGGCGCGCGCGGGGCTCGCACCGCCGGCCTCTCCTCCGACGCCGACCTCGAGTCGATCGCCCGCGCCGCGCTCAATCACGTCCGCCGGCAGAAGGACCCGCACGAGCTGGCGCGGATGCGCGCCGCCGAGCAGGCGACGCGAGCGGGCTTCGCGGCCGCTGTCTCCCTGATCGAGCCCGGCCGGAGCGAGCGCGAACTGCAGATCGAGCTCGAGGCCGCCTTCTTCCGCAACGGGGCCGACGCGCTGGCCTTCGACACCATCGTCGGCGGCGGCCCGAACTCGGCGGTGCTGCACTTTCCGCCGAGCGCACGGAGGCTCGAGGCGGGTGAGCTCGTCCTGATCGACGCCGGCGGCGAGGTCCGCGGCTACGCCAGCGACATCACGCGCACCTATCCGGTCTCGGGACAGTTCACGGGCGAACAGGCGGAGCTGCACGCCCTGGTGCACGAGGCAAACCGGGCTGCGACGAGCCGTTGCGGCCCGGGCGCCGAGTTCCGCGACATCCATCGCGCGGCCGCATTGATTCTGGCCTCGGGGCTCGTCGACTTCGGCCTGTTGCGCGGCGATCCCGAGGACCTGGTGGAGCAGGGCCCGGTCTTCCTCTTCTTCCCGCACGGCGTCGGGCACATGGTCGGGCTCGGCATCCGCGACGCCGGGGAGGTCCTTCCGGGGCGCGACGCGAGAGAGGACGAGTTCCCGCGCCTGCGCGTCGACCTGCCGCTGCTCCCCGGGCACGTGGTCACGATCGAGCCCGGCATCTACTTCGTGCCAGCGCTGCTCCACGATGCTGAGCTGCGCGAGCGTCACCGCGAAGCGGTCGACTGGGAGCGGGCCGAGCGGATGCTCGGCTTCGGCGGCATCCGCATCGAGGACGACGTCCTCGTCACCGAAACCGGCTTCGAGGTCCTGACCGAAGACGTGCCGCTCCTCGACTGAGTGCCGTTCCGTTCATGCCGCCGCCGGTGGTCCGAACGGACATGCTGCTCGAAGACAAGATCGCCGTGACTATGGAGCCGCAGGCGCGATTGGCGGAGCCGTAGCCCGGGCCTTTGCACGCAAGGGCGCCCGGCTCTTTCTGGCGGGACGCAACGCGGCGAAGGCGGATGCCGTCGCCGATGACATCGTCGCGGCGGGCGGTGCCGCCGAGACGGCACACGTGGATGCTCTTGACGCGGAGGCCGTGGACGAGCACCTCGACACCGTGGTCGAGCGAGCCGGAGGCCTGGACATCTCGTTCAACGCCATCGGTCCGGGTCCCGCGTCCGATCGCACCCCCATCACCGAGCTGTCCGCCGGCGACTTCGCCCGCCCAATCGCCTTCTACACCAACTCGAACTTCATCCCCGCGACCGCCGCGGCGCGGCGCATGCACCTCAGCCCAGTTCCAGGCGATCCTCGAGGAGGGGGCGCTGCTCAGGCGGCTCCCGACCCTCGCCGAGGTCGCCGACTCGGCCGCCTTCCTCGCCTCCGACCGCGCCGGTGCCATGACCGCGACCGTCGCGAACCTGAGCGCCGGCAGCATCACCGACTGATCAGGCCCAGTCGGCTCCGCTAGGACCGAAGCTGACGCCGCCGGGGCCCGCCACAAGTACGATCGCTTCGTTGAGGCACGCGACTCGCTTCTGCACCTCTCCGGACGGCGTCGGGCTCGCTTACGCGGTCGAGGGTCAGGGCCCGCCGCTGGTCAAGGCGAGCAACTGGATGACACATCTCGACTACGACCGGCAGAGCCCGGTCTGGCGACATTGGGTCACAGAGCTGAGCCGCGGGCACACGCTGGTTCGCTACGACGAGCGCGGCTGCGGTCTCTCGGACCGGCAGTTCGACGGCACGCCGACGCTCGACACATACGTTGCCGACCTGGCGTCCGTGGTCGACGCCGCGGGACTTGAGCGCTTCGCGCTGCTGGGCCTGTCCGGAGGCGGGCCGACCGCGATCGAGTACGCGGCCAAGAACCCCGCGCGGGTGACGCATCTCGTGCTCTACGGGAGTTATGCGCGCGGCCGCTACCGCCGCGGCGAGGCTGCAGCCGAGCAGTCGCGGGTGTACGGAGACCTCATCCGACTCGGGTGGGGTGGCGCCGTACCCGCATTCCGGCAGGTCTTCAGCTCGATGTTCATCCCGAGCGCCGGCGAGGAGCAGAAGCGGTGGTACGACGACATGCAACAGGCCTCGAGCACAGGCGAGATGGCGGCACGGATCTGGCGGTCGCGCACTCAAACGGATGTCAGCGAGACGGCGCGCAGCATCACCCAGCCCGCCCTCGTACTGCACGCCAGGGACGACCGTGCGGTGCCGTACGACGAGGGACGACGCCTGGCGTCGCTACTACCGGACGCTCGCTTTGTGACGCTCGAGACCGACAATCACATCCTCCAGGACGGCGAGCCGGCCTGGGGAGTGTTCGTCGCGGAGGTCCGGACCTTTCTCGGCGGCGACGAACGGTCGCGCGCCGAGGCCGCCGATCTCTCCGAGCTCAGTGACCGCGAGCGCGAGGTGCTCGAGCTCGTCGCCGCGGGTCTCAGCAACGAGCAGATTGCGGAGCGTCTCTTCCTGAGCACGCGCACCGTGGAGCGCCACCTCTCGAACATCTACGGAAAGCTGAATGTGTCCGGAAAGTCCGCGCGAGCAGCAGCCGCGGCGCTCTTCTCGCGTACGTGACAGCCGCCAGCGGCCGCCCCGACTTTGGGTGGTGGCTCCGATGTCGCGCCGCTTTGGCGTGCGTACGGTCGCGGCATGAACAGTCAGCTCGCATTTCACCCTACCCACGCCCGTCGGATCGAGCTGCACGCGACCGCCGCGGAGCGGCGTCGAGCTCGTGGCCGCGCCCCCGCGCGGAACCATGGCGTCACGGCCCTCTTCGCGGCGATGTTCGCCGCTCAAGCCGGGCTGCTCTCGCTCGCCCTGGTGCTCCCCTCCGCGGCTCGGGAGCTTGGTGTGTCGGTCGCCGCCGCCGGGCAGCTCCGCACGCTCGGTGGCCTCGCCGGCGGCGGCGCCGCGGTCGCCGTCGCCCTGCTCGGCTCACGGCTCCATCTCCGCCGGACGCTGGTCACGGGGCACGCGATGCTCGCGACGGGCGCGATCTCCAGCGCGGCAGCGCCGAACCTGGCCGTGCTGGCGGCGGGCCAGGCGGCCGTGGGGGCTGCAGCCGGCGTCCTGATCTCCGGTGCTCTGGCTGCGTCAGCTGCGTGGACGGAACCCGGTCGCCGCGCGCGGGCGCTCGCGATCGCCTCGCTCGGGCAGCCCATGTCGTGGCTGGCCGGTATGCCGCTCGGCGGTTTCCTCGCTGAGCTCGACTGGCGCTACTCGCTCGTCGGCGTGCCGCTCTCCGCCTCGCTGGTCGGCGTGCTGGCGCTCGCGCGTGTGCCGCGACACTCGCGTTCGAGCACCCCGGGGCGCTCCCTCCGCAGTCTGCCCGCGTGGGCGTTCCCGGAGCTGATCTCCTACGCGGCGTGGAGCGGGGTGCTCGTCTTCGCGGGGGCGCTGCTCGTGGACTCGTACTCCGTCACGCCCGGCGTCGTTGGCGCGCTCCTCGGAATTGCCGCGCTCGGGGCCTTGCCGGGTAACGTGCTCGCTCGCCCGTGGCTCGCGCGCAGCCCGCGTCAGCTGCTCGTCGTGCTCGGTTTGGCTTCCGCGCTCTTGACCGTGCTCTTTGGAACCGTGCGGCCCGGCGTTGCCGCCAGCACCGCGATCATGGCGACCCTGGTGCTGGTCGCCACCACACGTACGGTCGCGGGGAGCGCACTGGCGCTGCAGTCGGCCGGCGAACGGCGGCTCTCAGCGATGGGCGTGCGCGCGGCGACCGGCCAGTTCGGGTACCTCGTCGGCGCGGCCGTTGGGGGCGCCGCACTCGCCGTCGGGGGGTACGAGCTGCTCGTCATAGCGCTGGCCGGCCTGTTCGTCCTTGGCGCTATCCCGCACCTGACGGCGATCCTCTCCGAGATCGGAAGCGGCCGCGACCGTTCCGTCCTCGCCGCGGCCAGTGTCTGAAGGGACGTGCTGCTCGAGGGCAAGACCACAGTGATCTAGTCACGCAGTGCCTTCTTCAAGAGCGCGCCGATCTTCTTCTCTTCGGCGGCGGTCAGCCCCTTGAGCGCGAAGGAGGTCGGCCACATGGCGCCTTGGTCGAGATTCGCCTTGTCGCTGAAGCCGAGCGTCGCGTATCTCGATTTGAACTTGTGCGCGCTCTGGAAGAAGCAGACGACCTTGCCGTCCTTGGCATACGCGGGCATCCCGTACCAGGTTCTCGGCGACAGATCCGGCGCGTTGGCGGTGATGAGGGCATGGAGCCGCTCCGCCATGACGCGATCTTCTTTCGGCATCTCGGCGATCTTCGCGAGCACGTCGCTCTCCCCGTCCGCCTTGCCCCCGCGCGCGCCCTTCAGCTCCTTGGCGCGCTCCTTCATCGCGGCCCGTTCCTCGGCCGTGAATCCCTTGGACGCCTTCTTTCCAGTTTTCGTCTCAGCCATTGCATGCTCCGTGCGGTCGTGGCTCATCTCCTCGATGAAGCCGTAAGGGTAGGCGGGTAGGCCGGCGTCGGAGACGTCGTCGAGCCGGGTGCCTGCTCGGGCTCCAGCTCGAGCCCCACGCCCATGTTGTCGTCGAGCTGCTCCACGGTGCGCGTGGCGCGGATCGTCGACGTCACGCCGGGTCGACCGGCCGCCGCGAGCGCCATGGAGTTGCAGAGCGTGCAGAGCGTGTCGGCGATCTCCCCGACCGCCTCGATCACGGCCCAGGTCGCCTCCCGCTCTTCTTTCTCGAGCCAGCGCCCGATGATCTCCTCCGAGGCGCCCTCGGCGTAGACGTCGGCGGTATCGACGAAGCCGCCGCCGGCCTCCAGGACACGGTCGAGCATCGCGTGCGAGGCCGCCTCGTCGGCCTCGGCTCCGAAGGTCATGGTTCCGAGCGCGTACGCGCTGACAGCCACTCCCGTCGTGCCGAGTGCGCGCAGCTCCATCGGGGCGTCGCCCTAAGGGAACGAACAGAGGTTCCTTGGAAGATGGGGCTTCTCGTGCGTCGGCGGCGCTGCGCCGCGCGCGGATCGGGCCAAAGGCCGGGGCCGACCAAGCGGCAGTCGGCTGCCAAAGAAAGGTGTCTTTGGCGCGATCTCTCGCTCCCCGCGGCGTCCGCATCTTCGGCGTCTCGCACGAACACAGTTTTCGGGTCTCTTTGCATGCGACCGCTGGGTCAGCGAGGCGTGCTATGTGCTCACCATCACCCGTTAGGGGATGTCGCGGATGGGCGGTCCGATGCGCCGCCATGGCTCAGCGGCCCAGACGAAGCGGTCGCCTGGATCCATCGGCAGCACTGGCTTCACGTCCAGATCGCCGCCCCCCAGACGTTTGAACGTGAAGGTGAGCGTGTCGGCGACTGCCGGCCAGTCGAAGATGATTCGGTTTCCGACGACCTTGTAGGTGCCCGTGGCGCCGCCTTGGAGCAGCCACTTGCCGTCGCGCAGCGTCATCGTGTTGATGGTGCCGAGCATCTCGTCGAGTTCCGGATCGTTCTGATCCCCGGCCCTGATCGCTCCAGCCTTCGTGAACCGCCAGCGGTAAGTGCCGTTGAGAGTGGACGCCGAAGCTCGGCGGCCGGTCGCATCGGGCCGCTGACGCGCGCATGCGCGCGGCGCGGTGACGGCGGCCGTCGGCATGGTCGCCTTCAGCCGGCGGATCGCCGCAATCAGGCCACGCGTCTGTGCGTCGCGTTCGAGCGCGGTATAGACAGGCTGCGCGGCCCGCCTCAGCGCCGCGACATCGTCGCGGCTGGCATTCACGACTCGGCCGCCGCCATCGCAATAGCGGCGCGCGAGCGCGGTCTCCAGCGGCGGGTGCGCGACGACGCGCGCAACGGTTTGCTCGGCCGCATCGCGGAGCGCCCGACGCTGACCGTCGTCCAACTGGTCGTAGCCGCCGCGGGTGGCGAACAGCGTCAGCGCCTTCGGAAAGAAGGAGACGTTGGCGGTCACATAGCGGCCGCCATTGAACGACTGTTCCTGCGCGTCTACCTGGCCGCGCGCAACCGCGCTGTTCATCGCGTCGTTGCTCACGTGAACAGGCCTTGCACCCAGCGCCCGCATCAGCGCGTCCGACACGTGCGAGGGCACCACGCGCACGCCGGCGCCCGCGAAGTCGCTCAGCGATCTGAACGGACGCCTGGCTCCCATCGGGTGGCGCAGCCGATCGGGCACGAGCGCCAGCCCGACGAACCCCTCCTCATCCAGCCCCTGCAGCATTCGGCGCGCGAGCCGGCCGGCCGCAATCCGATCGAGCAGTGCATAGTTCGTCACGAAGAACGGCGCCTGCAGGGCTCGGAAGCTCCGTACGCCCAGCCGATCCCAGGCGCGCGCGCCGATCCACCCGAGCTCGAAGTCGCCGTCGCGCACCATGCGCGCCACGTCACCCTCCGGGTCGACGGCGTCTTCTCCGGCGGCGCTGAAAACAACGCGCACGCGCACCGATCCGCCCGAGAGTTTTGCGACACGCGAGGCGAAGAAGCGCACCGCCGGGACATCCGGCGTGTCGTTGGGGTAGGCGGCGGCGAGACGCAGCTGCAGCGGCGTCTCGGAACCCCCCGCCTTGTCGCCACGCCCGCCGAAGTCGCAGCCGGAGGCGAGCGCGGCCACCGCGGTCAAAATCACAGCGATCGGTGTCCTAAACCACACTGAGACCACTCTCCTCGTCGGTACGCGGGACGACCGCAGGCTCGGCGGACACCACGTACAGGCGTGGCCAGCCGCAAGATCCTCGGCACCCGGACTGTCGCGCGCGACAGTCCGGGCCAAGAGAATCGTTTGGTCGAGGGGGGCCTGAGAACACGCAACTAGCTCGCGTCGGGGCAGCTCAGCCGGGGCTTGTAGAAGTCGACCCTGACACGGTCGGCGAAGCCGTCGCCATCCGTATCGACTCCGGTGAAGCGCTCGAGCTCGTGTATCCGGATGGTGGCCTGCGCAACGATGTGACCATCCTCGATCACCACGAAGGCGTCGTTGTTGACGAGCGTGAAGTTGATCACCCCGCCTGCGCCCAGCGGCCGGCGGTTGACGACGATCTTCTCGACGTTGCCCTGCTCGACGTAGGTCAGGCCGCCGCCGACGGGAACGAACTCCCCGGTGTGCTTTTCGGTCTGCTCGAAGTGG
>JBKPSR010000011.1:0-5389 GCA_046735115.1 Actinomycetota bacterium
TCGACCTCCGTGTAGAGGCGGATGCCTCCCTTGCAGGGGCCGCGCGCGCCATTGTGCTGGACGCGGTAGTTCGAGACCTCCGAAGGCCCGGGCGCCGGCTCCTTCTCAGTCTGCGTGCGCCGACCCGTCCTCGGCCTCCTCTGCCCGCGCGCGCTCCTCGGTCACCTCATCGCCCATAGCGCCTCGCCTTGCCGTATCCAAGGACCCCAACCGGCGAAAGCAGCCAACCGCCTACCATCTGAGGCGATTTGGGGCCATAGCTCAGTTGGTAGAGCGTCCGGTTTGCATCCGGGAGGCCGCCGGTTCGAATCCGGCTGGCTCCACTCTTAAATCTGGAGGTATCCGTCCACTAGCCGAACCCGGCGGCGGTGGGTGTTTCGAGCAGGTTGGAGTC
This sequence comes from Actinomycetota bacterium, assembly GCA_046735115.1. Taxonomy (GTDB): domain Bacteria; phylum Actinomycetota; class Thermoleophilia; order Solirubrobacterales; family Thermoleophilaceae; genus JACVRW01. Next base: position 395 of record JBKPSR010000011.1, read on the forward strand.
GCAGGTGCATCATGCTCATCCCCGCGCCGAACTCGCTCGATGGCACGTAGTAGCAGCGCTCCGTTGTCGCGTCCTAGACCGCGAGTCATTCGATCATCGTCGCGGTGTAATGCTTCGTGACACGTACTCTGCCGTTCGTCAGTGAGTGAGATCGGCACGAACAGTGATGTAGACGCCGTTCGACTTCGTGTACTTGCACCGCACCCGCTCCAGTGCCTCATCGCGGCACACGATCAGATCGAGGTCCCAATCCTCCCCATAGGGATCGCGATCTTGTACCCGCGGCGGATCAGGTCCGCCGCGATCATGACTTCCGCGAAGTCGCCCTTGGGCTTGAGCGGTGCGATAAGCGGACGGTAGGCCGAGACACGTGACAGGTGTGCGACGTTCGCAACGACTCGGCGCCAACGGACGCTCAGCTTCGGTGGCGCCGCCGGTCAGTCTCGGCTGGCGCCATCAAATCTCGAGTTCGCCTCCTAGCGGGAAGGCGGCGATCATGAACGACGTATTGGCCTTGACTCCGGCGGACCGCCGCGAGTAGCTTCGGGCCGTGGCCTACCGAGTCGTCGCCATTTCGCCCACCGACGGATCGGCCGGCGAGCAGGTCGGGCCGATCGTCGCGCGCGAGCTCGGGTTCCAGGTGGTCAACGAGCAGATCGTCGCGCAGGCGGCGCAGGAGGCGGGGGTGACCGCAGACGTCGTCGCCGATGTCGAGCGGCGCAAGTCCGTGCTGGCCCGCATGCTCGAGAGTCTCGGTGAGATCGGTCCGGCCGGAGCGGCAGGAGTGTCCGGCTACGCGCCCGTATTCGAGGACCAGAGCCCGGACCGCGACGCCCTGCGCGGCCTGATCCGTAGCGTCCTCGAGCAGAGCGCGGAGCGCGGCAATGCGGTCATTGTCGCTCACGCGGCCTCGCTGGCGCTGGGCGGCAACCCCGATGTGCTGCGCGTCATGATCACGGCATCACCCGAGACCCGAGCGCGGCGTCTCGCCGAGGAACAGAACATCGGCGAGGGCGAGGCGAAGAAGCTGATCTCGCGAGGCGACGCGGGCCGCGCCGACTACCTCAAGCGCTTCTATGGCACGTCCGCAGAGCTCCCGACGCACTACGACATCGTGATCAACACGGACCACGTCACGCCGGAGGATGCCGCCGCGTTGATTCTGGGTGCGGCGCGCTCGCAGCAGATTCCCGCCTAGACCCTGGACGATCCACGAAGGCGACTCGCGTTCGCCGTTCGGCGGTGGAACGGCGGCTCCGGCCGTGACACGCTAGGCCCGGCCCTCGGCCTGGATCGGCTGAACGGCGGTCCCGTAAGGGACGTCTGCCGGGGCGGCGCCGGCGTCGACTCGGCCTCGCGCTGCGAGATCCGCCTGGGCATCCCCTAGGCGCGAGCCGCGCGCCAAATGACGCAGCGGTTCGGAGATGACGCTACGGCCGAGCGAACGCGGCGTCGAGCAGCTTCGACGCCTGCCTTCCGGGATCGAACGAGTTCAGGAGCACCACGCCGTAGGTGCGGTGGCCGCGGCGGACTACGCCCACGAAGCAGCGCCCCGCCGCGCTCGTGTAGCCGGTCTTGAGGCCGACCGCGCCGGGATAGCCCAGGCGGATCAGGGGGTTGTGGCCGTACAGGTAGAGGCGGTGGCCCTTGATCGGGAAGCGGAAGTCGACCTGCCGCCGTCGCACGATCCGGCGGATGCGCGGCTCCGCCATCGCGAGCCGGGTCAGCACGGCGAGGTCGCGGGCGCAGGAGCGGTTGCCGTCCTCGAGCCCGTGCGAGGACGCGAAGTGGGTGCACCTGAGCTTCCAGTCGGCCGCGCGCCTGTTCATCGCCGCCACGAAGCGGCGCTCGGAGCCGGACAGATGGTCGGCGAGAGCGATCGCCGCGTCGTTCCCGGACACGATCAGGAGGCCGTTCAGGAGCGTCTCCAGGCGCACCCGCTTCCCGCGCGGCAGCAGCCCGATCCCCGAGCCCGAGTAGTGCAGCGCCGCGGGCGTGATCCGGACGGGATCGTCGGGATGGCTCCGCTCCACCACGAGCAGCGCGGTCATGATCTTCGTCAGGCTCGCGATGGGGAGCACACGCAGCGGCCGCTCGCGCCAGAGTACGTCGCCGTTCTTAACGTTGAAGACGAGTCCCGCGCGCGGAGGGTGTCTCAGGTGAACGTGGAAGGCGTCGACCCCCGTGAGCGGCACGGCGGGCGTTGGCTCGCTTTCGATCAGCGGTCCCGGCTCAGGCGTCGAGTCGAGCGTCGTGCGCACCGGCTCCGAGCGCGCGGACGCCGGCCTGCTCGCCGCTCCGTGGCCCGTGCTGTCCCCGAACGTGAGCAGCGCGGCGGCGGCGACCCCGATCGGGGCCGCGAGGATCGCCACGATGGCGATCAGGCGCCCGGCGCGCGAGCGCCGCCGGCCGCCCTGGAGGATGAGCGGAGGCACGGGCGGCGGCCCGCCGGCGGTCCTCCGCCTAGCCATCGGGCGGCGGCGTCGTCAGGGCGCCGAGCACGCCGACGCCCAACACCAGAAGCACGATTCCCGACACGACCACGAGGATGTCCACGCCGTCCTCCACCGCGACCTTCACCGTAAGAAACGCCAACAGACAGATGATCACGAGGCTGCCGGCGAGGACGAATGTCCGGGCCATCAGTACACGGGAATACGGTGCGAGCGCTCGTAGTCCTCGTGCACGTTCGTGGCGAACAGCTTGATCAGGAGCAGCCCGAACAGGAACCCGCCTATGTGAGCGTAGTACGCCACACCACCGCCGCCGGCCGACACCGGATCGCTGAACGCGGGCAGCAGCTGCAGGATGAACCACACACCCAATACGAGCACGGCGGGCAGGGTGATGACGGTGAAGATGATGATGATGAACACCAGGGTGACGACCCGGGCCCGCGGATACAGGCGGGCGTAAGCGCCCAACACCCCCGCTATCGCCCCGCTCGCCCCGACGGTCGGTATCGCAGAGTTCGTGTCCGCGACCACCTGGAGGCCGAGTGCGGCAAGTCCGCCCAATAAGTAGAAGACGACGAACAGGGCGCGGTTCATCGAGTCCTCGATGTTGTTGCCGAAGATCCAGAGGAACAGCATGTTCCCGCCCAGGTGCAGCAGGCTGCCGTGGAGGAACATCGAGGTGAACATCGTCACCCAGAACGGCGGCTGACCGGACACGAACTGGCTCGCTCGGCACTCGACGAACCTCATGGTCGGGTCGGTCAGGCACTGCGTGCCGGGATGGGTGATCTCGTTGGGGATCGCCCCGTACTCGACTACGCGCTCGTTCCCCGTGGTGCCGAGATCCCACAGCCCCTGCTCGAACGCGAAGTACACGAGCACGTTGATCAGGATCAGGGCGATCGTGATGATCGGCGTGCGCCGTGTCGGGATGTCGTCCTTGAGCGGGATCACGTCTTGCCCGGGCCATGATGCCGGGATCGGCCGGGGGTCAGCCGGAGGAGGCCTGCGCCAGCGTCTGCTCGGCGTGGTAGCTGGAGCGCACCAGCGGACCCGCGGCCACCGACTCGAAGCCCATCGCGTAGGCCTCGCGCTCGAGCTCGGCGAACTCGTCCGGATGCCAGTAGCGCGCGACGGGGAGGTGATCGCGCGTCGGCCGCAGATACTGGCCCACCGTGAGCACCTGGACACCGTGCTCCCGGAGAACGCCGAACGCCTCGAGCAGCTCCTCCTTCGTCTCCCCGAGCCCGGTCATCAGACCGGATTTGGTCACCAACTCTCCGCCGCCCATCTCCTTGGCGTTCCTGAGCACGCGGCACGAGCGCAGGAAGCGCGAGCCGCGACGCGCGAGCGGATAGAGGCGCGGCACCGTCTCGACGTTGTGGTTGAAGACGTCCGGCCGCTCGGCGATCACACGTGCAAGCGGCATCTCCTCGCCGCGGAAGTCCGGCGTCAAGACCTCGACCTTGCACCCGGGCGCCATGCGCCGGATCGAGCGGATGACGCCGACGAAGGCGCTCGCCCCGAGGTCGGGCAGGTCGTCGCGGTCCACGCTCGTGATCACCGCGTGCCGAAGCCCCATGCGCTTCACCGACTGCGCCACCCGCAGCGGCTCGAGCGGGTCGTGGAAGGTGGGCTTGCCCGTCTTGACGTTGCAGAAGCCGCAGCGGCGCGTGCAGGTGTCGCCGAGGATCATGAAGGTCGCCGTGCCGCGCTCCCAGCACTCGCCGATGTTGGGGCAGGCGGCCTCCTGGCAGACCGTGTGGAGGCCCTCCTTCTCGATCATCCCGCGCAGGTTGCGGTAGACGGGGCCGCCGGGGGCCGGGCGCTTGAACCAGGCGGGCTTGCGCTCGCGGAACGGGCGCACCTCGCCCATCAGCTCGAGCACGCGGGCGCCGCCCGGGTTGGCGCGCGAGCGGGTGCTCACGCCGCCACCCGCTCGCGCTCGACGAGCCGCCGCGACGACACGATCCGCTGGCGCATGCCGAAGGCCTCGGCGAAGCGCCACGCCAGCCGCTTGCGGAAGCACGGCAGCGAGGGCGCGCGGCCCGTCTGCTGCGAGACCGACGTGACCCGCGCGTGGTCGATGCCGCACGGCACGATCCATTCGAACGGCTGAAGGTCGTTGTCCACGTTCACGGCCAGCCCGTGCGTCGTCACCCCGCCTGAGACTCGAACGCCGATCGCCCCGATCTTCGAGTCGCCCACCCACACGCCGGTGAACGGCGTCTCGCGCGGCTCGGCCTCGATCCCCTCGTCGGCCAGTGCGGCGACTATCGCGCGCTCCATGGCGTACACGAAGTCCGCGACCCGCTCCACCTCCATGATCGGGTAGGCCACGAGCTGCCCCGGCCCGTGATAGGTCACGCGCCCGCCGCGGTCGGTGTCGCACACGTCGATGCCCTGGGCCCGGTACCAATCCTCGCCCATCGGCAGGTCGCCGGGCTCCGTGCGCCGGCCCTTCGTGTACACGGGCGGGTGCTCGAGTACGAGCAGCAGGTCCGGAAGCTCGCCCGCCTGGCGGCGCGCCCGGAGCGTC